>NZ_CP022260.1:0-212500 GCF_003119195.2 Azospirillum baldaniorum | reverse complement strand
CCGAATCGCTGGCTCTGGCCGAGGAACTGGCCGCCAAGCCGCCGGTCGCCATGCGTCTGGACAAGCAGCGGTTCCGTGAGATGACCGAGGCCGGCTTCCGCGACGCGCTGGCCGCCGGCGTGCGCATCCAGCGCGAGGCCTACGCGTCCGGCGAACCGGCCCGGATGATGGAGGAGTTCCTCGCCAAGCGCGCCGCAAAGCGCACGTAACGCAGACACTTGGTCCAAGGGCGCAACGATCCGCCCACCCGCGCCGCCACGGCGGCGCTCATCCACCGGGGCAACAGAGACGCCCCGGCCGCACAGAACAGGGAGTTTCACATGAGCAAGACCTCCGGCTTCTCCATGGGCCGCCGCAGCCTGATGAAGGGAGCCGCCGGCGTCGCGCTGGGCGCCACCCTGCCCGCCGGGCTGCTGCGTCCGGCTTTCGCCGCCACGCAGATCACCGTCGCCGACCCGGGCGGCCCCTACAGCCCGGCCTTCCGCAAGGCCTTCTACGACCCGTTCGAGAAGGCCACCGGTATCAAGGTCGTCAACGTCGCCCGCGAGGCGGAGCCGACCGCCCAGTTCAAGGCCATCGTCGAGACCAAGTCCTACACCTGGGACGTCTGCACGCTGACCCTGTCGGCGCGCGACATCCTGATGAAGCAGAACCTGCTGGAGCCGCTGAACTTCACCACCGCGGACGCGCCCGGCCTGATGCCGGACTCGCTGACCAGCCATTGGATGGGCACCGACGTCTATTCGACCATCCTCGGCTACCGCGCCGACAAATTCGCCTCCAACGCCCCGCAGAGCTGGGCCGATTTCTGGAACGTCGAGAAGTTCCCGGGCCGCCGCTCGCTGCGCAAGAACCCGATCGACACGCTGGAGCAGGCGCTGCTCGCCGACGGTGTGCCGCTCGACCAGCTCTACCCGCTCGACGTCGACCGCGCCTTCAAGGCGCTCGACCGCATCAAGCCGCACGTCGCCGTGTGGTGGACCGGCGGCGCCCAGTCCAGCCAGCTCATCCAGAGCGGCGAAGTCGACATGATCGCTCTGTGGAACGCCCGCGCCCAGGCGGTGATCGACGGCGGCGCCCCGGTGAAGATCAGCTGGAACCAGGGGCTCTACTCGATCGAGGGCTGGGGCATCCCGCGCGGCAACCCGCGCGCCGACGCCGCCCGCCAGTTCATCAAATTCTGCGCCGATCCGTCCCGTCAGGCCGTCTTCACCGAGGTGCTGGCCTACGGCCCGACCAACCTCGACGCCTACAAGAGCATCCCGAAGGAGCGCGCCTCGGCGCTGCCGACCTTCGAAGACAATCTGAAGGTGATGACCATCGCCAAGGAAGATTGGTGGGGCGCCAACCGGTCGAAGATGAACGAGCGCTTCAACGCCTGGATCCTCGGCTAAGCCCGCCTGTCGGAAAGGAGACCCGCCGCCATGCTCTCACCGCTCGCACAGGCGCGGACAGCGCCGGTCCAGGCCGGAGCCGCCGCCACGCCGAAGCTGCTGGTCGACGGCCTGACCAAACGGTACGGCGCCATCACGGCGCTGGAGCCCACCCGCCTGGAAGTCCCGGCGGGCGAGTTCCTGACGCTGCTCGGCCCGTCGGGGTCCGGCAAGACCACGCTTTTGCAGATGATCTGCGGGCTGGTGGAGCCGAGCGGCGGGCGCATCCTGATCGATGGGCAGGACGAGACCCGGACGCCCGTGCACAAGCGGGACATCGGCCTCGTCTTCCAGCATTACGCTCTGTTCCCCCACCTGACGGTGGCGGAGAACATCGGCTTTCCCCTGCGCATGCGCGGCGTCGCCCCGGCGGACCTGACGCGGCGCGTGAAGGAGGCTCTGGAGATGGTCCATCTGGGCCATCTCGCCGGGCGCTTCCCCAAGGAGCTGTCCGGCGGGCAGCAGCAGCGCGTCGCCCTGGCACGCTGCTTCGTCTACCAGCCCTCGGTCATTTTGATGGACGAGCCGCTGGGGGCGCTCGACAAGAAGCTGCGCGAGCACATGCAGTACGAGATCAAGCGCCTGCACCGCGAGACGGGCGCGACGATCATCTACGTCACCCATGACCAGGAGGAAGCCCTGGCCATGTCCGACCGCATCTGCCTGATGAACCACGCCCGGATCGAGCAGCTCGGCACCCCGCACGACATCTATGCCCGCCCGAAAACCGCGTTTGCAGCGGACTTCATCGGCGTGTCGAACATCTTCCGCGGCCAAGTCCGGCGCGACGGCAGCGGGGCGCCCATGCTGGTCACCGGCAACGGCAGCTTCCGCCTGTCCGCCGACACGCCGGACCGTCCGGACGGCGCGCTGGTCGTCCGTCCCGAGCAGCTCGACATCGACGGCGACGGCGACAACGAGGTGCGGGGCGAGGTCGTGGACACCGTCTATGCCGGGTCCGAGACCCGGGTGCTGGTGTCGCTGGGCGGCGAGGAGACGATCACCGTCCGCCTGCGCCGCGGCACCGCCCCGCCGCGGCTGGGCGAGGTGGTCGCGGTGCGCTGGCGCGCCGACGCCGGGGTGCTGGTGTCATGAGCGCCGCCACCCTGAATCATGACGGCGCCTTCGCCGCGGCGCGGCGGCGGCTGCGCTTCGGCCCGCTGTGGCTGGCCGCCCCCGGCCTCGCCTTCCTGGCCATCTTCTTCCTGTTCCCGGTGCTGCGGTTGCTCGGCCTCAGCGTCCAGGACCTGGAGACCTCGGCCTGGACCGGCGACCATTACGCCCGCATCGTCGCCACGGACGTCTATTTCCGCGTCCTGATGAGCACCTTCCGCATCGCCGGGCTGACTGCCCTGCTGTCGCTCCTGTTCGGCTATCCGCTGGCCTACTGGCTGGCGCAGCTGCCGGAGCGCCAGCGCGGGCTGGCGATCCTGGCGGTGATGGTGCCCTTCTGGACCAGCTATCTGGTCAAGACCTTCGCCTGGATGGTCATCCTGGGGCGCGCCGGCGTCATCAACCAGATTCTCTCCGGCACGGGGATGTCCCCCCTGCCGCTGCTTCACAACGAATTCGGCGTGATGGCCGGCATGGTCCACGCCATGCTGCCGCTGGCCGTGCTGACCATGCTGCCGGTGATGACCACCATCGACCGCCGGCTGGTCCAGGCGGCGGAAACACTGGGCGCGCCGCCGGCCAACGCCTTCTGGCTGGTCTATTTCCAGCTGTCGCTGCCCGGCGTGGCGGCGGCCGGGCTGCTGACCTTCATCTCCTCGCTGGGCTTCTTCATCGTGCCGGCGCTGCTCGGCGGACCGCAGCAGACCATGCTGGCGCAGCTCATCATCACCCAGATCCAGGAGATGCTGAACTGGGCCTTCGCCGGTGCGCTGGCCACCTTCATGCTGGTCGCAGCACTGGTCACCTGCTGGGTCTACGACCGGCTGTTCGGCCTCTCGTCGCTGTCGGGAGAGAGTTCCGGGCGGACCGGAGCCGGTCAGGGCCACCTGCGCAGCGCCGGGATGAAAATCCTGTCGGCGCTCGCCAAGGCGTCGACGGCGCTGGGCGCCCCGCTCGGGCGGGCGCTGGGGCCGAAGATGATGGACCGGCTGCTGCCGCTCTATTCCGCGGCGGTGATCGTCTTCCTGGTCGCCCCGGCGCTGGTCGTCGTCCCCATCGCCTTCACCACCTCCCCCTTCCTCGATTTCCCGCCGCCGGGCTACGGGCTGGAGTGGTTCCGCGTCTACTTCAACTCCGACCTCTGGGTGTCGGCGACGATCCGCTCCTTCGCGGTGGCCTTCGCCACGGCGATCCTGGCGACGCTGGTCGCCGGTCTGGCCGCGCTGGCGCTCGCCCGTTCCTCCTCGCGCTGGCGGGGGGCAATCTTCGCCTTCTTCCTGGCGCCGATGATCGTGCCGCGCATCGTCATCGCGGTCGGGCTGTTCTACCTGTTCGCCCAGATCGGTCTGGTCGCCACCGACCTCGGCCTGATCATCGGCCACACGGTGCTGGCCCTGCCCTTCGCCTTCGTCGCCATCTCCGCGGTGGTCAAGGGGCACGACTGGCGGCTGGACCAAGCGGCGGCGACGCTGGGAGCGAACCGCTTCAAGACGCTGATGCTGGTCACCGTCCCTCTGATCCGCGGCGGTCTGGTGGCGGCGTTCCTGTTCGCCTTCATCACCTCCTTCGACGAACTGACGGTGGCGATCTTCGTCAGCGGCGGCGTCAAGACCACGCTTCCGAAGCAGATGTGGGACGACATGATCCTCCAGTTGAACCCGACGCTGGCTGCCGTGTCTGTCGTGGTCTTCGCGATCGTGATGGCCCTGCTGCTGATGGCGGAATGGCTGCGCCGTCCGGCGCGGTGATCCGCAACCCCTTTCGGCCGTAACCAACCGACCAAACGCATTCGAGATACGCATCATGTCCGATTTCGAAGAAGGGTTCGTCCGCCTGTTCACGCAGGCGGCCCGGACCGGACGCGCCCGCCTGTTCGCCCGCTTCAACGGCGAGGCGCTGAGCTTCGCCACGCTCGACCGCCAGTCCGACGGCGTGGCGGCGGAGCTGCGGCGGCTGGGGCTGAAGCCCGGCGACCGCGTGGCGCTCATGCTGCGCAACAGCCCGCTGGTGCTCTCCACCCTGTTCGGCCTCGCCAAGGCGGGGCTGGTCTGGGTGCCGATCAACGCCCAGCAGCGCGGCGAGGGGCTGCGCTACATCCTGGAGCATTCGGAGCCCGGCGCCATCATCGCCGAGGCCGAGTTCCTGCCGGTGATCGCCGAGACGGGTGCGGTGCCCGCCGGCACGCCGCTGATCGTCCAGGGCGACCCGGCGGCGACGCTGCGGCTGGAGTCCCTGCTGGAGTCCGACGCCGCCTTCGAGGAGGCGCCGCCCGCCCCCGACGACACCTTCGCCATCATGTACACCTCCGGCACCACCGGGCGTCCCAAGGGCGTGCTGGTGTCGCACCGCATGATGCGGCTGGCCGGCGAGGCGGTGGCCCGCGTCTCCGCCGCCCGCGACGGCAACGTCCTGTTCGTGTGGGAGCCGCTGTACCACATCGGCGGCGCCCAGATGATCGTCATGCCGCTGATCCGCAGCGTGTCGCTTGCCATGGTCGACCGCTTCAGCGCCAGCCGCTTCTGGGACCAGGTGCGGGAGTATGGGGCGACCCACATCCATTATCTGGGCGGCATCCTGCAAATCCTGCTGAAGCAGCCGGTCTCCCCGCGCGACCATGATCACCCCGTGCGCATCGCCTGGGGCGGCGGCTGTCCCAAGGAGACCTGGACGCCCTTCGAGGAGCGGTTCGGCGTGCAGATCCGCGAATGCTACGGCATGACCGAGGCGTCGAGCATCACCACCTGCAACGACGAAGGCGTGGTCGGCGCGGTCGGCCGCCCGATGCCCTGGTTCACGGTGGAGCTGCTGGACGCCGCCGGCACGCCGGTGTCGAAGGGCGAGCGGGGCGAGATCGTCGTCCGCACCGATCGCCCCGGCGCCATCTTCGCCGGTTACTTCCGCAACCCGGAGGCGACGGCCCGCGCGCTCAAGGACGGCGCTCTGCACACCGGCGACCTCGGTTCGTTTGATGAGGGCGGGACGCTGCTGTTCCACGGCCGGATGACCGACAGCGTGCGCTGCAAGGGCGAAAACGTCTCGGCCTGGGAGGTCGAGCATGTCGCGGCCACTCACCCCTCCGTCGAGGACTGCGCCATCATCGGGGTCGCCGCCGACGTGGGCGAGCAGGACATCAAGCTGTTCGTGAAGCCGAAGGCCGGGGCGACGCTGGACATCCCGTCGCTGTCCGGCTGGCTTGGAAAACAGCTCGCTCCCTATCAGAATCCGCGCTACATCGCGGTGGTCGAGGAGTTCGAGCGCACCCCCAGCCAGCGCATCATGAAGCACAAGCTGTCCCCCGCCTTAGACGGCTGCTGGGACCGGCTGGCCGGCTGACGGCACGTCTCACCTCCCCCCGCATGCCGCAAGGCTGCGGGGGAATTTTTTATGGACCCGGCTCCTGGCGCCGCCCGCGCCGTCCCCCCGATCGAGCCCGATTTACTGGAAAGCCCTGGACATGCCGCTGCACCGCTGGTTTTCGAACCGCAAATTATTGCACAAGATTCTCGTTCCGGTTCTCGTCCTGCTGATCGTCATCGCCAGCCTCGTCTGGACCGCCCGGAGCGCGATCTCCGATCTGACAAGCTCCACCGCCCGCATCACCGAGCTGGTCGCCGACCGGCTCGGCGCGACCATCGCCGTGCAGTCGGCGCTCGGCGACGCCATGGACACCGAGGCGAACGCCATCGTCGCCTCGTCCCGCGAAGCCATCGACGCCGCCAACGCGCAGCTCACGGCCAACATCGCCAAGGCCCTGTCCGCCATCGACACGCTGGCCGAGGCCTACGACGACCCGGCGGAACGCGAGAGCATCCAGGCCATCAAGTCGATCGTCGGGGAGTATGAGCGCGTCGCCCAGACCACCGTGCAGCTGGCCCGCGGCTTCGACACCGACGGCGCCATCCGCGTGTCCATCGACGTCGGCCGCCCGGTCCGGCAAAAGCTGACCGCGGCGCTGGGCGAGCGGGTGGAGCAGAGCATGGCCGAGACGCGGGAGGCCGAGCGGCGCGCCACCGCGCTCTCCCAGCAGGTCATGACGCGGCTCTACACGGTCGCGGGCGCCGGCCTGCTGTTCGCCTTCGGCCTGCTCGGGTCCATCCTGCTGTTCTTCGTGGTGCGTCCGCTGCACCGCCTGACGTCGGAGATGACCTCCATCGCCGCCGGCGACCTGACCGTGGCCATCCAGGGCACCGAACGCACGGACGAGGTCGGCCTGCTCGCCCGCGCGCTCCAGGTCTTCAAGAGCAACGGCCTGGACATGCGCCGCCTCCAGGAGGAGAGCGACGCGCAGAAGCGCCAGATGGAGGCCGATCGCCGGTCCGCCATGCTGGCCTTGGCCGACCAGTTCGACGCCAACGTGCAGGGCGTGGTCCAGGCCGTCTCGCAGGCCGCCCGCCAGCTTCAGAGCAACGCGCAGACGATGACCGGTGCCGCCGAGACGACGACGGAACAGGCCTCCTCGGTCGCCGCCGCGACGGAGCAGGCGTCGGCAAACGTCGCGACGGTCGCCGCGGCGTCGGAGCAGCTGGGAAGCTCCATCGGGGAGATCGGCCGTCAGGTCAACGGTGCGGCGACGGTCGCCCGCGATGCCGTGGCCGAAGGGGAACGGACCAACGCGTTGGTCGAGCGGCTGGCCAGCGCCGCCCAGAAGATCGGCGACGTCGTCAACCTGATCCAGAACATCGCCAGCCAGACCAACCTGCTGGCGCTGAACGCCACCATCGAGGCGGCGCGCGCCGGCGAGGCCGGCAAGGGCTTCGCCGTCGTGGCGGGCGAGGTCAAGGCGCTGGCCACCCAGACCTCCCAGGCGACCGAGGAGATCGCCAGCCAGATCACCGAAATCCAGGCGATCACCGAAGGCACCGTGACGGCCATCCGCAACATCGCCCGGACCATCGCCGACGTGGACGCCATCGCCGGGGCCATCGCCGCCGCCGTGGAGGAGCAGACCGCCGCCACGCACGAGATCGGCCGCAACATCCAGCAGGCCGCCCAGGGCACCCGGCTGGTCTCGGGCAACATCGGTGGCGTCAGCCAGTCGGCCACCGACGTGCGCGAGGCCGCCGCGGAGGTGCTGGACGCCGCGAACAGCCTGTCCCGCGACTCCGACCTGCTGCGCGACGAGATCCACGGCTTCATCGCACGGGTCCGCGCCGGCTGACACCTTTGCACGAGCGTGACCCCCGCGTGACCATTTTCGCATCACGCGGGGGTGGCGCCCCCAACGGCCGAATTCGTGGTAGCATGGCGCTCCACAGTCGGAAGCCTTTGGAAACCATGCCGAGCCTGTCCAGCGGCCTCAACGCCCTCATCGCCACGGTCCTGCGCAGCCACCCGTCGCTGCGGGTGCTGCCGGTGTCCCGCTACACCCGGGATCAGGCCGCCGCCTACGCCGCCGCCAACGGGCGGGCCATCGCCCACGCCGTCGACGAGCGGGGGCGGCAATCGCTCCTGGTCGCCATGACCGGGCTGGATTACGTCAGCGTCTGCGACCTCGACCATGACCTGACGGTACCCGCCGAACAGCCGGTGTCGCTGATCGTGCCCGAACTGCGCGGCGGGCTGCTCGCCCGCTTCACCCCGCGGACCGCCGGGGACGTGTGCCGGATCGTCGAGGCCGTCTGCCCCTGATCCGGCGAAACGGCTCTTGCGACGGCCCCCCACCCAACCCTCCCCCGCTGCGCAGGGGAGGGCTTCGGGACCTCAGGCCGGCTGCATGCTGCCCGTCTGCTGGTAGCGCAGGTGCCAGGAGAAGGCCTCCTCCAGCAGATGCGGCGTGTGGCCGCCGCGCTGCAGCGCCCGGCGGTGATAATCCAGCGCCAGCTCGCGGTAGCTGGGGTGGACGCAGTTGCGGATGATCGTCTCCGCCCGCTCGCGCGGGGCGAGGCCGCGCAGATCGGCCAGACCGGTCTCGGTCACCAGGACATCCACGTCATGCTCGTTGTGGTCGGTGTGGGTGACCATCGGCACGACGCTTGATATCCGGCCGTCCTTCGCCAGCGACTTGGTGACGAAGATGGCGAGGTGGGCGTTGCGGGCGAAGTCGCCGGAGCCGCCGATGCCGTTCATCATCTGCGTGCCGTTGACGTGGGTCGAGTTCACGTTGCCGTAGATGTCGCACTCCAGCGCCGTGTTGATGCCGATCACGCCCAGCCGCCGAATGACCTCCGGGTGGTTGGAGATTTCCTGCGGGCGCAGCAGCAGCCGGCCCTTGTAGCTGCCGATCTTCGGCAGAACCTCGGCGTATTTCCCGGCGCTCAGAGTGATCGAGGAGCCCGAGGCGAAGGTCAGCTTGCCGGCGTCGAACAGGTCGAAGGTGCTGTCCTGCAGGACCTCGCTGTACATGGTCAGGTCGTGGAACGGGCTGTCGATCATGCCGTGCAGCACGGCGTTGGCGATGGTCCCGATGCCGGCCTGGAGCGGATTCAGCGAGCGACCCAGCCGGCCCTGCCGCACCTCGCGGTCGAGGAACTCGATCAGGTGGCCGGCGATGTCCCGGGTCTCGCCGTCCGGTGGCAGGATGGTGGCGCTGCTGTCCTGCTTGCGGGTCACCACGATGGCCGCGATCTTCGACGGATCGATGGGGATGCAGGGCAGGCCGGCGCGGCTCTCCGCCGTCACCACCGGGATCGGCTCGCGGAAGGGGCGGCGCGTCGGGATGTAGACGTCGTGCATTCCCTCCAGGTCGAGCGGCTGGGTCAAGTTCAGCTCGACGATGATCTTCTCCGCCAGGATGGCGAAGGTCGCGGAGTTGCCGATGGAGGTGGTGGGGACGATCCCGCCCGTCTCGGTGATCGCGCAGGCCTCGATCACCGCCACGTCGACCGGCCCCATCTGGCGGGAGCGCAGAAGCTCCACCGTTTCCGACAGGTGCTGGTCGACGAACATCACCTCGCCGCGGTTGATCGCCTTGCGCAGCACCGGGTCGGCCTGGAACGGCAGGCGGCGGGCCAGCACTCCGGCCTCCGTCAGGATGCGGTCCACGTCGTTGCCGAGCGAGGCGCCGGTCATCAGCGTGACTTTCAGCCGCTCCGTCGCGGCGCGTTCGGCCAGCGCCAACGGCACCGCCTTGGCGTCACCGGCGCGGGTGAAGCCGCTCATGCCGATGGTCATGCCGTCACGGATCAGCAGGGCCGCCTCTTCCGGCGTCACCACCTTACCCCACAGGGACTTCAGGCGAATACGATCGCGGTACATGGTTATCCTTTGCACGTTCTCGGGCGTTTGCTGCCTCGGACGTTTGTTGTCTTTGGCAACTGTTCGGCGGACGATTCACTCGTTTTATCGTTGAGGTCCGTCATAGGCCCCGCTTTCGCAGCGCTGCAATTGCCGGTCAGTCATATCAGGGTGTCCTAATGGGCATGAATGGCCGCCTTGCGCCGTCGCTTCTCAAACGCCCGGTTGTGCCCCGGCATTGCCCTGGGGCATATGGATGGGCTTGCGCCGTGACCCGTGTCCGGCCAACGGGAAAGCCTGCCAGGGAGCCTCCGCCGATGCGTTTCTCTTCCCTCACCGACCGCATCCGCGGCGACCGCGTCGCGGCCTGGGACATCCATTTCGCCGCCTGGACCGCCAAGGGGCGCGGCGAGGACGTGATCGTGCTGAGCGTCGGCGACCCGGATTTCGACACGCCCGCCCCGGTGCGCGACGCCGCCATCGCCGCCCTTCACGCCGGCGACACCCACTACACCCCGATTCCCGGCCGTCCGGAGCTGCGCGCCGCGCTGGCCCGCGACGTGGCCCGCCGCACCGGCCTGCCGGTGGAGCCGGAGAACGTCATCGTCTGCGCCGGGGCGCAGAACGGCCTGTTCAACGCCACCCTCTGCCTCGTCGAAGCGGGGGACGAGGTGCTGGTGCCGGAGCCGATGTACCTGACCTACGAGGCCTGTGTCCGCGCGTCGGGCGCCACGCTGGTCCCGGTGGCCCCGGACGCCGCCACGCTCCGGCTGGACCCGGCGGCGCTGGCCGCCGCGGTGACCCCGCGCACCCGCGCCATATTCCTGGCGACCCCCGCCAACCCCACCGGCATCGTCATGTCGGCAGAGGAACTGGAGGCCGTCGCCGACCTCGCCCGCCGCCACGATTTGTGGGTCGTCGCCGACGAGGTCTACGCCAGCCTGACCTTCGACCGCCCCCACATCGGCATCGCCACCCTTCCCGGCATGGCGGAGCGCACGGTGACCATCAACAGCCTGTCCAAGTCGCACGCCATGACCGGCTGGCGCGCCGGCTGGGTGGTCGCCCCGGCGCCGCTGGTCGCCCATATGGGCACGCTGGCGCTGTGCATGCTCTACGGCCTGCCGGGCTTCGTGCAGCAGGCGGCGCTGGTCGCCGTCGAGCAGGGCGACGAGGCGGTGGCGGCGATGCGCGAGGGCTACCGCCGCCGCCGCGACATCGCGCTGGAGGCGCTCGGCTCCGTTCCCGGCCTGCGCTGCCTGAAGCCGGAGGCCGGCATGTTCATGCTGGTGGACGTCCGCGGCACCGGCCTGCCGACCATGGAGTTCGCGTGGCGGCTGTTCCGCGAGACCGGCGTGTCGGTCCTCGACGCCGGCGCCTTCGGCCCGGCGGCGGCGGGCTGCGTCCGCCTGTCCTTCGCGGTCAGCGAGGCGGAACTTGCGGAGGCCTGCCGCCGCATCGCCGCCTTCGTAACGGGGTTGGCGTCTGGCGGCTGAGTAACATAGCCCTCTCCCCTCTGGGGAGAGGGTGGCCCGCAGGGCCGGTGAGGGGGTTGCGCGTTTCCGGCACGTCCGGCAAAAGCGCACCCCCCTCACCCTGACCCTCTCCCCGGAGGGGAGAGGGGACTTCAAACGCCCCCTCGACGCTGTTACCGAGCGTTACAAATCTAATCCCTTCTGGACATATTCTGCGCGCGACGCCGTGATAGCGTCCCGCCGGGATCGGGGCCGGGCCGCCGGCCACCCTCCCGACGCGACGTTCAGGACGACGCCCGCAGGCGATGAAGGACCCGATGGATTTGGACACGCCCCTGAAACCGCCGCCCGCGCCCGGGCCGGACAGCCACGCCACGGCCGCGCCGGAGGCCCGCCGGGACCGGACGGCTCCCGACGCCCAGCGGACCGACGCGCCCAAGCGCCGCTCGATCCTGGGCCGGGTGCTGGCGTGGCTGGTCGTGCTGTCGCTGATCGGCGGCGGGGTGTGGTGGTTCGCCTTCCGCCCGGCGCCGGAGATGGCGGCCCGTGGCGGCCCCGGCGGGTTCCGGCCCGGCATGCCGACCGCCTCGCCGGTGGTGACCGCCACGGTGGAGAAGGGCGACATGCCGATCCGGCTGAATGGGCTCGGCACCGTCTCCTCGCTCGCCACCGTCACGGTGCGCCCGCAGGTCGGCGGCCAGCTCACCCAGGTCGCCTTCACCGAGGGGCAGGCCGTGCAGAAGGGCGACTTCCTGGCGGAGGTGGACCCGCGGCCCTTTCAGCTCGCCGTCGAGCAGGCGGAGGCCCAGCTGCTGCGCGATCAGGCGCTGCTGAAGAACGCCCGGCTGGACCTGGAGCGCTACCGTCTCCTGGTCAAGCAGGACTCCATCGCCAAGCAGCAGCGCGACACCCAGGAATCACTGGTCCAGCAGTATGAGGGCACGGTGAAGGCCGATCAGGTGGCGGTGGAGAACGCCAAGCTGAACCTGTCCTACACCCGCATCACCGCGCCCGTGTCCGGCCGCGCCGGGCTGCGGCTGGTCGATCCCGGCAACTACGTCACCGCGGGCGAGGCCGGCGGCATCGTCGTCATCACCCAGGTGCAGCCGATCTCCGTCCTGTTCACCCTGCCGGAGGACAACATCCCGGCGATCATGGCCCGCCTGCGCGACGGGGCGCACCTGCCGGTGACCGCCTACGACCGGACGCGCGACCGCGTGCTGGCGACCGGCACGCTGACGACGGTGGACAACCAGATCGACGTGACCACCGGCACGGTCAAGCTGCGCGCCCAGTTCGACAACACCGACCAGTCGCTGTTCCCCAACCAGTTCGTCAACGTCCAGCTTCTGGTGGACACGCTGGCCGGCGTGCCGATGGTCCCGGTGGCGGCGGTGCAGCGTGGGGCACCCGGCACCTATGTCTATGTGGTGAATGGCGCCGACAGCACGGCCTCGGTCCGTCCGGTGACGCTGGGCGCCAGTGACGGGGTGAAGACCGTCATCACCCAGGGCGTGCGACCCGGCGAGACGGTGGTGATCCAGGGCGCCGACCGGCTGCGCGAGGGCGCCAAGGTCGCGGCGACCGACGGCTCGGCCCAGCCGGCGACTCCCGCCCCGTCCAGCGAGGGGCCGCGCCCGCAGCGCCGGCCCCAGCGCAACGCGTCGTAACGCGCGCCTGCCGCCATGAACATCTCCCACCCCTTCGTCGTCCGCCCGGTCGCCACCTCGCTGCTGATGCTGGCGATCCTGCTGGTGGGGGCGGTGTCCTACCGCTTCCTGCCGCTGTCGGCGCTGCCGGCGGTGGAATACCCGACGATCCAGGTCCAGACCTTCTTCCCCGGCGCCAGCCCGGAGGTGATGACCTCGTCGGTCACCGCCCCTCTGGAACGCCAGCTCGGCCAAATGCCGGGGCTGGTCCAGATGTCCTCGGTCAGCGCCGCCGGGGCGTCGGTCATCACGCTCCAGTTCGGGCTGGAACTCAGCATCGACATCGCGGAGCAGGAGGTGCAGGCGGCCATCAACGCCGCCGGGAACCTGCTGCCCTCCGACCTGCCCGCCCCGCCGGTCTACGCCAAGGTCAACCCGGCCGACGCGCCGATCCTGACGCTCGCCCTGACGTCGAAGACACTGCCGTTGACCCAGGTGCAGGACTTGGCTGACAGCCGCTTCGCGCAGAAGCTGTCGCAGCTTCCCGGCGTCGGTCTGGTCAGCCTCAGCGGCGGGCACCGGCCGGCGGTGCGCATCCGCGCCAACGTCCAGGCGCTGGCCGCCTACGGCCTGAACATCGACGACCTGCGCAGCACCATCAACACGGCCAACGTCAACTCGCCCAAGGGCACCATCGACGGGCCGACCCGCAACTACACCATCAACGCCAACGACCAGCTCCGCCGGGCCGACGAGTACAAGGACCTCGTCGTCGCCTACCGCAGCGGCGCCCCGGTGCGCCTGTCCGACGTCGCCGAGGTGCTGGACAGCGCCGAGAACACCCGGCTGGGCGCCTGGATGAACGACACGCCGGCCATCCTCCTGAACATCCAGCGCCAGCCCGGCGCCAACGTGATCGAGGTGGTGGACCGGGTGAAGGAGATGCTGCCCAACCTGACCGCCGCCCTGCCCGGCTCGGTCGACGTCGCCGTGCTGACCGACCGCACCGTGACCATCCGCGCCTCCGTCGAGGATGTGCAGATGGAGATGATGGTCGCCATGGGGCTGGTGGTGCTGGTCATCTTCCTGTTCCTGCGCAACATCCCGGCGACGATCATCCCCAGCCTGTCGGTGCCGCTGTCGCTGGTCGGCACCTTCGCGGTGATGTATCTGGCGGGCTTCAGCCTGAACAACCTGTCCTTGATGGCGCTGACCGTCGCGACCGGCTTCGTCGTCGACGACGCCATCGTGATGATCGAGAACATCGCCCGCCATGTGGAGCGCGGCGAATCCCCGCTCCAGGCCGCGCTGAAGGGGTCGAAGCAGATCGGCTTCACCATCGTGTCGCTGACCGTCTCGCTGATCGCGGTGCTGATCCCGCTGCTGTTCATGGGCGACGTGGTGGGCCGGCTGTTCCGCGAGTTCGCCATCACGCTGGCCGTCACCATCCTGATCTCCGCCGTCGTCTCGCTGACGCTGGTGCCGATGCTCTGCGCCAAGCTGCTGCGCCACCGCGAGCCGCGGGAGATGTCCGCCATCGCGCGGCGCAGCGAGGCGTGGTTCGACGCGGTGATCGCCGGCTACGCCCGCACGCTGCGCTGGGTGCTGGACCGCCAGGGGGCGACGCTGCTGGTCGCCGTGGGCACGCTGGCGCTGACGGTGGTGCTCTACACCGCCATCCCCAAGGGCTTCTTCCCGGCGCAGGACACCGGCCTGATCCAGGGCGTGACGGAGGCCACCCAGTCCGTCTCCTACGCCGCCATGGCGGAGCGGCAGCGGGCGCTGGCGGTGGAGGTGCTGAAGGACCCCGACGTGGTCAGCCTGTCCTCCTTCATCGGGGTGGACGGCACCAACACCACCATGAACAGCGGGCGCCTGCTCATCAACCTGAAGCCGAAGGAGCAGCGGACGGATCCTGTGGCCGACATCATCCGCCGCATCCGCCACAACACCGCCGCCGTCCCCGGAATCGAGCTGTTCATGCAGCCGGTGCAGGATCTGACCATCGACGCCACGGTCAGCCGCACCCAGTACCAGTTCGTGCTTGAGGACGCGAATCCCGAGGAGCTGCGGGTCTGGGCGCCGAGGCTGATCGACCGGCTGGCCGCGGTGCCGGAGATCACCGACGTCACCAGCAACCTTCAGGAGAAGGGGCTGTCGGCCGCCATCACCATCGACCGCGACACCGCCGCGCGCTACGGCGTCACCACGGCGGCCATCGACAATGCGCTGTACGACTCCTTCGGCCAGCGCATCGTCTCCACCATCTTCACCCAGGCCAACCAGTTCCGCGTGATCCTGGAGGCCGATCCCGACCGCATGACGGTGGACCAGCTGCTCACCTCCATCCATCTGCCCTCGGCGGGCGGCGGACAGGTGCCGCTGGCCGCCTTCGCGCGGATGGAGGTGCGCAACGCGCCGCTCCAGATCAACCATTTCGGGCAGTTCCCGGCGGTCACCGTCTCCTTCAACCTGGCGCCGGGAGTGTCGCTGGGCGCCGCGGTCAAGGCCATCGAGGCGGCGGAACAGGAACTCGGCCTGCCGGCCAGCGTGCTGACCCGCTTCCAGGGCGCCGCGCTGGCCTTCCAGGCGTCGCTGGGCAACCAGCTTCTGCTGATCCTGGCCGCCATCGTCACGATGTACATCGTGCTGGGCGTCCTCTACGAGAGCTACATCCACCCGATCACGATCCTCTCCACCCTGCCCTCGGCGGGGGTGGGGGCGCTGATCGCGCTGATGCTGGCCGGGCACGACCTGGACATCATCGCCATCATCGGCATCATCCTGCTGATCGGCATCGTGAAGAAGAACGCGATCATGATGATCGACTTCGCGCTCGACGCCGAGCGGGAGGAGGGCAAGCCCCCGCGCGAGGCGATCTATCAGGCCTGCCTGCTGCGCTTCCGGCCGATCCTGATGACGACCATGGCGGCGCTGCTCGGCGCCCTGCCGCTGATGCTCGGCACCGGCACGGGGTCGGAGCTGCGCCAGCCGATGGGCGTGTCCATCGTCGGCGGGCTGATTCTCAGCCAGCTTCTCACCCTCTACACCACGCCGGTGATCTATCTGGCCTTCGACCGGCTGGCCGCGCGCCTGCGCGGGCGTCCCGACGGGCAGGCGGAAGGGGCCGCGCGATGAGCTGGGCCGCCAACCTGTCGGCGCCTTTCATCCGGCGGCCGGTGGCGACGACCCTGCTGACGCTCGGGTTGGCGCTGGCCGGGGCGCTGGGCTTCGTCGGGCTGCCGGTGTCGCCGCTGCCGCAGGTGGACTTCCCGACCATCTCGGTCACCGCCTCGATGCCCGGCGCCAGCCCGGAAACGATGGCGGCCAGCGTCGCGACGCCGCTGGAGCGGCATCTGGCGCAGATCGCCGACGTGACGGAGATGACCTCCTCCAGCTCCGCCGGCTCGACGCGCATCACGCTGCAGTTCGGGCTGAACCGCGACATTGACGGCGCAGGCCGCGAGGTGCAGGCCGCCATCAACGCCGCCCGCGCCGATCTGCCGTCCAGCCTGCGCAGCAACCCGACCTACCGCAAGGTCAACCCCGCCGACGCCCCAATCATGATTCTGACCATGACCTCGGCGACGCTCAGCCAGGGGCAGCTCTACGATTCCGCGGCGACCGTGCTCCAGCAGAAGCTGTCGCAGGTCGAAGGCATCGGGCAGGTCACCATCGGCGGCAGCTCGCTGCCCGCCGTGCGGGTGGAATTAAACCCGCGCGCCCTGTTCCAGTACGGCATCGGGCTGGAGGACGTGCGCGCCGCCATCGCGTCGGCCAACGCCAACGCCCCCAAGGGCGCCGTCGAGGACGGGGAGCTGCGCTTCCAGATCTACACCAACGATCAGGCCCGCAAGGCGGAGGAATACCGGTCGCTGGTCATCGCCTACCGCAACGGGGCGGCGGTCCGCCTGTCCGACGTGGCCGAGGTGTCGGACAGCGTGGAGGATCTGCGCAACGCCGGAATCACCAACGGCAAGCCGTCGGTCCTGCTGATGCTGAACCGCCAGCCGGCGGCCAACATCATCGAGACGGTCGACCGGGTGAAGGCCATGCTGCCCGAACTGCGCGCCTCCATCCCCGCCGACATCGACCTGTCGGTCTCCAGCGACCGCACCACGACCATCCGCGCCTCGCTGGCCGAGGTGGAGCACACGCTCATCATCGCCGTCGGGCTGGTGGTGATGGTGGTGTTCCTGTTCCTGCGCAACGCGCGGGCGGCGCTGATCCCCAGCGTGGTGGTGCCGGTGTCGCTGGTCGCCACCTTCGGCGCCATGTATCTGCTCGGCTACAGCCTGAACAACCTGTCGCTGATGGCGCTGACCATCGCCACCGGCTTCGTCGTCGACGACGCCATCGTCGTTCTGGAGAACATCGCCCGCCACATCGAGAACGGCATGTCCCGCACCCAGGCGGCGCTGCGCGGCGCGCGGGAGGTAGGCTTCACCGTCCTGTCGATGAGCGTGTCGCTGGTCGCCGTCTTCATCCCGATTCTGCTGATGGGCGGCATCGTCGGGCGGCTGTTCCGCGAATTCGCCCTGACCTTGTCCATCGCCATCCTGGTCTCGATGGTCATCAGCCTGACCACCACGCCGATGATGTGCGCCATCCTGCTGCGCGAGCCGCGCAAGGCGAAGGAGCCGGGCCGCGCCGTGGCCGCCCTGCGCCGGTTCGGGGCGCGGATCGGCGGGGGGACGCTGCGCCTCTACGACCGGACGCTGACGGCGGCGCTCGACAACAGCCTGCTGACCATGGTGGTCTTCGCGGCGACGGTGGCGCTCAGCGTCCATCTCTTTACGATCATCCCCAAGGGCTTCTTCCCGCAGCAGGACACGGGCCGGCTGAACGGATTCGTCGTGGCGGACCAGAGCACCTCCTTCACGCTGATGAAGGAGAAGATGGAGCGCTTCGTGGCGCTGGTGCAGGCCGACCCGGCGGTGGAGACGGTGGTGGGGTACACCGGCGGCAGCCGGACCAACAGCGGCTATATGGCCGTCACGCTGAAGCCGCTGGCGCAGCGCGACGTCACGGCCGACGGGGTGATCGCCCGGCTGCGCACCCAGCTCACCCAGGTGCCCGGCGCCAACCTCTACCTGTCGGTCATGCAGGATTTGCGGGCGGGGGCGCGGCAAGCCAACGCCAACTACCAGTTCACGCTCCAGGGCGACACGCTGGACGAGTTGCAGACCTGGGCGCCCCGCCTGACCCAGGCGCTCCAGCAGGTGCCGGAGCTGACGGAGGTGAACTCCGACCAGCAGCAGCGCGGGCTGGCGCTGGAGGTGACGGTGGACCGCGACGCCGCGGCGCGGCTGGGCCTGTCCTTCAACCAGATCAACAACACGCTCTACGACGCCTTCGGCCAGCGCTCCGCCTCGACCATCTACAACCCGCTGAACCAGTACCGCGTGATCATGGAGGTCGCCCCCCAGTACCGCGAGGACCCGGAGATGATGAAGGACATCCTCATCAGCAAATCCGGCGGGGCGGTCAGCGGGACGCAGGCGACGAGCGCCATCGCCGGCGCCGCCACGGCCGATACCGAGGCCGCGCGCAACCAGCGCATCAACCAGATCGCCACCACCGGCCGCACCGCCGCCTCCACCGGGTCGGCGCTCAGCACGGGGGTGGAGACGATGGTCCCGCTCTCGGCGATCGCCCGCGTCGCGCTGGAGAACACGCCGCTGTCGGTGAACCACCAGGGGCCGTTCGTCGCCACCACCCTCTCCTTCAACCTCGCCCCCGGAATCTCGCTGGGCGAGGGGCTGGCCGTCATCCGCCACACCATGGACCGGATCGGCGTGCCGACCACCATCCAGGGCAGCTTCCAGGGCACCGCGCGGGTGTTCCAGCAGTCGATCGGCGATCAGCCGGTGCTGATCCTGGCGGCACTGCTGGCCGTCTACATCGTGCTGGGCGTGCTCTACGAGAGTTACATCCACCCGCTGACCATCCTGTCCACCCTGCCTTCCGCCGGGGTGGGGGCGCTGGTCGCGCTGATGGCGCTGGACAAGGAGCTGAGCATCATCGCGCTGATCGGGGTGATCCTGCTGATCGGCATCGTCAAGAAGAACGCGATCATGATGATCGACGTGGCGCTGGAGGCGGAGCGGAGCGAGGGGTTGGACCCGCGCACCGCGATCCATCGCGCCTGCCTGCTGCGCTTCCGCCCGATCATGATGACCACGGTCGCGGCCCTGCTGGGCGCCCTGCCGCTGGCGCTCGGCTCGGGCGACGGGGCGGAGCTGCGCCAGCCATTGGGCATCGCCATCGTCGGCGGTCTGGTCGTCAGCCAGATGCTGACCCTCTACACGACGCCGGTCACCTACCTGTACCTCGACCGCTTCCGGCTGTGGTGCCGGCGGCGCTGGCGGCGCCCCGAGGCGGGTGTCGCGGCATGATGGACGCTTTTGTCGATAATAACCCTCTCCCCTCTGGGGAGAGGGAAGTTGACGTGCGGATGGACCTGACATGACCACGATCATCGGGCGGCGCGCCCGTCTCCTGGGCACGGCGCTCAGCGCCCTCACGCTGTTGTCGGCCTGCGCGGTCGGACCGGATTACGAGCGGCCGTCCGCCGCCGTGCCGCCGACCTACAAGGAGGCCGGCATTACCCCCGTGGTCTTCGCAGCTCCTCCCGCCCCGCGCGACGACGGCTGGCGCCCCGCCGCCCCCGGACAGGCAGAGGCCAGCCCCTGGTGGACCGTCTTCAACGATCCGGTGCTGGACGGGCTGATGCGCCGGGTGGAGGTCGACAACCAGAGCCTGAAGGCGGCGGAGGCCGCCTACCGGCAGGCGAAGGCGCTGTCGGACCAGGCACGCTCCGGATTCTTCCCCGTCCTGTCGATCAGCGGCGGCGCCGACCGGGCGGGACGCGTCGGGTCGGGCAACCGCAGCACCTCCGGCGCCAGCTCCGGCACGGCGGCCAGCCGGGGCGGAACCCCGGTGACCACCTACGACGCCGGGCTGGGGGCGAGCTGGGCGCCGGACCTGTGGGGCCGCATCCGCCGGTCGGTGGAAAGCAACGACGCCAACCTCCAGGCCAGCGCCGCCGACCTCGCCGCCGCCCGCCTGTCGGCGCAGGCGCAGCTGGCCACCGCCTACGTCCAGTTCCGCGTGGCGGACGAGCGCAAGGCGCTTCTGGAGCGGGCCATCGCCGCCTACCGCCAGTCGCTGGAGATCGCCCGCAACCGCCACGCCGTGGGCACGGCGACCCTGGCCGACGTCTTCACCGCCGAAACGCAGGTCCGCTCCACCGAGTCGCAGCTCGTGGCGCTGGGGGTGCAGCGCGCCCAGTTCGAGCACGCCATCGCGGTTCTGGTCGGGCAGGCGCCCGCCGCCTTCGCGCTGGCCCCGGCGCCGCTGGCCGCCGCGGTCCCGGCGATCCCGCCCGGCGTGCCTTCCGCCCTGCTGGAACGCCGCCCGGACATCGCGGCGGCGGAGCGGCAGATGGCCCAGGCCAACGCCCAGATCGGCATCGCGGAGTCGGCTTGGTATCCCGACGTGGTGCTGTCCGGCTCCCTCACCAACAGCGCGACGATCCTGCCGCAGCTTCTCCAAGCGCCGACGGCGATCTGGGCGGTCGGGGCGCAGGTTGCCCAGACCCTGTTCGACGGCGGCACGCGGACGGCCGAGGTGGAGCTGCGCCGCGCCGTGTTCGAGCAGAGCGTGGCGCAGTACCGCCAGACCGTGCTGACCGCCTTCCAGGAGGTCGAAGACCAGCTTGCCGCCCAGCGCATCCTGGCCCAGCAGGCCGCCGTGCAGGACGACGCCGTGCGGCTGGCACGCGAGGCGGAGCGGCTGACCCTGAACCAGTACCGGGCCGGCACCCTGCCCTACAGCAGCGTCCTGACCGCCCAGACCGCCGCCCTGTCGGACGAGGAAAGCGCCCTGGCGGTGCGGCAGAGCCGCCTGCTGGCCGCCGTGTCGCTGCTCCAAGCGTTGGGGGGCACTCCGCCGGATTTTTAATCCTCGGCAAGGCCGGGCTACCCCTTCGGACTGCACATCGGAAGTGGTGCGGGGAAGGGGCGGCCAGTCCTTTGAAAAAATGGATGAAATCCGCGCAGTTGCCGAGGATGGGGGCGGCGCCGGGGCTAACCCGCTGGACGGGCTAGCCCGCAATTTCAGTAACGGCATGGGGAACTTGAGATTTATCTGAGTCCCGTGCGTTCAACCCCAAAGAAAAGCAGGCGCAGCATGATTCTCGATGCTCGCTCGGTGTCCTCGGGCACCAACCTTGACGCGGACCTCTGCATCGTCGGCGCCGGCGCCGCCGGGCTCGCCATAGCCCGTGCGCTGGCCGGTTCGCGCTGGAAGATCGTCCTTCTGGAAAGCGGCGGACTCGACCCCGACGGCCACACCCAGTCGCTCTACGCCGGCGAGAATCTCGGCCTGCCCTACGAGCGGCTGTCCACCGCGCGCAGCCGCTATTTCGGCGGCAGCACCAACTGCTGGGGCGGCTTCTGCCGGCCCTTCGAGCCGATCGACATGGAGGCGCGGCCCTGGGTGCCGAACAGCGGCTGGCCCTTCGGGCCGGAGATGCTGGCCCCCTATTACGCCCGCGCCCACAGCCACCTGAACCTGCCGTCGCGCATCTACGACAACGGCCATTGGGAGAAGACCCTGGCGCCGGACGGGATCGAGTTCCTGCCGGTCGAGGGCGGCGCGCTGGAGAACCGCATCGCCCAGATCAGCGACCAGCCGCGCGTCGGCGTGACCTCCGTCGACGAGATCGTCCAGGCCGCGAACATCGCCTGCTACCTGAACGCCAACGTCACCGAGTTCGAGACCAACGACACCGCCACGGTGGTCGAGCGGGTGCGCTGTGCCGCGCTCAGCGGCGCCCGCTTCACGGTCACCGCGCGGCAGTTCGTCCTGTGCTGCGGCGGCATCGAGAACGCCCGCCTGCTGCTGCTGTCCAACAGGGTACAGAGCGCCGGGTTGGGCAACGGCCACGATCTGGTCGGCCGCTACTTCACCGACCACCCGCGCATCAAGGCCGGCTCCGTCCGCCTGACCGATCAGGCGCGGCACCGCCGCCTCTACGACATGACGCTGACCCTGTCGCGCCGCCGGCTGAACGCCAAGCACCTCCCCGTCTCCGCCTCCCTGTCGCCGACGGTGGAGACGCAGCGCCGGCTGGGGCTGATGAACTCGCGCAGCTATCTGGTGGCGCAGTATCACGGCGAGGCGACCGCCGGAGTGCGGGCGCTGCACGACCTGCGCATGCTGATGTCCGACCGCCGCAAGTTCGGCCACGCCGAGGGCGACCTGCGCGCCCTGCTGCGCGAGGCGGTGCCGCAGATCGCGCTGCATCTGCCGAATCTCGCCTATGCGATGTTCGACAATGTGGTGAATCCGGCCTGGGTGACGCGCAGCTTCCTGCTGGAAACCATCGTCGAGCCGGTGCCCAACCCCGACAGCCGCGTGACCCTGGCGACGGAGCGCGACGCGCTGGGCCTCAACCGGGCCGACACGGTGTGGCGCCTGACCGAGCAGGACCGCGACAACTTCCTGCGCACCAACGAGCTGGTGCGGACGGAGCTGACCCGCAACGGCCTGATTACGGTAACCGAGCCCGACCCGCAGGAGGCCGCCGAGCGCGCCTGGGCGGAGCGCATCTCCTGGTGCTGGCACCATATGGGCACCACCCGCATGCACGACGATCCGAAGCAGGGTGTGGTCGACGCGCGCTGCAAGGTGCACGGGATGCACAATCTCTACATCGGCGGCAGCTCGGTCTTCCCCAGCATGGGTTGCGACCACCCGACCATCAATCTCGTGGCGCTGGCCTTCCGCCTCGCCGAGGAGGTGTCGGCCCAGCTTCAGCACGACCGGGCGGTCACGCTGGAGGGCCAGCAGGCGGCGTGATTCACTGGTCCGGCACGGGCGGGGAGCGATCTTCCCGCCCGCAACCCCCAATCCCCGTTGACCGAGAAATCAACTCAACTACTCTTGGGCCAAGAACGGTTCGAGGGACAAGAGACGTTGGGGACGGGGATGGCGGACGATATCGGGACGGGAAATCCGGACCTCATGCTGCGCTTTCAGGCCATGCTGGACACGGTGCCGGACGGAGTCGTCATCATCGACGCCGAAGGGCGCATCCAGACCTTCAACCCGGCCTGCGAGCGGCTGTTCGGCTGGACGGCGGCGGAGGTCATCGGCCACAACGTCAAGATGCTGATGCCGCCGCCCTACCGGGAGGAGCATGACGGCTACCTGGAGCGCTACCACCGGACCGGGGAGCGCCGGATCATCGGCATCGGGCGCGAGGTCACCGGCCTGCGCCGCGACGGCACCACCTTCCCGATGGAGCTGTCGGTCGGCGAAGCCTGCCGGGAGGCCGGCGGCGACGGGGTCTACATCGGCATCATCCGCGACATCAGCGAGCGCAAGCGGGCCGAAACCGCCCTGCGTGAGCGCGAGGCCCGCCTCACCTCCATCCTGGAGACCGTGCCCGAGGCGATCATCGTCATCAGCGAGCGCGGGCAGATCGAGTCCTTCAGCCCGGCGGCGGAGCGGCTGTTCGGCTACAGCGCCGCCGAGGTGTCGGGACGGAACGTCAGCATGCTGATGCCCTCCCCCTACCGGGAGCAGCACGACCGCTACATGGACCATTACCTGACGACCGGGGAGCGCCGGATCATTGGCATCGGGCGGGTCGTCTCCGGCCTGCGCCGCGACGGTTCGGTCTTCCCCATGGAACTGGCGGTGGGCGAAGTGCGGTTGGCCGGGCACCGCTGCTTCACCGGCTTCATCCGCGACCTCACCGAGCGGCAGGCCACCGAGAAGCGGCTTCAGGAGCTTCAGGCCGAGCTTCTGCACGTCAGCCGGGTCAGCGCTATGGGCCAGATGGCCTCGACCCTGGCGCACGAGCTGAACCAGCCGCTGACCGCCGTCATCAACTACGCCAAGGCGGTGAAGCGCCTGCTCGACCGTCCGGACGGGGCGGACAAGGCGCGGGAGACGATGGACAAGGCCACCGCCCAGGCCGCCCGCGCCGGCCAGATCATCCGCCGCCTGCGCAACTTCATCGAGAAGGGCCAGACCGAGCACACGGCGGAGAGCATCGGCAAGGTGGTGGAGGAAGCCAGCGCCCTCGCCCTGGTCGGCGCCAAGGAGCGCGGCGTCCATGTCCGGCTGGAGATGAGCGGCGACGAGCGGCCCGTGCTGATCGACAAGATCCAGATCCAGCAGGTCGTCCTCAACCTCGTCCGCAACGCCATCGAGGCGATGGCCGAGTCGGAGATTCGGGAATTGACGGTCGCCACCGGCCCCGACCCGGAGTCGGCGGCGCTGATGCGCGTCACCGTCCGCGACACCGGCCCCGGCCTGAACGAGACCGTCCTGGCCCAGCTTTTCCAGCCCTTCGTCACCACCAAGGAGAAGGGGATGGGGCTCGGCCTGTCGATCTGTCGGTCGATCATCGAGGCCCATGGCGGCCGCCTGTGGTTGGAACCGGGGGACCGAGGGGCCACCTTTGCCTTCACCGTGCCGGTTGCCGGAGAGGATGATGCGCCCTGAGTCCCCATTGCCGCCCGAACTTCCCCCGTCGGACATGACGGTCTTCGTCCTGGACGACGACGAGGCGGTGCGCGACTCCGTCGTGATCCTGCTGGAATGCGAGGGCTTCCGGGTGGAAGGCTTCGCGTCCCCCCTGGCCTTCCTGGAATCCGACGCGCCGTCGCGGCCTGGCTGTCTGCTGGTCGATGTGCGGATGCCGCAGATGAGCGGGCTGGACGTGCAGGAGCGTCTGGTCCGGGAGGGGCGCGGCCTGCCGGTGATCGTCATGACCGGCCACGCCGACGTGCCCCTGGCGGTGCGGGCCATGAAGGCCGGCGCCATCGACTTCGTGGAGAAGCCCTTCGACGAGCAGGCCCTGATCGGCAGCGTGAAGGCCGCCCTGGCCCGCGCCGTTCCGCCCACGGCCCCACAGGCCGCCCAGGCGCCGCTTCCGGCCCCGGCCGCCCCCGCCGTGTCTCCGGAGGTGCTGGAGCGGCTGTCCAGCCTGACGCCGCGGGAACGCGACGTGCTGCAATGGCTGGTCGAAGGCAAGTCGAACAAGGTCATCGCCTTCGAGCTGTCCATCAGCCCGCGCACCGTGGAGATCCACCGCGCCCGCGTGATGGAGAAGATGCGCGCCGACAGCCTGCCCTCGCTGGTCCGCATGGCCCTGGCCGCCGGGATCACCCCCAAAGGGGAGTGATTCGGACGGCGAGCGGCGCCGGCGGCGACTGATCCACATCAAAACCACGCCCGATAAGGGGAACTCCGTATTCCGGCACCGCCGGTCGGCTTCTATCTTCCCTGTAACGCCCCACGACGGGCGTCATTCCGCGTGATTTCCGATGCTGGAGGCAGTCTTGGCCGAACCGGGCGATAGCATCGTCTACATCGTCGACGACGACGAGCCGGTGCGGGACTCGATGAAGGCGCTGCTCGAAGCCTGTGCCTTCGAAGTGCGCGACTACGCGTCGTGTCAGAGTTTCATGGATCAGTACAACGGCAAGCCGTCGGGCTGCCTCGTTCTCGACCTGCACCTGCCGGTGATGAGCGGGCTGGAGTTCATCGAGCGCTTCGGCGCGAACCTGCATGGCCTGCCCGTCATCATGGTGTCGGGGCGCGGCGATCCCGCGACCTTCGCCCGCGCGCGGGAGGCCGGCGTGACCACGTTCCTGGAAAAGCCGTTCGAGGAGGACCAGCTCCTTGACGCGGTGCAGCGCCTGCTGCCAGCCTGACCGTCCTTCTCGGTCCTGAGAGGGCCGCCGTTCCCCGGACAGGGTTCGTGAGACACCGTCCGCAGCGGAGCGCGCCCATGGCGTCCGAAGAATCCTATACCCGCCCCCTGTCTGCCCTGGAGGCCGTGCGCAGCCGCCGCAGCGTCCGCGCCTTCACCGCCGAGCCGGTGCCGCGCGCCGTGGTGGAGGAAATCCTTGAGGCCGCCAGCCGGGCGCCCAGCGGCTCCAACATCCAGCCCTGGAAAGTCCATGCGGTGGCCGGGGCGGCGCGCGAGGCGCTGTCGGCGGAGCTGCGCGCCGCCCATTTCGACCCGGCGGACGCCCAGGCCGGGGCGGAATACACCTACTACCCGACCCAGTGGTTCGAGCCCTATCTGGCGCGGCGCCGGAAGATCGGCTGGGATCTCTACGGCCTGCTCGGCATCGCCAAGGGCGACCGGGAGGCGATGGCCCACCAGCACGCCCGCAACTACGACTTCTTCGGCGCCCCGGTCGGGCTGTTCTTCACCATGGACCGGCGGATGGAGCAGGGAAGCTGGCTCGACGTCGGCATGTTCATGGAGAATGTGATGGTGGCGGCGCGGGGCTTCGGGCTGGACACCTGCCCGCAGGCCGCCTTCATCACCCATCACCGCATCGTCCGCCGCCATCTCGGCATTCCGGACACCGACATCCTGCTGAGCGGCATGGCACTGGGCCACGCCGACCCCGACGCGCCGGAAAACCGCCTGGAGACCGAGCGCGCCCCGGTCGCCGACTTCACCCGCTTCCACGGATTCTGAGGGCTACTCCCAATCCCGGAGTGGGAGAAGGATGCAATGGGCACGGCACCTTGCGTAACGGTGCCGGTCCAATTTGACGCCTGGACGGTCGGCGCTCGCCACCGGGCGATGCCGAACACACCGAATCGGCGGCGCGGAAGGGGCATGGGGGAAAAAATCGACCGGAGGACAGGGGCGCATCCGCGCCGCGTAGGTTCCTCCCTTCCGCGTCATTTCTCCCATCGAAAGGGCGAGAATGTCGAACCGGATTGATATCCTCGCCGCTTAGATGCCTTTACCGGCACCCGGCGGTCCCAACAGCACAATCCTCACGTTGCCCCTTCACGCGTTGCTCTCCGCTCAAAACCGGGTCCGCCTCGACCGGGAAGACGAAGTGAACCACGCGGACCTCGATTTCGTCCGGTGCCTTTGCCGTCGGCACGAAGCGGTGTGTCGAGGTGAAAAAGGAACGCCCCGATAAAAGCGTCGTGCCGATGCGCGTGGACCCGACATATGCGGTGACAACTTCGCTGACTCGACCTTCCCAAGTCGATTCATCGTCGGTGACGACGTAAGCGATCATCGCGCCAAAACGTTCAATGGTGTACGGATTGTCGGCATCGTCGAAGCGTTTCAGCCCTTTGTTGATATACCCCGTTTTGATCTGTCCTTCCGCCGCAACGGTCTTCGCCTCGATTCTAAAATCAAAAATCAGCCCCTCGCGTAGCTTAATGGCGATGTCCGTGGGGTTGGAATACTCCCCGATGGCAGGATCGAGCTGCCGGAACTGCTCCACCGCGATATGGAAATGCCGCAGGTCCGGCTCGCCTGACTTTCGCCCTGAAATGACTTGGTCCGCGGCGATAGTCTCGAATTCCCGGACAATCGCCTCGCTCATCGCCGTTTCGGAGGGAACTCGAACGCGGGGGAGGCCGCCCAAGGGCCGTTCCTTGCGCCAAAAGCCGCGTTTACCGCGATGACGAGCGCGCCCTTCTGGCGTATGCACCATCAGAGCGGCACGTCGCAATCCCCACAACGCGCGCTCAAGGAATCCGCACCAGAGGTCTTCGTCGCTCGCCACACTACCTCCGCATCCGCTGGAGCTTGCTGATGTCCGAGCGCAGCGCCGCCGCGTCCGCGACGGCTTGCTCTACGGTCCACGCATAGCGCGCAACGCTCTTGACCAGGACGGCCGCCTGCGCGCTGTTCGAGACGGCGACCGAGGAGGCGCCGAGAAACCCCCCGCTGGGCGGTGGTGGCAGCTCGTTCCGCGAAGCGCCTCCGATGAGAATTGTCACGTTCCGCCTGCCGTCGATTTTCGTGTCGAGCGGAGCCTCGCATGTCGCTCGGCCGCCGACGTTTCCGGCCGCTTCTAACTCGGCCTGAAGCCTCGCGAGATAACTGCGCAACTCGCCGTCGTTCGGCTCTTCAAACGCGGACTCCGGCACCTGAGCGTTGCCGAAGTCCTTTCGGAACGATTGAAATTCGCGAAAAGCCGAACGGAACTCGTCCCCAGCCCCCATCGCGTCAAGGATTGCCTCGTCCACGTCCACCGCATCCCCAATTGCGAGGAGGTTTGGGTCGGTCAGGTCCCGGAAGGGGCAGGGAACCTGAAGCAGGTCGTCGCGCTCGAAGCGCATCGCGTCGATGAGATAGGTCGGTGCGTAGAGGGAGGAGAAGTAGTTCACAAGGCCAGAGTTGAAGTACGCGAGGAGGGCGGGCACCGCATCGCACCACGCCTTGTTCTTCTCTCGGGGCCCCGTGGTCTCGTCCTCGGTGGGAGAGTCGCGCTCCGCCGGATGGATAACATTGAAGGTGGAGGGAAACTGGTGTGGCCCGGCGAGATGGATCGCCAACTGGCCGGGCGTCCGGGGTAGCAACACCACATCGCCCGCGAACCTTGCACGATAGTTAGCGGGAATGCGGTCCAGTTCGCCGGCCGTAAGAGGCGAGATCTGCTCGGTCCTGCCGTCGACCTTGCGCCTTTCCACCCCAGTGTATGCGGGCGATAGCCCCTTGTGCATGACAAGGTTCGACCGGTCGAGGAAATCGGAGAGAGAGAGGGCCTTGGCGGAGGTCCAAGTCGACAGGGCCCTCAGAGTCCGTCGATCAAGCGCGCTCAGCATCGCCTGCTCGAACCAGCCGGCCGCGCCCTCACGGAGATCCCGCACGAGAAAGGCCTGTATATCGGTGGGCCCGGCGGGAAGCAGCCAGATCGGAAAGTTCTTGCCTAGTGGCAGTGAAGACAGCAGCGGGCGATAGATGGAAACCTTGTCGTCGCGGTCGGGCGCCCTGTTCCTAGTGATCACGAGGCACGCCGCTGCCTCGGCACCGTCGAAGAGTTTTCTGCGAAGATGCGCTAGGTTCCCGATGAAGGTCGGAGTCGTTCGCGCCGCGACGGCTTTGGCGAAGCCGTTCGAGTGCTTACCGATCAATGAGCGCGCGGGCATCACGAAGCCGAGGGTCGCACCCTCCTCGGCGAGCCGTGTTCCCAGCCAAAAGAAGAGATCGGCGAGACGATTGTGGCCGACGGGCTCGGCCTTGCCGTCAAGGCGCTTCTTGAATTCCTCAAGCGCCGCGCTCGACGCTTTCTTGTCGCGCGTCTGGTTGGTCCGATCCTTTTGCCCACCTTCCTGCGACCAGGGCGGATTGCCGACGACATGGGTGAACCGGCGGCTGCCGAACGGGTTAGAGAAGGCATCCCTGGCATAGATGTTGTCCGAAAGCGACGGCAAGAACTTCTCCTCGCCGAACGCCTCTCGCAAGGCTTCGATTGGGACTTGGCCGACATAGTCGAGCAAAGTGAGATAAAGGCTGAAGCGGCAAACATTGGCGGCCTCAGGCAGTTCCTCGATGCCGTGGATGCAGTCCGTGAGCAGGGCCCGCGCCTCGTGGAGGTTCGCAAGCCGCCACCCGCCGGCTGGCGCGTGACGTTCCATAATGCGCCGGAACGCCCCAACGAGAAAGATCCCGGAGCCGGCTGCCGGATCGAGCAGGCGCGAATTTCGATCCAGCGGGGCCGTTTCCTCGATGCGGTCCAGGACGTGGTCGGCGAGGCATGGTGGAGTGTAGAAGACGCCCTTGTCCTTCTTTGGCTGCAAGCCCTTAAGCGCGACGAAACGTTCGTAAAGGGCCGAGATCGTCTCTGTCCGAATCACGCGATACGAGATGTCAAAGAAGCTGAGTTGTCTTCCCCCACTCTTCAGTTTCTCACCCGCACGCAGGACGCAATGGATCAGCCTGCAGGATTCGTCGTCGAGCAACGTCCGGTCCGCCTCCACGATGGGGAAAACCGAGCCATTGATAGCGGCGTCGAGCGCATCAAACACGACGAACGCATCGTTTCGTCCCCAGCGCCGAGCCCCCCCCGACCTCGCGGCAGACAGCGCGTCGGAGATGAAGTTGCGCACACCGCGGCCTCCTAGGACAGTATTGTCAAGCCAGCGCTGTGAGACGATGCCGCGATCAATCAACACGTAGAGGTACAGGAAGCGCCCGATTAGCGCGCTCACAAGGTCTGGTCGGTCCTTCAGGGCAATGTTGTCCTGCCGGATCTGCTTGCTGAGTTCCTGGATCGCCGCCAGCAGCTCGTCGTCCACCTTCGACGAGGCAGTGATATCGAAATCCTGCCAAGTGATCGAAGAACGCAGGCGTTCAGCAGAGAGTTGCGCCAGCTTATGGTTCTGAAGCAACTCCCCGCGCACGACATGCGCGTTGCGTGAAGGAGGCTCAAAGCCGGAGCAGACGAGAACCCTGTCAATCATGACGATGACGAGGAAGGGGACTACACCCTGCGTCCAGACTTCTTTACGAAGCCTGTGCACGTCGTCCTCGCCGACAGCTGTGGCAACGTAAACGACGGCCTTGAGACGACCAGTCGCGGAGCCATCCTTCATGGCGAATACGCCGGAGACGCCGATCGTTCTCAAAGCTTCGCGGATCGCATGCGGAAGCGGCCGGCCGTCCTGGACGTCGGCGGAGGTGAGAAAGGTGCTGGAGGCACTATAGCCCAGCAGCTCGCACAGCGCATCCAGGCGATGGACCAAGTCGTCAGCGTTCACACTTCCATCTTCCAATGCATCGCGTCACCTATCGCGAAAGTACTCTCACAACCTAACCAATATAACTCCAACGCACTGAAAACAAAAGACTAATCTGCCAACGGGAAAAGCTCAGCAGGCTCAGCCACTTAGGCGGTGAAAGAGAAATTTCGTTTGATGATCCGTGGTACCGGCCTCACCGCAAACCCGCGCCCGTTTCCTGGTGGCCATCCTCCAACCCGACACGGACGGCACGCACGAGCTGAACGGAGGCACGACTCCAACGGCATCGGGCACGCCCAAAAACCCAGTCACACCGCGTTCGCGATGTGCGTTTTCGCACAGGCTTCGGCGGGCCGTGACGGCACTCTCCAGCCGCGCCGCGAAGCGCTGGCCTGACCGTTCCATCCCGGCAGGCCCCGCGCCCCGCGTCCCGTTTCCTGCGGCTTGGAGTGTTCCGACGATGGCTCTGCTCGATGATCTTGTGGTGCAGACCGCCCTGTTTCCCCTGGTGGTCGGCGTCGCCGCCGTCGGTGTCGTCCGTCTCGCCGGCGGGCGCACGCGGGGTCCCCGGTTGGCGGCGGCGGGCGTTGCCGCCGCCTTCCTGGCGGCCTACGCGCTGATCGTCGGTTTACCCGCCCTGCCCCCGCCCTCCAGCATGGGGCGCCTGTTCTGGAGCGCGGTGGCCGGTCTGGTCATCGGCGTCGGCGCCGACCTCGCCGGGCTCGACCGCCGCCGCGGCACCTGGCTGCTCGGCGCCTGGGTGACGGCGTCCTTGCTGTGGATCGCCCTGCCGGTGCTGCCGGGCGGCCTGGACACCATCACCGCCGCGGTCCTGCTGCTGGCCGGCGGCTGGATCGCCCTGTCCCGCACCGCCGGCGAGGGCGAGGGGGCGACGACGCCCGGCGTCGCCCTGCTGGCCGCCGCGGTGGCGGTGGGCGGGGTGGCGCTGGTCGGGGCCTCCGCCTCCGTCGCCCAGCTCGCCTTCGCGCTGGCCGCGGCCACCGGCGGCCTGCTGCTGTGGAACTGGCCGGTGGAGCGCCACGCCTGGGGCAACGCCGGTCAGGCGGCGCTGGGCATCCTGGTGCTGCTGACCGCCACTCTGACCTTCTTCTCCTCCGCCCACGCCGAAGCCCTGCTGCTCGTCCTGCCGGCCTTCTTCGCCGACCGGCTGCGCGACCGGCTGCCCCTGCCGCGCACCGCCGCGGGACGGGCCATGGGCACCGTGGCGCTGACCGCCATCGCCCTGGTGCCGGCCGTCGCCGCCGTGGGCGTCGCCTTCCTTCTCTCCGCCGGTTCCGACGTGTCCGGCTACTGACCCAACCCCACTCATCCCGTTCCATCCGACAAAGGACTTCCAAATCATGAAGCGTCTTCTCGCCACCGCCGCCCTGTCCGCCCTCGTCGCCCTGCCGCTGACCGCCCAGGCCGCCCCGGTCGCCTACAAGCTCGACCCGGCCCACACCGCCGTGGTCTTCATCGTCGACCATCTGGGCTTCGCCAAAGCCATGGGCCGCTTCAACACGTTCGCCGGCGAGCTGTCCTTCGACAAGGACGCCGCCGACAAGAGCAGCCTGTCGGTGACCATCGACACCACCAGCGTCGACACCAACCACGCCAAGCGCGACGAGCACCTGAAGTCGCCGGACTTCTTCAACGCGAAGGAATTCCCGAAGATGACCTTCAAGAGCACCAAGATCGAGACGACCGGCGACAAGACCGGCAAGCTGCACGGCGACCTGACCCTGCTGGGCGTCACCAAGCCGGTGGTCCTCGACGTCACCTTCAACAAGGACGGCGTCAGCCCGGCCAGCAAGCAGGAGACGGTCGGCTTCTCCGCCCGCGGCACGATCAAGCGCTCCGACTTCGGCATGAAGTACGGCGTGCCGAACATCGGCGACGACATCCAGATCATCATCGAGTCCGAGGCGGTGAAGGCGTAAAGAGCGCCTTCAATCCTCCTCCGCCGCCTGCCGGACCCGGTCCCGCAGGCGGCGGGTGTCGAGAAGCACCAGCGCCCCCCGCCGCTTCTCCAGCAGCCCGTCGCGCTCCAGCGCGCTCAGCTCCCGCGAGACCGCCTCGCGCCGGGTGCTGACACGGGCGGCGAGGTCGGCGTGGGGTGGCGGCGGGGAGATGGTGGCGCTGTGCTCTCCCCGCCCGTCCGGCCGGGCCAGCCGCAGCAGCTCGGCGTAGATGCGGTGGCGCACGTCCAGCGTGTTGAACTCGTTCACCCGCGTGGCGAGCTTCCGGATCTCCCCGGCCAGCAGGACCATCACCTGGTCGCAGACGTCGGGGTGGCGGTGGATGCAGTCGCGGAACAGCGGGGCGGGCATGCAGGCGACCGTGGCGTTGGTCACGGCGACGATGCCGGCGGAGCGGGCCTTGCCGTCGATGGCCGCCAGCTCGCCGAAGAACTCCCCGGCGGGGATGTCGCGCAGGATCACCGTCCGCCCGGAGATCGCGCGGATCGTCACCCGGACCAGACCGGCGGCGACGACGAAGACGTCGGTCCCCTCATCCTCGAAATCGATGATCCATTGCCCGGCCTCCACCCGGCGCCATAGGCAGCGGTCCTCCAGCGCCCGCAGCTCGTCGGGGGACAGGGAGCGGAACAGCGCCGCCCCGGCCAGCGTTTCGCTCCGGCGCCTCATGAACGGGTGTGGATGTCCGGCTGTGGCATGGCGCGGGATGATCTCATAGGATGCCCGGGGACGCCACGCCGAAGCCGACCTTCACAGCCCGAGCCCGCCGACCGACATGACGACCGTCCCATCCGCCGCCCGCCGCTGTTCATGACCGGGACCCGTTCATGAAACGCCGGATCGAACGCCCGTTGCGCCTGTTCACCGGCCTGACGCTGTTCACCTTCGTCATCACCCATTTTCTCGCCCACGCCGCCGGGCTGCTGCTGCTTCCGGGGATGGAGGTGGCGCGGCGCACCCTGCTGTGGGTCTGGGACACGCCGCCGGGGCAGGCGCTGCTCGCCGGCTCCTTCGTCACCCACGCCGGGCTGGGGCTTTGGGCGCTGTACCGGCGCCGCCACCTGCGCATGCCCGCCGGGGAGGCGTGGCAGCTCGGACTCGGCCTGTGCATTCCGCTGCTGCTGATCCCCCACGGCATGGCGGGGATGCTGTCGGACGACCTCTACAACGACCCGCTGACCTACCCGCGGGCGATCGTCCTCTACTGGATCACCGCGCCGGAAACCCTGCTGTGGCGCCAGCTCCTGCTGCTGGTCATCGTGTGGATCCACGGCTGCATCGGGGTGCGCGGCTGGCTGATGACGAAGCCCTGGTACCGGAGCCGGGCCTCGCTGCTCGGCGCCTTCGCCATGCTGCTGCCCCTGCTGGCGCTGGCCGGGATCGTCAACGCCGGCTGGGATGCCGAGCGCCGGGCCGCCGCCGACCCCGCCTATCTGGAGCAGTTCCGAGCGCCCCCCGCCGGCACGCCGGAGGCGGAAAACCGTGCCGCGCTGGCGGCGATCAGCGGCGGCGTGTTCAACACCTACGTCCTGCTGCTGGTCGGCACGCTGGGGATGCGGCAATACCGCAACTGGCGGGCGCGGGCGACCAGCCCGGTCCGCATCGCCTATCCCGGCGGGCGCACGGTGACCGTCCCGCGCGGCACCTCGGTGCTGGAGGCCAGCCGCGCCAACGGCGTCCCGCACACCGCGCTGTGCGGCGGGCGGGGGCGCTGCTCCACCTGCCGCATCCGCGTGACCGAGGGGGTGGACGCCCTGCCGCCGCCCAACGCGACGGAACGGGCGGTGCTGGAGCGGATGAAGGCGCCGCGCGCCGTCCGCCTCGCCTGCCAGCTCCGCCCGGTGGCACCGCTGTCGGTGACGCCGCTGCTGTCGGCGCGGGACAACGGGCGCACCTTCGCCGTCACCGCCCCCATGGACAGCGGGCGGGAGCTGGCGATCACCGCGCTGTTCGTGGATTTGCGGGGGTCGACCTCGCTGGCGGCGGAGCGGCTGCCCTTCGACGCGCTGTTCATCGTCACCCGCTACGTCCAGGTGGTCACGGATGCGATCCGGAAGCACGGCGGCTACGTCATCGCCATCGCCGGGGACGGGGTGATGGGCATGTTCGCGAACGAGGACGACCCCACCGCGGCGGCGGCCAGCGCGCTGCGCGCCACCGCCGACCTGTGGCGCGACATCGAGGTGCTGAGCCGCGACCTCGCGGAGGAGCTGGACCAGCCGCTGGCCTTCGGAGCCGGGGTGCATTCCGGCCTCGCCGTGGTCGGGGCGGTGGCCTGTTCGGAGGACGGGTCGCTGCAGTTCATCGGCGACACCGGCAACGTCGCCGCAAGGCTGGAGGAGATGACCAAGACGCTGGGCGCCACCGTGGTCTTCTCCGACGCGGCCGCCGAACTGGCGGGGCTGCGGCAGCTTGAGCATCTGGAGCGCCGGGAGGTGGCGATCCGGGGCCGCGACGGCACGCTGGGGGTGCGGACGGTCCGGCGCCAGGAGGATTTGCGGGCGCTGCTGGAGAGCGCTGGCGCCTGAAGAAAAACCCCCGCCGGAGGGGCGGGGGTTTTTCGATTGTCAGAGCAGATGGGACATCAGAGCAGGTGGGCTTGGGTCAGAACCTCGTTGCCGCCGCGCCAGATCATGTCGAGCGCCACATAGGTGATGATGGCGAGGCCGATCCAGCCGATCCAGCGGTGCTTGTGCAGGATGTGGGCGATCATGTTGGCAGCGGCCCCCATCAGGATGACCGACAGCAGCAGGCCGATGACCAGGACCGTCGGGTGGTCCTTGGCGGCCCCGGCCACGGCCAGAACGTTGTCGAGCGACATCGACACGTCCGCCACCACGATCTGCCAGACCGCCGCGCCGAAGGTGGTCGTCGCCACCGCCGCACCGACCGCGGCGTCCCCGGACCCGTTCGCGGCCAGCGCCTCGTCAGGCGTCACCTCGTCCGCCCCTCCGGAGCGCAGCTCGCGGAACATCTTCCAGCAGACCCAGAGCAGCAGCACGCCGCCGGCCAGGGTCAGCCCGATGATGGCGAGAAGCTGGGTGGTGATCAGGGCGAAGAAGATGCGCAGGATGATGGCCGCCCCGATGCCCCAGAAGATCACCTTGCGGCGCTGCTCCACGGGCACGGCGGCGGCGGCCATGCCGACCACGATGGCGTTGTCGCCGGCGAGAACGAGGTCGATGGCGACCACCTGCCCAAGGGCGGTGAGCTGCGACCAGAGATCGACGCTTTCCATATAAAAATCTCTTCGAAGGCTTCGGTTGGGCTCAGTTGCGGTGTGCGGTCATCTCTTTTTTTGGGGGCTTGCGCTTGAAACAGCGGCCCTGGGGGTTCTGTCGCACGAATCCAACCACGGCGCAGCAGGTTTAGCGTGCAGCGGTGGGTTGCAACGGATGTGGGTGCGGGATCAATCCGGCGCGCGCAGCCGGTAGCCGACGCCGGTCTCGGTCAGGATGTGCGAGGGGCGCTCCGGCTCCGCCTCGATCTTCTGGCGGAGCTGGCGGACGTAGATGCGCAGATACTGCACGTCGGTGTCCGCACCCCACACCTCCTTCAGGATGAAGCGGTGGGTCAGCACCTTGCCGGCATGGGCGACCAGCAGGCGCAGCAGGTCGTACTCGCGGGGCGACAGCTTCACCTCGGCGCCGCGGACCGTCACGATGCGCCGGACCAGATCGACGGCGAGGTCGCCGCTGCGGAACAGCGGGCGCTCCCCCTGCTGCTGCAGGCGGTGGCGCAGCGCGGCGCGGATGCGGGCGAGAAGCTCGTCCATGCCGAAGGGCTTGGTCACATAGTCGTCGGCGCCGAGGTCCAGCGCCTCCACCTTTCCCGCCTCGTCGGCGCGGCTGGACAGCACGATGATCGGGGCAGCCACCCCGTCGGCGCGCAGGCGGCGGATCACCTCCAGCCCGCCGATCCCCGGCAGGCCGAGGTCGAGCACCAGCAGGTCCGGCGGGCGCCGCCGCACCGCCGCCAGCGCCCCCGCGCCATCCTCCGCCTCGGCGATGTCGTAGCCCTGGGCGGACAGGGTGGTGCGCAGGAAGCGGCGGATCGGCGGCTCGTCGTCCACCACCAGGACGCGCAGCGGCAGGGTGTCCGACCTCATGGCGTCCCCTCTTCCTCAAGGCCGGGCCCCTCAAGATCAGGCCCCTCAAGATCAGGCAGGGCGGCGGCGGCGGGCATGGTCAGGGTGAAGACGGCGCCGGAGCGGTCCTTGCGGTTGCCGGCGGCGATGGTGCCGCCCATCGCCTCGACGAAGCCGCGGCAGATCGCCAGCCCCAGCCCGGTCCCGGCGCGCTGCCGGTCCTGGGCCTGGACGCGGTAGAACTTGTCGAAGATCCGCTCGACATCCGCCGCCGGGATGCCGTCGCCCTCGTCCCGCACCTCGATGCGCACCCGATCGCCCTCCCGCGACGCCCCGACCTGGATCAGCGAGCCTGTTGGCGCGTATTTGGCCGCGTTGTCCAGAAGATTGAAGAGAACCTGTTCGAACAGCACGTCGTCCGCCTCCAGCATCGGCAGGTCGGCGGCCAGATCGACGTCCACCCGGTGCCCGGCCAGGATGCGGCCCGCCCGCCCCAGCGCGCTGCCCACCGTCTCGGCCAGATCGACCGGGCCGGTGCGCGGGCGGATCGCCCCCGATTCCAGGCGCGTCATGTCCAGCAGGTTGGCGATGAAGCGGTTCAGCCGCTCCGCCTCCTCCTGGATGGTGGCGGCGAGGTCGCGGCGCGACGCCTCGTCCATCCCGGCGCCGTAGGCGGTCAGGCTGGTCGCCGACCCCAGGATGGAGGCCAGCGGCGTCCGCAGGTCGTGGGAGATCGAGGTGAGCAGGGCCGAGCGCAACCGCTCCGTCTCGGCGGCCAGACGGGCGCGGTCCACGTCCTCCGCCAGGGTGACGCGCTCGATGGCAAGTGCGGCCTGATCGGTCAGCGCGTCGAGCAGCCGGCGCTGGTCCGGGGTCAGCAGGGCGCCGGGCTTGCCGGTGCGGGCGGTGTCGGTGTCGATGCCGACCACCCCGACCGGGCCGCGCCCGGTGCGCAGGGGAAGGAACAGCCACTTGGCGCCGGGCAGCGTGTCCGAGCCGCGCCCGGCCGGCCGGTTGTTCTCCCACGCCCAGACGGCGGCGGCGAGGTCGGCCTCGCGCAGTTCGTCCTCCGGCGGGTAGCCGGCGCGGACAGACACGGTGCCGCCCTCGGGCAGCAGCAGGACCACATGCACCTTCAGCATCGCCGCGATCTGGTGGGCGGTCGCCCACAGCAGGTCGTCCATGGTGACCACGCCGGCCAGCTTGCGGCTGAAGCCGTACAGATCCTCGGTCGTCTTGGCGCGCAGCCGGGCGGTGACGGCCTGGGCGCGCACGCGGGCGGTCAGGTTGCTGGCGATCACCGCGACCACCGCGAAGAAGAACAGCGCGACGATGTTCTCCGGATCGGCGATGGAGAAGGTGTAGAGCGGGTTCAGGAAAAAATAGTTGAAGGCCAGGATGCTGGCGACGCAGGCGTAGAGCGACGGCCCCAGCCCGCCGGTCACCGCGCTGGTCAGCACCGCCGTCAGGAAGACCAGCGCGACGTTGCTGACGTCCAGCACCTGCTGAAGCACCTCCCCGATGCCCAGCGCCAGGGCGACGTAGCCGGTGGCGGCGGCGTAGGGCCACCAGGACAGCGCCGGGCGCCGGGGGGCCGCGGTGCGCACCGTCTTGGGCGGGATCGGCTCCTCGGCGTCGTCGGCGATGACGTGGACGCTGATGCCGCCGGCCTGCCGGATCAGCCGGAAGGCGACGGAGCTGCGCAGCAGCTCCGCCCAGGGGCCGCGGTGGGACTTGGCGATGACGATGTGGGCGACGTTGTTGGTCCGCGCATACTCGACCACCGTGCCGGCGACGTCGCCGCCGGGGATGGTCACCGCCTCGCCGCCCAGCTTCTCGACCAGCCGCAGCGCGTCGGCGATGCGGTCGCGCTCGGCTTCGCTCAGGCGCAGGCTGCGCGGGGTCTCGACGTGCAACGCGGTCCAATGGGCGCGCAGCCGCTCGGCCTGACGGCGGGCGTAGCGGACGACGGCGGCGCAGGCCGGGTCCTCATTCACGCAGACCAGCAGCCGTTCCCCCGCCGCCCAGGGGCCGGCGATGGCGTGGGCCTGCATGTGGGTGAGCAGCTGGTCGTCCACCCGCTGGGCGGTGCGGCGCAGCGCCAGCTCGCGCAGCGCCGTCAGGTTGCCGGGGGAGAAGTAATGGCGGATCGCCCGCTCGGCGGTGCGCGGGACATAGACCTTGCCGTCCTTCAGCCGCTGGATCAGGTCGTCCGGCGTGATGTCGATGACCTCGATGTCGTCGGCGCGGTCGAGGATCGAGTCCGGCACCGTCTCGCGCACGCGGACGCGGGTGATCCGGGCGACGACGTCGTTCAGACTCTCCACATGCTGGATGTTCATCGTCGTGTAGACGTCAATCCCGGCGGCGAGGATCTCCTCCACGTCAAGGTAGCGCTTGGCGTGCCGGCTGCCGGGGGCGTTCGTGTGGGCCAGCTCGTCCACCAGAACGATGGCCGGGCGGCGGGCGAGGATGGCGTCGAGGTCCATCTCGTCGAGCCGGCGGCCCTTGTACTCGACCTTGAGACGCGGGAGGACCGTCAGGCCGGCGAGCAGCGCCTCGGTCTCGCGCCGGCCATGGGTCTCGACCACGCCGACCACCACGTCCACCCCGTCGCGCCGCTTGGCCTGGGCGGTCAGCAGCATCTCGTAGGTCTTGCCGACGCCGGGGGCCGCACCCAGGAACAGCTTCAGCCGCCCGCGCCCCTCCCGCGCCGCCGCGCGCAGGAGCGCTTCGGGCGAAGGCCGGGCAGCGGCGGCGGTTCGGTCGTTCGGCATCGGGGCGGCTTTCGGAACGGATCGACGGCCCCGTCCCCTCCCCCGCCCGCGCGGGAGACGGAGCGGGGCCGCCTGTTGACCTTCAGCTAATGCGTCGCCGTGGCGGCGTCGAGAGCGAGATTGAGCCGGAGCACGTTGACCACCGGCTCCGCCAGCGGCCCCAGCAGCGACGGCTCGGTGTTCATGGTGACCAGGGCGCTGACTTGGGCCTCCGACAGGCCGCGGGCGCGGGCGACACGGGGGACCTGGAAATCGGCGGCGGCGAGCGACAGATGCGGGTCGAGGCCACTGGCCGAGGTCGTCACCAGCTCGACCGGCACCGGAGCTTTGGGTTTCTCGGCCTTCAGCCGCTCCGTCTCCGCGCGCACCCGGTCGGCCAGCGCCTGGGCGGTCGGGCCGAGGTTGGAGCCGCCGGAGGCCGCGGCGTTGTAGGGCGCCGGCACGCTCTTCGACGGGTCGGACGGGTCCGGCCCCAGCGTGGCGGAGGGCCGCCCGTGAAAATAGCCCTCCCCGGTGAAGCCCTGGCCGATCAGGACGGAGCCGACGACCGTCCCGTCCCGCTCGATCAGGCTGCCGTTGGCCTGATGAGGAAAGACGGCCTGGGCGATTCCGGTGACGGCCAGCGGGTAGATCAGCCCGGTCACCACGGTCAGCGCGGCGATCATGACGAGGGCGGGACGCAGTTCCTTCAGCATGGCAGGGTCCTCACACGAGTCCGATGGCGGTGACGAGCAGATCGATCAGCTTGATCCCGACGAAGGGCACGATCAGGCCGCCCAGCCCGTAGATCAGCAGGTTCCGGCGCAGCAGCCGGGCCGCGCCCACCGCGCGGTAGGCGACGCCGCGCAGCGCCAGCGGGATCAGCGCGACGATGATCAGCGCGTTGAAGATGATCGCCGACAGGATGGCGCTCTCCGGGCTGGCCAGCCCCATCACGTTCAAGGCGCCCAGCTGCGGGTAGAAGGCCAGGAACATGGCGGGGATGATGGCGAAGTACTTCGCCACGTCGTTGGCGATGGAGAAGGTGGTCAGCGCGCCGCGGGTCATCAGCAGCTGCTTGCCGATCTCCACGATCTCGATCAGCTTGGTCGGATCGCTGTCCAGATCGACCATGTTGCCGGCCTCGCGGGCGGCGACGGTGCCGGTGTTCATCGCCACGCCGACGTCGGCCTGGGCCAGCGCCGGGGCGTCGTTGGTGCCGTCGCCGCACATGGCGACCAGCTTGCCCCGCGCCTGCTCGTCGCGGATCAGCCGCAGCTTCATCTCCGGCGTCGCCTGGGCCAGGAAATCGTCCACCCCGGCCTCCGCCGCGATGGCGGCGGCGGTCATGGCGTTGTCGCCGGTGATCATCACCGTCTTGATGCCCATCTGGCGCAGCGCCGCGAAGCGCTCCCGGATGCCGCCCTTGACGATGTCCTTCAGATGGATGACGCCGAGCAGCCGGCCGTCGCGGGCGACGGCCAGCGGCGTGCCGCCGGACTTGGCGACGCGCTCCGCGATGGCCTGGACCTCGCGCACCGCCGCCTCCAGGGCGGGATCGGGGCGCAGCGCGGTGACGGTGTTGCCCTGGTGGGCGATGCCCTGCCCGAGGGTCCGCACATGGGCCAGCACGGCGTCCACCGCACCCTTGCGGATCGTCACACCGTCGCTGTCGATACCGCTCAGCCGCGTCTGGGCGGTGAAGGGCACGAACTGGGCGTGCAGCCCGGCCATGTCACGGGCACGGATGCCGTATTTCTCCTTCGCCAGCACGACGATGGAGCGGCCCTCCGGCGTCTCGTCGGCCAGCGAGGCGAGTTGGGCGGCGTCGGCGAGATCGCGGTCGGCCACGCCGGAAATCGGCAGGAACTCCGCCGCCTGCCGGTTGCCGAGCGTGATCGTGCCGGTCTTGTCGAGCAGCAGCGTGTCCACGTCGCCCGCCGCCTCCACCGCCCGGCCTGACATGGCGAGCACGTTGAAGCGCACCAGCCGATCCATGCCGGCGATGCCGATGGCCGACAGCAGCGCGCCGATGGTGGTGGGAATCAGCGTGACGAACAGCGCCGCCAGCACCAGCACCCCCACCGATCCGCCGGCGTAGGCGGCGAAGCTGGGGATGGTCGCCACGGCGATGACGAAGATGACCGTCATGCCGGCCAGCAGGATGTTCAGCGCGATCTCGTTGGGCGTCTTCTGCCGCTGCGCGCCCTCGACCAGCCCGATCATGCGGTCGAGGAAGGTGTTGCCCTGGGCGGCGGTGATCCGCACCTTGATCCAGTCGGAAATCACCTGCGTGCCGCCGGTCACCGCGGAGCGGTCGCCGCCGGATTCACGGACGACCGGGGCGGATTCGCCGGTGATCGCCGCCTCGTTGACGCTGGCCACACCCTCCACCACCTCGCCATCGGAGGGGATGAGGTCACCCGCCTCCACCAGAACGAGGTCGCCGGGCTTCAGGAGGGTGGCCGGAACGCTCTCCCAGCCCTCGCCCGCCAGCCGCTTGGCGGTGGTCTCCGTGCGGGTGCGGCGCAGGCTGGCCGCCTGGGCCTTGCCGCGGCCCTCCGCCACCGCCTCCGCGAAATTGGCGAAGAGCAGGGTGAACCACAGCCAGAGCACGATCTGCAGGGAGAAGCCGATCCCCCCGGCGCCGGTCAGCCCAGCGCCAGTCAGGAGGTCGCGCAGGAACAGCAGCGTGGTCAGCGCCGCCACCACTTCCACGCAGAACATCACCGGGTTGCGGGCCATCAGCCGCGGGTCGAGCTTGCGGACGGAGCCGGCGACGGCGGGCAGGAGGATGGCCGGGTCCAGCAGCGTGGAGGCCGGAGTCCGGGTGGCGGTTTTCGAATGGGTGTCCATGGATGGTCCCCGGTCAGAAGAGGAGGCCGGCGCGCATCGCCAGATGCTCGGCCACCGGGCCGAGGGCGAGCGCCGGGAAGAAGGTCAGGCCGCCGACGATCAGGATGACGCCGGCCAGCAGCCCGACGAACAGGCCGCCATGGGTCGGGAAGGTGCCGGCCGAGGCCGCGCTGCGCGTCTTGGCGGCGAGCGAGCCGGCGACCGCCAGCATCGGCACGATGACCAGGAAGCGGCCCACCAGCATTCCGGCAGCCAGCGTCAGGTTGTACCAGAGCGTGTTGCCCGACAGCCCGCCGAAGGCGCTGCCGTTGTTGGCCGCCGCCGAGACGTAGGCGTAGAGCGCTTCCGAGAAGCCGTGCGGGCCGGCGTTGGCGAGCGAGGCGAGGCCGCTGTCCAGCACCACGGCGAAGGCGGTGCCGCCCAGCATCATCAAGGGCAGGCAGAGGACGGCGAGCATGGTCATCTTGACCTCCTTCGCCTCCAGCTTCTTGCCCAGATACTCCGGCGTGCGCCCGACCATCAGCCCGGCGACGAACATGGTGACGATGGCGAACAGCAGCATGCCGTAGAGGCCGGCCCCGACGCCGCCGACGATGATCTCGCCCAGCATCATGTTGACCATCGGCACCATGCCGCCCAGTGGCATGAAGCTGTCGTGCATGGCGTTGACCGCGCCGCAGGAGGCTGCCGTGGTCACCGCGGCGAACAGGGCGCTCATGGCGATGCCGAAGCGGGTCTCCTTGCCCTCCATGTTGCCGGCGGCGTTGTCCAGCCCGAGGGCGGCGAAGGCCGGGTTGCCCTGGGCTTCCGCCCAATAGACGGCGGCGACGCCGATAAAAAACAGCAGGCCCATGGCGGCCAGGATGGCCCAGCCCTGCCGCTCGTCGCCGGCCATGCGCCCGAACAGGTTGGTCAGCCCGGCGCCGATGGCGAAGATCGACAGCATCTGCACCAGATTGGTCAGGGCGTTCGGATTCTCGAAAGGATGGGCGGAGTTGGCGTTGAAGAAGCCGCCGCCGTTGGTGCCCAGCATCTTGATCGCCTCCTGCGAAGCGACGGGGCCGAGCGCGATGGTCTGCCGGGCGCCCTCCAGCGTGGTGGCGTCCACCGTCCCGGCCAGCGTCTGCGGCACGCCCTGCCAGACCAGGAACAGCGCGTAGAGCAGGCTGAGCGGCAGCAGCAGGTAGAGCGTGCCGCGGGTCAGGTCGGTCCAGAAATTGCCCACCGTCCGCGCCCCGGTGCGGGTGAAGCCGCGGACCAGAGCCACGGCCAGCGCGATGCCGGTCGCCGCCGACACGAAGTTCTGCACGGTCAGCCCGGCCATTTGCACGAGATGGCTCATCGTGCTTTCGCCGCCGTAATTCTGCCAGTTGGTGTTGGTGACGAAGCTGGCGGCGGTGTTGAAGGCGAGGTCGGCGGGCACCGCCGCCATGCCGGTGGGGTTCAGGGGCAGGACGCCCTGCAGGCGCTGCAGCGCGTAGAGCAGCAGCAGGCCGGCGACGTTGAACAGCAGCATGGCGACGGCGTAGGTCACCCAATGCTGCTCCGCCTTCACGTCCACCCCGGCCAAGCGGTAGAGCCCGCGCTCGACGGGGCCGAGCAGCGGCGACAGCAGCGTGCGCTCCCCGTTGAACAGCCGCGTCATATAGCCGCCGAGCGGGCGCGCCACGGCGGCCACGAGGGCGGCGAAGAGCAGGATGTTGATCCAGCCGCTGACGGTCATGGGAGTCTCCTCAGAACCGTTCGGGGCGGATCAGGGCGTACACGAGGTAGCCCAGCAGCCCGGCGGCGACGAGGCCGCCGAGCGCGTAATCGACGAACATGGCCCGCCCTCCCTCACAAGCGGTCGCAAGCGTGCACATAGGCGATGGACGCAGCGAAGAAGGCCGCGGTGATCGCCAGCGCGATGATGTCCAGCATGGTTGCCTCCGGGGCGCGTCCGGACAGCCGGACGCGCGTCAGCGTGGATCGGATGCCGGCACGGCTGTGTCCGGCACGATCAGGCTGCGCCCGATGGGCGTATAGATTCGAGGGGGGTGGTGGGGGGTGGAGAATATAGGGCGCGTATACGAGGGGAAGGTAAAGTACTTGAAATGGTGAGGTTCTCTCCCCCACCCCGGCCCTCCCCCGCTGCGCAGGGGAGGGAGATGATCGCGAAGCGGCGGCAGTCCCCTCCCCTGCGACAGCGGGGGAGGGTTAGGGTGGGGGCACCGTCAGCACAGCGACACGTCACCTCACCCGCCCGGCGTTTCCTCCATCCGGCGGAGAAGCAAATCGCACGGTCCCTGGAGATGCTCCCGCATCAGGAACTCCACGCGCCCGCTCTGGCGGCGGGCGATGGCGTCGAGGATGCGGCGGTGCTCCTCGTTGTACTGGCGCAGGGTGGGACCGTCCTTCTCCATCTCCAGGACGTCGTAGATCTTCGGGACCCGGTAGACGGTCTGGAAGGAGCGGTTGAACAGCCCGCTCGGCACCAGCCCCATCAGGGTGGTGTGGAAGCGCTGGTTCAGCAGGCGCCACTGCTCCAGCGCCTCCCCCTCCAGCGGGCTGTCGCCGGCAATCAGCGCCTCGGCGCGGTCGAGGCCGTTGCGCAGCGCCCGCTCCACGTCGAGCGGCAGGCCGCGCTCCGCCACGATGCGGCAGCCGTGCCCCTCCAGGAGGCTGCGCATCTCATAGCTCTCCAGCAGGTCGCGCCGGGTGAACTGGCGCACCGTGTAGCCGCGGTTGGTCTCGTAAGTGACCAGCCCTTCCCGCTCGGCCGCCACCAGCGCCTCGCGGATCGGGGTCCGCGACACGCCGAACTGGGCGGCCAGTTCCGCCTCCTTCAGCTTGGTGCCGGGGAGCAGCTTGCCCTCCAGCACCCGGTTGCGCAGGGCGGTCATGATGGAGCCGACCTGCTCGGACCGGACGGTCCCGGTCGCCTTCTCATCGCTGAACGGGGTCACGGTGTCCTCCGGCCGGGGCTTCGGGCACCGGCGGTTGGAAAATGGCGGGGCAAGGGATTGCGTTCTATCGGCGGCGCAGGAATCGCACAAGCAGAACGCTCATCAGGATTGTCCCGAACAGCCGCAGCGTCTGCAAGGTGAGGATGAAGGGCACGTCGGCGGCGCTGCCCAACGCCACCACCGTCACCGAGTCCAACCCGCCGGGGCTGGTCGCCAGATAGGCGGTCAGCGGGTCCTTGCCGGTCAGCGTGACCAGCAGCCAGGCGGAGCCGAGCGACATCGCCACCAGACCGAAGGTGGACAGCAGCATCAGCGGCACCGACGCCACCAGATCGCGCAGCAGTTCCCGCCGGAAGCGCAGGCCGGTCGTCCAGCCGATGATCGTGAAGGCGACGGCGATCAGCCAGGACGGCGAGTCCAGCACCACCAGCCCGGTCATGTTGAGCGTGCCGCCGAGCAGGATCGGCCCCAGCAGCGGCCCCGCCGGAAGCCGTGTCACGGTCCCGGCCCAGCCGCCGGCCAGCGCGACCGCCACCAGCGCCAGCGTCGAGGCGACGGAGGCCGATGGCGCGGGAACGGCGCCGGGAACGGCGCCCGGAACGGCGATTGGCACGGGAACGCTGCCCAGCAGGAAATGGCAGACCAGCGAGGCCAGGACGACGACCACGATCACCCGCAGATACTGCATGACGGCGACAAAGCGCGGATCGCCGCCGAAATCGCCGGCCATGGCAATCATCGCCGGGGCGGCGCCCGGCATGGTCCCCCACAGGGCGGTGCCGCCGGGAAAGCGGCCCGACCGCTCCAGCAGCCAGCCGACCAGCACCGCGCCGGCCAACATCGTGGACAGCGCCATCAGCATGGGGAACCAGTGCAGCGCCACGTCGTGCAGGATGGTCACGTCCATGGACCGGGCGACGACGCCCCCCGTCAGCGCCTGGGCCAGCCAGGAGAAGCGCTTGGGCAGCTCGATCGAGGCGCCGCGCACCCCCAGCAGGATCGCCGCCGCCATCGGGCCGAGCAACGTCGCGCCGGGAAGGCCGGCCACCATGAACAGGGCGGTGAACAGGAGGGTCGCCCCCACCAGCAGGCACCACTGGAGGGGATTGGAAAGGGGCATCATGTCGGCAGATTGTTCAGGGGCGCGCCCGCCGGTCGGCCGCGGACGCGCCACCGCTCCATACAGTTCGGATGGGGTCAGAGGCGGTTGGGAGGGATCAGGCGGCCACGGCCTCGGCCTGTTTCTTGACGTAGGCCATCACCTCCGCCACCGGCAGCACGTCGCCGTACTTGGCGTTCATGTCGAACAGGGCGGAATCGTGCGGGGCCTGGTGGCGGTCGCCCACGCATTCGGCGGGGACGATGACGCGGAAGCCGTGGGACACCGCGTCCACCGCCGTCGCCCGCACGCAGCCGCTGGTCGAGCAGCCGGTGAGGATCACCGTGTCGCACTCCATCACGCGCAGCATGGTGCTGAGCGGCGTGCCGAAGAAGGCGGAGGAATGGTGCTTGACCAGCACGACGTCCTGCGGCTCCGGCGTCACGCGGGCGTCGAACTCGGCCAGCGGGTTGTCGGCGGTGAAGGCGCGCAACGCCGGGATCTTCTTCACGAACATGCCGCCCTCGGTCCCGGCCGCGTCATAGACGACCTTGGTGTAGATGACCGGCAGGCCGGCGCGGCGGGCGGCGGCGTAGAGCGGCACGCTGGCGATCGTCGCGTCCACCACCCCCTGCCCGAAGAAGGGGGCGCCGGGCTGGGTGTAGAAGTCGATGAAGTCGATGGAGATGATGGCGGCCTTCCGCCCGAAGCCGATCCGGTTCTGGAAGACGCCGGAATAGTTGTCCTTGAGTTCGTCGGTGACGCTGAACATGGGGGTGATCCTTAAGCCGATTGCAGGGGGCCGATTACAGGGTGATGGGACGGATGGGCGGATAGCCGATGTCCTGGAGGACCGCCGTGGCGACCTCGGACCGGGTTTCCGGTGTTTCGGGGAAGTGGCAGGCGACTTGATCGGTGCCGCCGCAGGCCTTCAACGCGGGCTGGTCGATCAGGCAGGCGCGCGGCAGCAGGGCGTCGCCGCTGCGCTCGGTGGGCACGCCGCCCGCCGCGGCGACCAGCCGCGCCCGATAGCAGCGCGGGTGGAAGCGGCAGCCCGGCGGCACGTTGGTGGCCGAGCCGATCTCGCCCATCGTCACCGAGGTGCGGCGTCGGTTGCGCATCCGCACGTCGGCGATGGGCACCGCCGCCAGCAGCGAGACGGTGTAGGGATGCAGCGGCCGGCGGTAGAGGTTGTCGCGCTCCGCCATCTCCACGACCTTGCCGAGATACATCACGGCGATGCGGTGGCTGACGTGGCGGACCACCGCCAGATCGTGGGCGATGAACAGGTAGGACAGCCCGCGTTCCCGCTGGATGCGCTGGAGCAGGTTGATGATCTGCGCCTGGATCGACACGTCGAGCGCCGACACCGGCTCGTCCAGCACCAGGATCTTGGGGTCGAGCGTCAGGGCGCGGGCGATGCCGATGCGCTGGCGCTGGCCGCCGGAGAACTGGTGCGGGTAGCGGTCGGCGTGCGAGGGGTCGAGCCCGACGAGGCTCATCACCCCGGCCACCTTCTGCGGCCCGTCGCTGTCCCACAGGCCATGGACCTTCAGCGGTTCGGCGATGCTCTGGCCGATGGTGACGCGGGGGTCGAGCGATCCGTAGGGGTCCTGGAAGACCATCTGGATGTCGCGCCGCATCGCCTGCATCTCGGCCTTCGACACGCCGGTCACGTCGCGCCCGTCGACCAGCAGGCGTCCGCTGGTCGGCTCGACCAGCCGCAGGGCGAGGCGGCCCAGCGTGCTCTTGCCGCTGCCGCTCTCGCCGACGAGGCCGAGGGTTTCGCCGGCGCGGATGGTCAGCGACACGCCGTCCACCGCCCGCACCGCCTTGCCGGCCGACTTGAACAGGCCGCCGCGGCGGGTGAAGACGCGGGTGGCGTCGACGAGTTCCAGGGCCGGAGGCGGTGCGGAGAGGGTGTCGCTCATCGGGTGGCCTCCTTCCGGTCGGGCAGGTCTTCGTGGAAACAGGCGCTGCGGTGGCCGGAGCGGTCGCCGGCCAGCGGCAGCGGCCGCCGGGTGCAGCAGTCCGCCCGCCCGCGGCCGACCGTGCAGCGCGGCTCGAAGGCGCAGCCGGGCGGCAGGCGGGCGACGTTGGGCGGCTGGCCCTCGATGGCCGGAAGCTCCTCGTCCACCGGTCCGTCGAGGCGGGGGATGCTGCGGAACAGCGCGCGGGTGTAGGGATGGCGGGGCCTGGTGAACACCTCCTCCATGGAGCCGGTCTCGACCAGCCGCCCGGCGTACATCACCGCCACGTCGTCGGCGTATTTGGCGACCAGCCCCAGATCGTGGGTGATGAGCACCAGCGCCATGCCGGTCTCCGCCTGGAGGTCGGCGAGCAGGTCGAGGATCTGCGCCTGCACCGTCACGTCGAGCGCCGTGGTCGGCTCGTCGGCGATCAGGATCTTCGGCGACAGGGCGATGGCCATGGCGATCAGCACGCGCTGGCGCTGCCCGCCGCTGAGCTGGTGCGGGTAGTCGTCCACCCGCCGCGCCGGGTCGGGGATCTGGACGCGGGCCAGCAGCTCGATGGCGCGGGCGCGGGCGGCGGTCCGGCCGATGCGCTGGTGCGCCCGCAGCACCTCAACGATCTGCTCGCCGATGGTGAAGACGGGGTTCAGCGCGGTCAGCGGGTCCTGGAAGATCATCGAAATGACCGCCCCGCGCAGGCGGCGCAGCCGCTCCGGCGGCTGGTGCAGGATGTCGGCGCCGTCGATCCGCACCTCGCCGCGGCGGACGCGGCCCGGTGCCGCGACGAGGCCCAGCGCCGACAGGAAGGTCATCGACTTGCCCGATCCGGACTCGCCAACCACCGCCAGCGTGCCGCCGGCCCGCACGGCGAGCGACACGCCGTCGATGACGGTGACCGGACCGTCGTCGCCGGGAAAGACCGTGGTCAGGTCGCGCAGCTCCAGCGCGACCGGGCGGGGGGCCGTGGCGGGGGCGACGGGAGCCGCCGGCGCCACGGGATGAAGGTTCGGCATGGCCTTGTTTGGCATCGGGGGGATTCTCACAGCACGCGTCCGGAGGAGCGGCGCATCTGCGGGTCGAGCGTGTCGCGCAGGCCGTCCCCCAGCAGGTTCAGGGCGACCACCATCACCGCGATGCAGATCCCCGCCGACAGCGAGATCAGCGGGTTGGAGGCCAGGAAGCTCTGCCCGTCGGCGATGACGTTGCCCCAGGTCGGGGCCGGCGGCTGGACCCCGAGGCCGAGGAAGCTCAAGCCCGCTTCCGCCAGGATGGCGGTGGCGGCGCTGACCGTGGCGACCACGATCACCGGCGGCAGGCTGTTCGGCACGACGTGCAGGAAGAGCAGCCGCATCGTGCCCATGCCGATGGCCCGCGACGCCTCGACGTAGGTGCGCGGCTTGATGGTCAGCACGACCGCCCGCATCACCGCGGCGACCCGCGGCGTGAAGGCCAGCGCCACCGCGATGATGACCGACTCCAGCGAGGAGCCGCGCGCCGCCACCAGGGCGAGCGCCAGCAGGAAGCCGGGGAAGGCCAGCAGGATGTCGATGATCGAGACGGTCACCCGCTCGACCCAACCGCCGAAGAAGCCGGCGACCGCGCCGATCACCATCCCCAGCGACAGCGACAGAGCCATCACCGCGACGGCGACCTGGAGGGAGATGCGGGTGCCCCAGATCAGGCGGGACAGCACGTCGCGCCCGAACTGGTCGGTGCCCAGGAGATGCGCGGCCGAGGGCGGGGCCAGCGTGTTGGCGAGGTCGGTCTCAAGCGGCGACATCGGGGCGATCCAGGGGGCCGCCACCGCCACGATCAGCAGCAGGGTCAGCAGGATCACGCCGATCAGGAAGCCCGGATGGCGGAAATAGCGCATCAGGGACGACCGCCGCGCCGAAGCGGGCGCGGAAAGGGTTGCTGTGGCTGCCATGGGGTCACCGTGTGGACAGGCGCGGATCGACCAGCCCGTAGGCGAGGTCGAGCAGGCTGTTGACGAGGACGACGGCGACGGCCAGCACCAGCACGCCCGCCTGGACGAGCTGGTAGTCGCGGGCCGAGACCGCCTTCAGGATCATCGAGCCGATGCCCGGCCGGCTGAACACCACCTCGATCAGGATGGCGCTGCCCAGCGACCAGGCGAAGGTCACCCCGACGATGGCGAGGATCGGCACCAGCGCGTTCTTCAGCGCCAGCCGCCACACCACCCGGCGTTCCGGCACGCCCATGGCGCGGGCGACGCGGATGCAGTCCTGGCCCAGCACCTCCAGCATCGCCGAGCGGGTCAGGCGGGTGATGTAGGCCGCGACCGAGATGCCCAGCACCCCCGCCGGAAGCACCAGATGGTGCAGGTGGGTGAGGAACCCGCCGCCCGAGCTGGCCCCCAGCGCCGGGAACCATTTCAGCTCCTGCGAGAACAGCAGGACGGAGGCGAGGCCGAGCCAGAAGACCGGGAAGGAGATGCCGAACAGCGCCACGATCATGATGAGCATGTCGCTCCACGATCCCTGCCGCTCCGCGGTGAGAATGCCGAGCGGGATGCCGATCGCCACCGCCACCGCGAGGCCGGCGAAGGCCAGGATCGCGGAGTCCGGGAGGCTGAACAGGATCTCCTCCAGCGCCGGGCGGCCGGTGACCACCGACGATCCGAAATCCCCGGTGACGGCGCGCAGCACATAGAGCCCGTACTGCACGTAGACCGGCTGGTCGAGGCCGAGCTGGGCGCGCAGCGTCGCCAGCGCCTCCTCGGTGGCGTAGTCGCCCAGCATGTACTGGGCGGGGTCGCCGGGGATCATCCGGACCAGGAAGAAGGTCACGGTCACGATGCCGAACACCGTGATCGCGAGCTGCGAGAGTTGGCGAAGAAGCCGGTCCATCGTCACGCCTCCAGCAGCGAGACCGGATAGGCGCTCATCGTGAACAGGGAGTTCTGGACGAAGCCGGAGACCTTCTTGGTGTGGGCGATGAACAGGTGGTCGGCGTAGAGCGGGATCACCGGCACGTCGCCCATCACCTTGGCCTGGATCTTCCCATAGACCTCCTTGCGGGCGGCGTCGCCCTGGGCCTGCCGGGCGGCGGCGATCATGTCTTCGATGCCCTCGTAATGGGCGGTGTTGAGGCCCGGCGGGAAGGAGGACTTGGCGAACAGCGACAGAATCGGGCTGTCCGGGTCGGGGGCGCCGACGACGCCGGTGATGCAGGTCGGCACCGTGCCCTTGTTGCGCGCCTGGAGGTAGGCGCCGCGCTCCAGCACCTTGATCTTGGCGTCGATGCCCACGGCGGCGAGGTCGCTGGCGATCGGCACGACGATCTTGTCGTAGGGGTTGGCGCCCGGCGCCACGAGGTCCAGCGTGAAGCTTCCCACCCCGGCCTCCTTGAGCAGCGCCTTGGCCTTCGCCGGGTCGTAGGGGAACAGCGGGACCTGATCGGTGAATTCCTGGAAGGAGGAGGTGAGGACGCCGCTCGCCTCCGATTTGGTGCCCTTGAAGAAGCCGTCGATCAGCGCCTTGCGGTTGATGGCGTGGTAGATCGCCTGACGCACCCGCACATCGCCCAGCGTTTTGATCGAGGTGTTGAGGACGAGGTTGATCGTGTGGTTGGCGTCGCGGTCGAGCACGGTGACCAGCCCGCCGCCCTTCAGGCGCTGGATGACCTCCGGCTGCTGCAGGCCGAAGAAGATGTCGATCTCGCCGTTCTCCAGGGCGATGGCTGCCGCCGTCTCGTCCTTGATGACGCGGAACTGCACCTCCTCGACCTTGGGCGCGCCCGCGAAATAGTCCTTGTTGGCGGACAGCTTGACCTCGCGGCCCGGCGCCCAGTTCTGGAACACGAAGGGGCCGGTGCCGATGGGGTTCAGCGCGAAGGCCTTGTCGCCGATCTCGCCCAGCGCCTTGCGGCTGACGATCCAGCCCTGGTTGAAGGCCGACACCTTATGCAGGAAGCCGGAATTCGGTTCCTTCAGCGTGATGACCACCTTGTCGGGGGACGGCGTCTCGATGGACTTGATGGAGGCGAGCTGCCCGCTGTAGCTGCTGCCGGTCTGCGGGTCGAGCACGCGCTCGAACGAGAACTTCACGTCGTCGGAGGTGAAGGGGCCGAAGCCCTTGTGCCAGGTGACGCCGCTGCGCAGGGCGAAGCTGTAGACGGTGCCGTCGCCGGAGATGTCCCAGCCGGTGGCGAGGTCGGGGACGATGGCGTTGCTCGCCTCGTCATACTTGACCAGCCCGTTGAAGATCTGGGTGGCGACCGTCTGGTTCTCGATCTGGAAGATGCGGGCGGGATCCAGGTTGCCGATGTCGCTGCCGATGCGCACCCGCAGGACCGGCGGCGCCGCCGACGCCGGCAGAGGCCAGCCGCTGCCCGCCACCAGGGCGCCGGCGGCCAGCAAAGTGCCGAACTGGCGGCGGTTGACGCCGCTCCGCTCGATCCGGCCGGCCCGTTCCTTGCGATTGATCCCGTCCATAAGCCTGCTCCTCTGTGTCAAAGATTTTACGGGCAGCGCTGAGATTTGTCCGGTCTATTTTTGCACACAATCTGCGCTGGACCCTTATGCCCGACCAAATTCGCAGGAATCGTGCCATCCTGCGGCGAGCTGTCGCAGGGCGTCTAATAATCACTTGAAATCAGCTATTTAAAGAGGCTCTTCGTGGAATTGCTTGTGAATACAGCAATATGCATATCTGCGCAAAAGGCGGGCAGAGGCGGGTTTGAAATGGTGAAACTATGGACTTTGAATGCAAAAATACCTCGTTGTATGCTGGCTGGGCGCCCACGATGCGGCGCAGCAGCGGAAGAAGGAACCTCCTGAAATGAGCGATCTTTCCATCTACGACCGCCAGGGCATCGGCAAGCCGCTCGGCTTCGGCCGCAAGTGCGCCCTCCTCATCATCGACTTCCAGATCGGTTTCACGCGTGAAGACGCCTTCGGCGGCTTCAACATCAACAGCGCCATCACCGCCACGGGGAAGTTGCTCGGACATGTTCGTCCCTTGGGCATGCCGATCGCCCACGCCTGCTTCATCGCGCCGGAGGCTCCAGGCGGCATCGGTCCGTTCGGCGAGAAGATTCCGTCGCTGCTGACCCTGACCGCCGGCTCACCCGATGTCGCCTTCGCACCGGAGGTCGCGCCGCTGCCCAACGAGTTCATCGTGCGCAAGCAGCACGCCTCGGCCTTCTTCGGCACCGCCCTGTCGTCCTGGCTGCGCGCGAACGCGGTCGACACGCTGCTGGTCACCGGCTGCACGACCTCGGGCTGCGTGCGGGCCAGCGTGATTGACGCCTCTGCCCACGGGCTGCGCCCGATCATCGTGGAGGAGTGCGTCGGCGACCGGGCGGAGGAGCCGCACCGCGCCAACCTGTTCGACATGGGCAAGAAATACGCCGACGTGATGCCGCTGGACGCGGTCATCGCCCATCTGGCGTTGGCCGACGCCGCCTGATCCGGCGGTTCCGTCCCTAAGCGCAACGAAGCGACTTCAACAGGCCGTCGCCGGAGCAGTTCGTCCGAAGCCATCCGGCACGCGAGCGGAAAGCAGCAACGCATGTCTGATCTTTCGACAACGCATCCGGCCCGGTCCGGCGGCGGCAGCCCTTCCATGCCCGGCGCCAGCGAGGCGGAGACCCGTGCCCGGCTCGCCCGCATCGAGAGCCTGAACCCGATCGTCAACGCCCTGCTGGCGGTGGACGCCGACGGGGCGATCCGCCGGGCGCGGGCGCAGGACGAGGCGCGGGCGGCGGGGGACTGGCCCGGCCTGCTGGACGGGGTGACGGTCACCGTCAAGGATTGCTTCGAACTGGCCGGAGAGACGACCAGCTACGGCTCGTCCGACCGCTTCGCCCGGATGGGGCATCGGGACGCCCCGCTGATTCGTCGCCTGCGCGACGCCGGCGCCATCCTGGTCGGGCGCAACAACCTGTCCGAATTCTGCCTGGGCTCGACGAACCAGAACGAGCATCACGGCCCCTGCCGGAACCCCTGGGACACCGGCCGGGTGCCCGGCGGGTCGAGCGGCGGGTCGGCGGCGTCGGTCGCCGCCGGGCTGTGCCGGGTCTCCATCGGCACCGACACCGGGGGCTCCATCCGCATCCCGGCGGCGCTCTGCGGGGTGGTCGGGCTGCGGCCCAGCGTCGGCCGGGTGTCGAACAGCGGCGTGATCCCGTGCAGCGTCGATTTCGACACCGTCGGCCCGCTGGCCTACTCGGTCGCCGACGTGGCGCGCGCCTTCGCCGCCATCGCCGGCTACGACCCGGAGGACCCCAATTCGGTCGACGTGCCGCTCGGCAATTTCCTGCCGGATTTGAAGGCGGGGATCGCCGGCACGCGCATCGGTCTGCCGCGCAACTTCTACTTCGACAACCTCCAGCCCGCGGTGGCGGAGCGGGTGCGCGCCGCGGCGGCGGTGCTGGAGAAGGCCGGCGCCGTCCTGGTCGACGTCACCATCGAGGACGCGGAGGTGGCGCAGGCCCGCACCGCCTTCTCCCTGCTCGTCGCCGACATGGCGCAATACCACCTCGACAAGATGGAAACCGCGCCGGAGTCCATCGGGCCGGAGGTGCTGCGCCGCCTGCAGCTCGGCCTGCCGGTGTCGGGCGTGCAGTACGCGGACTCGCGGCGCTGGCTGGCCTCCTGGAAGCTGCGGTTCCGCGCGCTGTTCGAGCGGGTGGACCTGATCCTCACCCCGACCACCTCCATCACGGCGCCGCGCATCTACGACAGCGCCGACATGATCGAGGCGACGCGGGCGGTCAGCCGCTTCACCTACGGCTTCGGCGCGCTCGGCCTGCCCGCCATGTCGGTGCCCTGCGGCTTCGACGGCGACGGGATGCCGGTGGGCCTGCAGATCGTCGGGCGCTGGTTCGACGAGCCGCTAGTCTTCCGCGCCGGGGCGGCCTTCCAGGCGGCGACCGACCACCACCGCCAGCGCCCCGCCCTACCCGCCTGATGCCTCCCGCCTGATTTCCCGAAAGGACCCGCCATGGAACCGTTCGAACTCACGGCCAGCGAGGCCGCCCACGCCATCCGCGACGGCCGACTGACCAGCGAGGCGCTGGTCCGCTCCTGCCTGGAGCGGATCGAAGACCGCGATCCGCAGGTGCGCGCCTGGATCACCGTCGATCCCGCCTTGGCGCTGGCCGCCGCGCGGGAAGCCGACAAGCGCCCCGCCGCCGGCCCGCTGCACGGCCTGCCCTTCGGCGTGAAGGACGTGATCGACACCGCCGACCTGCCGACCACCCAGAACTCGCCGATCTTCCAGGGCCACCGACCGGCCCGCGACGCCGCCTGCGTGGCCATCGCGCGCAGCGCCGGGGGAATCCTGCTGGGCAAGACCGACACGGTGGAGTTCGCCTCCGGCGGGCGCAAGGCGGCGACGCGCAACCCGGTCAACCTTGCCCACACGCCGGGCGGCTCCTCCTCCGGGTCGGGGGCGGCGGTCGGCGACCGGCATGTGCCGCTGGCCTTCGGCACCCAGACCGGCGGTTCGCACATCCGCCCCGCCGCCTTCAACGGCATCTACGGCTTCAAGCCGACCTGGGGCGTGGTCAGCCGCGAGGGGATGAAGCACTACGCGGTGTCCCTCGACACGCTCGGCTGGTACGGGCGTTCGGTCGCCGACCTCGCGCTGATGGCCGAAGCGTTCCAGCTGGAGGGCATGGGCAAGACGCCGCCGGTCACCCTGGCGGGGCTGCGCGTCGGGCTCTGCCGCTCCCCCGTCTGGTCGCGCATCGAGCCGGCGGGCGAGGCGGCGCTGCTGCTCGCCGCGAAGCGGCTGGAGGAGGCCGGCGCGGTGGTCGTGCCCTTCGAGCTGCCGGAGGATTTCTCGACGCTGGCCGAGGTGCAGGACGTGATCCGCCGCGGCGAGGGACGGGCCTCCTTCCTCGACCTTTACATCAGCGACCGCCATCGGCTGCATCCCGAGCTGGCCGACCATTGCGAGCACAACCACGGCATCACCGCGCGCACCCTGACCGAGGCCTACGACGTGGCCGACAGCTGCCGGCCGCGCTTCGCCGCCCTGTTCGAGTCCATCGACGTGATCCTGACCCCGCCCGCGCCGGGGGAAGCGCCGGAGGGGCTGCACACCACCGGCGATCACATCTTCAATTCGATCTGGACCGTGCTGCACGTCCCCTGCCTCGCCATGCCCTGCGGCCGCGGGCCGCGCGGGCTTCCGGTGGGGGTGCAGCTGGTGGCGCCGCGCTTCCAGGACGCCGCCCTGCTCGCGATGGCCGAAGCCATGGCCCCGGTGGTCGATGTGTGAGGGCGGGCGAAATCCCCTCTCCCCTCTGGGGAGAGGGTTAGGGTGAGGGGGTTGCGCTTTTGCCGAATCTACCGCCAAGCGCAACCCCCTCACCGGCCCTTCGGGCCACCCTCTCCCCAGAGGGGAGAGGGTTCATAAGCCGCGCATGCGATTGCCTGCCTACTGCCATCCGTGACTTGAAACGATGCCGCGTCCCCGGGAAACTTTCCCGGACCGGGAGGGTTGGACGGGGGCGGCGCCGCAGCCGGGCGCCCGAGCATCGGAGGAGAGGACGGATGAAGCTCGACGGGTCCTGCCACTGCGGCGCGGTGCGTTTCTCGGTGGACGCCTACGCGCCGGTCCCCTACCTGCGCTGCTACTGCTCGATCTGCCGCAAGACCGCGGGCGGGGGCGGCTACGCCATCAATCTGGGGGCCAAGGCCGACACGCTGGCGGTGACGGGGGCGGAGCACATCTCCGTCTTCCACGCCCGCATCGACGGGCAGGAAAGCCCCGGCGAGCGGCGCTTCTGCGCGCGCTGCGGCTCCGCCCTGTGGGTGAGCGACCCGCGCTGGCCGGAGTTGGTCCACCCCTTCGCCAGCGCCATCGACAGCCCCCTGCCGGAGGCGCCGGCCCACGTCCACATGATGCTGGGGTCGAAGGCCAACTGGGTGCCGGTCGAGGCCGGGCCGGGGGATGAGCGCAGTGACGACTACCCGCCGGAATCGCTGGAGGAGTGGCACCGCGCCCACGGGATGCTGGAAAGCGGGAAGCCGGACGGCGGGGCGTGAACCCCGCCGTCCGGGCCGGTCAGTTGTTCAGCTTTCAGTTCTTCAGCTTGTAGCCGGTGCGGAAAATCCACCAGACCGCCGTCAGGCAGAGCGCCAGGAACAGGGCGGTCATGGCGAGGCTGATCCCCACCGGCACGTCGGCCTGCCCGTAGAAGCTCCAGCGGAAGCCGCTGACCAGATAGACGACCGGGTTGAACAGGGTGATCTTCTGCCACAGCGGCGGCAGCATGCTGATCGAGTAGAAGCTGCCGCCGAGGAAGGCCAGCGGCGTGATCACCAGGATCGGCACGATCTGCAGCTTCTCCCAGCCGTCCGCCCAGACGCCCAGGATGAAGCCGAACAGGCTGAAGGTGACCGAGGTCAGCACCAGGAAGGCGACCATCCAGAACGGGTGCTGGATCGAGTAGTCGACGAACAGCCGGGCGGTCAGCAGGATCAGCACGCCAAGGATCATCGACTTGGTGGCCGCCGCCCCGACATAGCCGAGGACCGTCTCGAAAGCCGAGATCGGGGCCGACAGCACCTCGTAGATCGTCCCGGAATAGCGCGGCATGTAGATGCCGAAGGAGGCGTTGGACACGCTTTCCGTCAGCACCGACATCATGACGAGGCCGGGCACCAGGAAGGCGCCGTAGCTCACCCCGTCCACCGCCGTGAAGCGCCCGCCGATGGCCGCCCCGAAGACGATGAAATAGAGCGAGGTCGAGATGACCGGCGCCGCGATGCTCTGGAACAGCGTGCGCCAGGTGCGGGCCAGTTCGAACAGGTAGATGGCCTTGACCGCATGAAGGTTGATGGGGGAGGTCATGCCCGCTCCTTCACAAGGCTGACGAAGATCTCCTCAAGGGAGCTTTCCTCGGTGTGCAGGTTCGTGAAATCGATGCCGTGGTCGCCGAGCTTGCGGAGAAGCCGGGCGATGCCCGTCTGGTCGTCCTGCGTGTCGAAGCTGTAGACCAGCTCCCGCCCGTCGCCGGACAGGGTCAGGGGGTAGCCGGCCAGCTCCGCCGGGATGGCCTCCAGCGGGTTCTGGAGCTGCAGGGTCAGCAGCCGCTTGCCGAGCTTGCGCATCAGCGCGGCCTTGTCCTCGACCAGCACGATGCGGCCGTTGGAGATGACGCCGATGCTGTCGGCCATCTCCTCCGCCTCCTCGATGTAGTGGGTGGTCAGGATGATGGTCACTCCGCTGTCGCGCAGCCGCCCGATCATCTCCCACATGCCGCGGCGAAGCTCCACGTCCACCCCGGCGGTCGGCTCGTCGAGGAAGAGGATGCGCGGCTCGTGTGACAGGGCCTTGGCGATCATCACGCGGCGCTTCATGCCGCCGGAGAGCGCCATGACCTTGCTGTCCTTCTTGTTCCAGAGGGACAGGTCCTTCAGCACCTTCTCGATGTGGGCGGGATCGGGCGGCTTGCCGAACAGCCCGCGGCTGAAGCTGACGGTGGCCCAGACGCTCTCGAACGCCTCGGTCGTCAGCTCCTGCGGGACGAGGCCGATCAGCGAACGCGCGGCGCGCCAGTCGCGCACGATGTCGTGCCCGTCGACCGTCACGGTGCCCGCGGTGGCGTTGACGATGCCGCAGACGGTGCTGATGAGCGTCGTCTTGCCGGCGCCGTTCGGTCCCAGCAGGGCGAAGATCTCGCCGCGGCGGATGTCGAGATCGACCCCTTTCAGCGCCTGGAAGCCGGTGGCGTAGGTCTTTTCCAGCCCACGCACCTGAATGATCGGCTGCATGTCTCCCCTCTGCCTGTCGGTCGGCCCGTTCCGGGCGGGCGTCACCTTAACGGCGGGACGGCGCTTGGTCATCGGGCATTCGGCGCGACGCAACCATTCCGGATAAGGGGGACCTGATTTGGGAGTCCCGATTCGGGGTGGGGGATGCCCGCCCACAAATGATTTCGGGACAACAGCCCTGCCCATCCCCATATTATGTAAAAAGCACGAAAGAGGACGAGCGCTCATGCCAAAAGATGTTGTGCTCAGCGATGTCGATGTTTGGGAAAGCTCCATCACCACATGGCTGCGTTCCAACGCGGCCGAGGACCCGGCCCACGACATCGACCATCTTCTTCGCGTCTGGCGCACCGCCAAGGCTCTGGCCGCGGCGGAGGCCGAACGGGAGGGCGGACCGCCGCCCGACATGCTCGTCGTGCTGGCCGCGGCCCTGCTCCACGACATCGTGAACGTGCCCAAGGACCATCCGGACCGCAGCCGCGCCTCCCGCCTGTCGGCGGACCGGGCGGAGGAGGTTCTGCGCGGCATGGGCTTCCCGGAAGCGCTGATTCCCGCCACCCGCCACGCCATCGAGGCGCACAGCTACTCCGCCGGCATCCCGCCGCTGACCATCGAGGCGAAGCTGGTCCAGGACGCCGACCGGCTGGAAAGCCTGGGGGCCATCGGCATCGCCCGCTGCTTCGCCACCTCCGGCCTGATGAAGCGGGCGCTGTTCCACGGCGAGGACCCGATGGCCGAGACCCGCCCGCTGGACGACCTGCAATACGCGCTGGACCATTTCAAGGCGAAGCTGCTGCTGCTTCCCAACACCATGCAGACCCCGGCCGGCCGGGCGCGGGCGCAGGAGCGCGCGGCCTTCCTGCTGTCCTTCCAGGTCCAGCTCCTGGCGGAGATCGCCGGGGACGCCTGACGGTCCCGGCACGGCCTGCGTGTGGAAGCAGGTCCGACGACAACGCTCTCCTCCCCGGGGTGGCGCCGCGTTAGCATAACCTTATGGAGCGCGTCGCGATGGCGGTGCGGCTCGCACGAACCGGACTGCGGCGAGCGCAGCCCGGTTCGGTGTGTTGCGTGAACCGAAGCAATCCTGGTTGTATCGACCATGAACAAGAACAGGCAGTCCGGCGGTCTCTCCGCGCCGGACATGCGCAAACTGTCGGACGCACTGGCCTTGGCCCAGAAAGGCGATCTGGGGCGCGCCGTCTCGTTGTTCGAACAGGCGACCAGGGGCGCCGTCCTGACTCCGCAAATCGCGGAGTTCGGGCGGGACCTCCATGCGGCGGTCGGCAACGCCGCTTTCAGAAGCCAGCGCTATGACGACGCGTTGAGCGCGTTCGAGCGGGCGCGTCTTTGCGACCCGCATCACCCCGGAATCCTGCTCAACATCGGCAACACCCTGTTCAGAATGGGCACCTACGACCGTGCTGCCGACGCGCTAGAACGGGCGCGGTCGCTGCATCCGGTGAGCCCCGACACGCTGCTCAGCCTCTCGGCGGTGCTGTTCCAATTGGGCCGCCTCGCCGAGGCGGAGCGCTGGGCCCGTCAGGCTGCGGCGGTGGCGCCAAGCGCCGCGGCGGTGTGGTTCAATCTGGGGACCGCCCTCAAGGGGCAGGACCGGCTGGCCGCCGCGGCGGACGCCTATCGCCGCGCGCTGACAATCGCACCGGGAAACCCGACCGCAACGGTCGGGCTGATCCAGACGAAGCAACGGTCCTGCGACTGGTCCAGCTTCGACGACGATGCGGTTACTCTGGACTCCATCGCCGCGCAGGGAGTGCCGGTCCAGGCCTCCATGATGCTGTCCCACCGCGTTTCCGCCCGGTCGCTCCTGGCGGCGGCGCGGGCGCACGCGCAGACGATCCGGTCGAAGCCGGTGCGGCTGAAGACGAAGCCCGGCAGGACGGGCGTCGCCACCATCGCCTACCTGTCGAACGATTTCCGCCAGCATCCGGTCGCGCAGCTGCTGGCCGAGGTGCTGGCGCTGCACGACCGGTTGCGCTTCCGCGTGCTCGCCTACAGCTACGGGCCGGACGACGACAGCGTCGAGCGCCGTCGCATCCGCGAAGGCGTCGACCGCTTCATCGACATCGACTCCCTGACCGCGGAGGAGGCCGCCGAGACGATGCGGCGGGATGGCGTCGACATCCTGATCGACCTCAAGGGCTACACCGGTCACCCGCGGCCGCACATCCTCGCCGCCCGGCCGGCACCGGTCCAGGTCCAGTTCCTGGGTTATCCCGGCACCATGGGCGCGCCCTGGGTCGACTACATCGTCGCCGATCCCGTCTCCTTGCCGCCGGAACTGGAAAACCGCTTCACCGAGGCGGTCGCCCGGATGCCGCGCTGCTTCCTGCCGCGGGACCGGGGTCATGGAGTTCCGCCGGCGCCGCCGCGGTCGGCCTGCGGTCTTCCGGCGGATGGCTTCGTGCTCGCCTGCTTCAACAACGCCTACAAGATCACGCCCGAGATCTGGGCCGTCTGGATGGCGTTGCTGCACAAAATCCCAGACGCGGTGCTGTGGCTTGCCCGGACGACCGCGGAGGCCGAGCAGAATCTGCTGCGAGCCGCCCAATCGGCAGGGATTATCACGGACCGCATCGTCTTCGCGTCCTGGGCGCCGACCTTGGGAGATCACCTGTCCCGGCTCCAGAACGCCGACCTGATGCTGGACACCCTGCATTACGGCGCCCACACGACGGCGAGCGACGCGCTGTGGGTCGGGCTTCCGCTGGTGACGTGCCCAGGGCACACGCTGCAATCGCGCGTCGCCGCCAGTCTGCTCCACACCGCGGGCCTTCCCGACTTCGTGACGGAATCCCTGGCGCACTACCAAAGCGCGGTTCTTCATTGGGCGAACAACCGGGCCGGTCTCGACGCCGTTCGGGACAGGCTGCGCGCCGGGCGCGACGGCGGGCCGCTGTTCGACATGAACACCCACACGCGCCTTTTCGATCAGGCGTTGCTGACGATGCTGGAGCGCCAGCGCCAAGGCAAGCCGCCGACGACCTTCACCGTTGCCGGGTAAAACAGCGCACAAAACGAAAAAGGACCGCTCCGGAGGAGTCGGTCCTTTTTTCCGGCCCGGATGGGCGGGCCGTCGCGTCGTGAGGCCGGATGGCCCTGGCGCTGGTCATTCGCGCATCAGCGTCGGCAGGTCGAGCGTCGAGGTGCTGGCCGCCGGAGCGTAGGTGCCGGACGAGACAGCTTGGTATACGATATACAGCGGAGTGGCCGAAAACCAAGCGCTGGCGAACTCCGTAACACCCTTGGCGATGCTCGACAGAAGGCCGTCGTGATGGCTGTGATGGGCGGAAGCGTAAGCCATGATGTGTCTCCTCTTTGCTGATGGGGTTATTGTGCCGTGGTATACCCGATACCAGAAGCGCTATGCCCGCAGAGCAGCAAGACCAAAAAATTACAGCTTCCTCAAGCGTTTAGAATCAAAACAGTCGGCTTGGCGAACCAAGAAAATGGACACTCCGGTATGACTTCTCCCACATGATTGCGTATGTGTTTGCCGGGGAATCGCGTATTCTTCGATCATTACCCCTGGAGATAATCTGGAGAGCCGTCTGTGCCGGTGCATGAGTGGCCGCAGATCGTGCGCGCGTTGCGAAGGCTGCACGGCCTGACCGCCGCGCAGTTCGCCGTCATGCTGGCCACCACCGAGGAAACCGTCGCCCGCTGGGAAGCCGGAGCCGCCCTGCCCGACCCGCGGGAACAGGCGTTGTTGCGCGACGTGCTGACCGGCCATTTCCGGCACCATCCCACTTTCCTCGGCCTGAAGGCGATGGTGCGGAGCATGGGCGAGAAATGCACCCTCTACACGCCCGGCCTGATCGCGCAAACCGTGTCCCCGCCGCTGGCGCAGTGGCTCGAGCGGCACCGCTTCGACATCGTCGGCTCCTCCCTGCTGCCGCGCATCGACGGGCTGACCGCCGAGATGATGGAACGCTACGCCCTGCCCATGCTGGAGGGGACGAGCGATGTCCTGTCGGTCACCTACAACGACCGGGCCGTGGCCTTCCGCAACGCCGTCATCAACCGGCGGCTGAACGTCGTCCCGGTGGACGGTGTGCGCGTCCTGGTGCTGGTGGACCGGGTGCTCTACCTGGACGATGGTCGGGACACGCCGGACCCGGATGTCCACATGCTCACCGCCGACCAGCTGGTCGACGACTGACCGGCCTTTCGAAGGTCCGGCTTGCCCTCGGCGGCGTTGTCTGCTCCATGGACGCCGGTACGGAGGGGAGCCAAAACCTTGAGCACGGGACTGATCGCACTGCTGGACGATGTGGCCGGGTTGGCGAAGGTCGCCGCCGCCTCGCTGGACGACGCCGCGGGGCAGGCGGCGCGGGCGGGGCCAAGGCCGCCGGGGTGGTGGTGGACGATGCCGCGGTGACGCCGCGCTATGTGGTCGGCTTCACCGCCGACCGAGAATTGCCGATCATCGGCAAGATCGCTCTGGGCTCGCTGAAGAACAAGCTGATTTTCCTGCTTCCCCTGGCGCTGGCGCTCAGCCTCGTGGCGCCCTGGGCGATCACGCCGCTGCTGATGCTGGGCGGCGGCTTCCTCTGCTACGAGGGGGCGGAGAAGGTGTGGGAGGCGCTGCGCCCTCATGCAGCACACCAGGACGCCGAGGGAGCGGGCGCCGCGGGACAGGACGCCGCGCAGTTCGAGCGGGAGAAGGTCAACAGCGCCATCAAGACCGACCTGATCCTGTCGGCGGAGATCATGGCCATCGTCCTGTCCACGGTCGCCGCCGAAACCTCGTCCTTCTGGATGCAGGCCGCCGTTCTCGCGGTCGTCGGCGCGGGCATCACCGGCCTCGTCTACGGCGCGGTGGCGCTGATCGTGAAAGCGGACGACGTCGGCCTGTCGCTGGCGCAGAACGGGCGCCCGGCGGCGAGTCTCCTGGGGTTGCGCACCCCCTCCCCCGGCGCGCCGGGCGGCGCCGACCGGGCGCTCGCCCCGGTGACCCAGGCAATCGGACGCGGTCTGGTCAAGGGGATGCCGGTCTTCCTGAAGCTGCTGGCCCTGGTCGGCACCGCGGCCATGCTGTGGGTCGGCGGCGGCATCGTCATCCATGGCTTGGAGGGCTTCGGCCTGACCGCGGTCGGGCACGCGATCCACGGCGCCGCCGTGGCGGCGGGAGAGTCTGTGCCGGCGGCGAAGGCCGCGGTGGAATGGCTGGTCGGGGCGGCCGGAGCCGGTGTCTTCGGCCTGTTGCTGGGCGCCCTGCTGATCCCGCTGGTGCACAAGGTCGCCGAGCCGCTCTGGCGCATGGTGACGGGCAAATAAAGCGTCTGAAAGCGCGAAGGGGCGGCCCTGCCCGGACCGCCCCTTGGCGTTTGCCCTTCACACGCGGCCCTGCCCCGTTTCCACAATGACAAGGACGCTCCATGGACGGGGCTTGGTGTGCCCGGACCGGCCGTGGGTCCGCCGAGAGATCGGAGCGCCATATATTAGTATATCAGCGCCCCGCGCCAAGGCAAGCCCCCCTTTCCCTCACATCAGCATGTTGGGCAGGAACAGCACCAGCCCCGGCCACAGCGTCAGCACGGCGACCAGCAGGACGATGGTGCCGACGAAGGGCAGCGATTCGACGACATACTCCTCGATCGGGCAGTCGAGCAGGCTGCACACCGTGTACATGGCCACGCCCACCGGCGGGGTCATCGAGCCCAGCGTGACGATGGTCATCATCAGGATGCCGAAATGCACCGGATCGACGCCCAGCGGCGTGACGATGGGCAGGAAGATCGGCGTCAGCAGCAGGACCAGCACCGTGCTTTCGACGAACAGGCCGGCGATGAACAGGAAGATCAGGATCAGCGCCACCACCAGCAGCGGGCTGCTGGTCAGTTGGGTCATCGCCTCGGCGATGGTCTGGGGCGCCTGCTCGAAGATGATGGCGTAGCCGACCATGCCCGAGAACAGGATGATGAGCATGATCAGGCCGGTGTCCACCACCGCTTCCTGAAGCGCCTCGGCCACCGCGGCCCAGGTCAGCTCCTTGTGCAGCAGGAAGCCGACGACGGCGGCGTAGACGACGGCGAAGGCGCCGACCTCCGACGGGGTGAACAGACCGCCGCGGATGGCGAACAGCAGGGCCACCGGGAACAGCAGCGCCCATTTGGCGTCGGCCACCGCCCGCCACACGGCGCGCAGGGTCGGACGCTCGGCCATTTCCGGACGGTAGCCGCGGCGGCGCGCGATCAGCCAGACGGTCAGCATCAGCCCGGCCATCATCATGAAGCCCGGAATGACGCCGGCCAGGAACAGCCGCCCGATCGACACGTTGCCGACGAAGCCGTAGAGGATCAGCCCCAGGCTGGGCGGAATGGTCGCGGTGATCAGCGAGCCGACCGCGATGGCGGCGGCGGTGAAGCCCTTCGAATAGCCGCGGGCGATCAGGCTGGGACCGAGGATGCGGGCCTCCATCGCGGCGTCGGCCACCGCCGAGCCGGAGACGCCGCCCATCAGGGTGGACAGCACGATGCAGACCTGCGCCAGCCCGCCGGACATCCAGGACACCAGCACGTTGGAGCAGTTGATCAGGCGGCTGGTGATGCCCGTCCGGTTCATCATGTGCCCGGCGAGCACGAAGAAGGGCACAGCCAGCAGCGGGAAGCTCTGCGAAGCCGAGGCGACCTGCTGCACCCCGATGGACATCGGGATGATGTCGTTGGTGGCGAAGAAGGAGAAACCGGCGATGCCGATGGCGAAGGCGATGGGAAGGCCGAAGGCCATCAGCGCGAAGAAGGTGACGGCAAGCAGGGTCACGGCACGACCTCCTCGATGTCGCCAGCCTTGGGGGCCGGCGCGAAGACCGGTTTGGGATGGCTGCGCAGCTCGCGCAGCGTTTCCAGGATCTGAGCGGTCAGCGTGATGGCGAGCAGCAGGCAGCCCACCGGCACCGCGGCGGTGACGAAGGCGTAGCTGATGCCGCTGTCGCCGAACTGGCGTTCCAGGTTTAGCATGGTCAGCCGGTAGCCCATCACCGTCATGGTGACGAGGAAGGCGAGAACCAGCACGCCCAGCACCAGGTCGAGCACGGCCCGGGTGGAGTTCGGCAGGCGCTTGACCAGATAGTCGATGCCGATGTGGGCGCGCTTGCGCAGCGCCATGTCGGCGCCGAGGAAGGCGACCCAGACGAACAGGAGCTGTGCCACGTCCACCGACCAGACCAGGGGATGGCCGAACCAGCGCATGACGCCGGCGGCGAAGACGAGCAGAACGATGGCGGCGAGGAGAAGCATCGCCAGGAAGGCTTCCCCCTTGTGAAACAAGGACGACATGATGGCGGTCCCTTGATGGCGGCTGATGGCGGCGGACGGCGTTGATTATGGGAGGAGGTGCTGGCCCCCACCCCGGCCCTCCCCCTCTTCGAGGGAGAGGGAGAATTGTCCCCTCCACCTCCTAGAGGGAGAGGGTCAGGAAGGGGGCAAGGTCAGCGCGAACCGAATCCCGCGTCAGTTCTGCAGCAGCTTTTCCACGTCCTTGTGGAGTTCGGCGTAGCCCAGCTTCTCGTAGACCGGCGCGGTGGCCTTGCGGAACGGCGTCACGTCGATCTCCTCGATCGTCACGCCCTTCTCCTTCATCTGCTTCTCGAAGTCGGCGAGCGACGCCTGGGTGGCGCGCGACGCGCTGTCGCCGGCCTTCAGCGCCTCTTCCTTCAGAATCGTCTGCTGCTCCGGCGGCAGCTTGTCGAACCAGGCGGCGCTGGTGACGAGTCCGGTGATCAGATTGATGTGGCCGGTCTTGGTGACGCGGTTGGTCACCTCATAGAGACGGGCGCCGAAGCTGGCCGGGTGTTGGGCTTCGACGCCGTCGATCACCTTCTGCTGAAGGCCGGTGTAGACCTCCGACCAGCCCATCGGGGTCGGGGTGGCGCCCATGGCGCGGATCGTCTCCATCCACACCGGGGCGCCCGGCGTGCGCATGCGGATGCCGGCGAGGTCTTCCGGCCCCTTGACCGGCTTGTTGGTCAGCAGATGCCGTTCGCCCTGCCACCAGTTGAAGGACAGCACCTGATGGCCCGACGCTTTGCGCAGCTTGTCCGACCACTGGTCGAACATCGGCGAGGTGACGACCTTGCGGATGCCGTCGTAGCCCTGGGCGAGGTACGGCCCGCCCAGGACACCGAACTCCTTCACGAAGACGGCGAGGCGCCCGCCGTCCACGACGACCGCGACTCCGGCCCCGGCGCGGGCCTGCTCCAGCACGTCCTCGTCCTTGCCGAGCTGCGAGCCGGGGAACAGGCGGACGGCCATCTTGCCGCCGGACCGCGCCTCGACGTTCTTCTTGAACTCCTCCAGCCCCTTGTAGAGCGGGTCCTGCTGGGCCAGCGCCGTGTTGACGCTGAGCGTGTAGTCGGCGGCCAGCGCACTTCCGGCGACGGTGGCCAGCGCAAAGCCGAGGGCGGCCACGCGCCAGGTGCGGGTGATGATGCTCATGTTTCCTCCCTTTGAGGACAACGCCTCTTGCACGGAGGCGATTGTTCGGTACGCGACTGGTATGGTAGTATACAAGAATGGTGTTGTCCATGGGATTGCAAACGGTGCAGGATGAATCCGCCGTCCAGGATCGTCCGGGCGGGCACCGGCGGTACGGACTGAAAAAAGAAGGGATGGGGGGAGCATGTTGAGGAGGATCGAGCCGGATTCGACGGAGCCCGTGGCGCGCCGCGTCTTTCGGGAACTGCGCCACGCCATCGTGACGATGCAGTTCCAGCCCGGCCAGCCGCTGTCCGAGCAGGAGGTCGCCGGCCAACTCGGGGTCAGCCGCCAGCCGGTGCGTGAGGCCTTCATCAAGCTGAGCGAGTCCGGACTGGTCGTCATCCGCCCGCAGCGCGGCACCTTCGTCGTGAAGATCTCGGCCAAGCAGGTGATGGACGCCCGCTTCGTCCGCGAAGCGGTAGAACTGGCCGTGGCCCGCAAGGCCGGCGAGGGGTTGCCCGCCCGCGCCGTCGCGGAGTTGGAGACCAACCTGAAGGCGCAGCGCGAAGCCGCCCAGAGCACCAACCCGGCGGCCTTCCTGGAACTGGACGAAGCCTTCCACCGCACCATCGCGCTGGGGGTCGACTGCGAATACGCTTGGCGGGTGGTCGAGGAAACTAAGGCCCAGATGGACCGCGTGCGCTATCTCAGCCTGCCGCAGGCGACCCCGTTGGACCGGCTGATCACCCAGCACGAGCAGATCGTCGAGGGCATCCGGGCGCGCTGTCCCGACGCCGCCGAGGCCGCCATGCGCGTGCATCTGCGCGAAATCCTGAACTCCCTGCCCGAACTGGCCCAGCGCTTCCCCGACCTGTTCGACAGCGATTCCGCTCCGGCCGAACCGATCGCCGAATCCGCATGAACACAGGGATCGCAGCGCTGCAAGATATCCAATAGCAGCGCTGTGAGGAGCGCTGCGAATACTTCCGTTCACCAAGGTCTCGACTTATAACAGCGCTATGTTGCGCTGCAATATCGATATGGAAGGCATGCGAATTGCGCGGTTTTTCTTTAATCCGCGCGGTGCGAACATTGGCTCAGCACGACACCGGGGCTCACCCCGCCGCCCGCCAAAGCCAATTGGAGCCTTGCCATGAAGACCCACATCATCGCCCGCCTCGTCATCGTCAGCGGCTTCGCCCTCGCCTCCCTGCTGACCGCCGCCATCCAGTAAACCGCCCGTCCACATGGAAAAAGGGCCGCGCGGCCCGAGTCTTCCCGGATCGCGCAGCCCCATGGTGTGAGACGAGAGGACGCCGGGGTCAGTCGGCGTGGGCGCCGCTCGGCACCGCCGGGGGCGTGACCTTGTTCCGGCCCCACTGGCCGAGAACCACCAGCACCACGATGAAGGCCGTGATGTCGAAGACCGACAGGCAGACGAACAGCGGCTCGTAACCGATCGTGCTGGCGAGCTGGCCGATGATCAGCGAGAAGATCATGCCGCCCATGTAGCCGGCCATGCCGCCGAAGCCGGTCGCCGTGGCGACGTCCTGCTTCTCGAAGGTGTCGGTGACCAGGGCGTAGAGCAGGCTCGACAGCATCTGGTGCGCGAAGGCGCCGACCGAGAACAGGAAGATGGCGGTGATCGGGCTGCTGGTCAGGCCGATCAGGGCCGGGCCGATCATGCACACCGCGCCGATGCCGATGCCGGCGATGCGCGAGTTGACCAGCGACATGCGGAAGCGCTTGGCGAAGAAGGGCGACAGGTAGCCGCTGAGGACGCAGCCGATGTCGGCGAACAGGAAGGGCAGCCAGGCGAACAGGGCGAACTGCTTGATGTCCATGCCGCGCGTGCTGACCATGTAGAGCGGGATCCAGAAGCTGAAGGTCTGCCACGCCGGCTCGGTCAGGAAGCGGGCGGCGGCAATGCCCCAGAACTTGCGCATGGTGACGACGCGCTTCATCGAGGGCTTGGGAAGCTGCACCTGCTCCTGGCCGTCCAGGATGTAGGCGTGCTCCTCCTTGGTCAGGCGCGGGTGGTTTTCCGGGTTGCGGTACAGCGCCAGCCACAGCATCGACAGGCCGACGCCCAGCATGCCGGTGACGACGAAGGCGACCTGCCAGCTCCAGGTCACGGACAGCCAGATCACCAGCGGCGGGGCGATCATGGCGCCGACGGAACTGCCGGTGTTGAACCAGCCCGTGGCGATGGAGCGCTCCTTGGCCGGGAACCACAGGGCGGCGGTCTTGGCGCCCGACGGCATGGCCGCCGCCTCGCTGATGCCCAGCAGGCCGCGGAAGAAGGCCATCGACTGCCAGCCACCGGAGAAGACGTGCAAGGCCGCGGCGCTGCCCCAGACGAAGGCGAACATCGCGTAGCCAAATTTCAGGCCGATGAGGTCCGTCACATAGCCGGCGATCGGCTGCATCAGGCTATAGCAGAGCTGGAACACGCTGACGATGTAGGAGTACTGCTCCGTCGTGAAGTGCAGTTCCTCCTTGAGCATCGGCGCCAGGATACCCAGCGTGTTGCGGTCGATGTAGTTGATGATCGTCCCCAGCATGATGAGCGCCAGGACTTTCCATCTCAGGCCACGCACTATCTTCATGACTTCCTCACTTGCCTGTTCATCGGCAGGCATGGGCGCACGCCTTTCCCTTCCGGGAACTTCCTGGCGATTGCAATTATTGGATGGGGCCCAGAGCTTGAACGCTGGCACGCGGCGGGCTCCGCATATGCGGCATATATTATATATCAGTTCGACGCGCAAGCGCCAAATCGGGCGGCCCCCCGTGATCGACAATATGTCGCATACCAGATGGCAGAAAAAACAAAGGGGCACGGCCCTGTCCGGCGCCGTGCCCCATTTGTCAACTCGTTGTGCGGGAATTAAAATTGGCTCTCCGCAACCTTCTTGACCAGGAAGTCACGGAAGACCGCAATGCGCTTGGAATGGCGCAATTCCTCCGGATAGACGAAGAAGGCGTCTACCTTCGACCCCGACTGATCCGGCAGCACCCGCACAATATCGTTCAGGCCGGTCACCAGATAATCGGGCAGAGAGCCGACACCCAGCCCGCTCTCCACGGCGCGGAAGATCGCGTAGAGGTTGTTGACCTGAAGGACCGTCCGGTCGCGGGCCACCGGATCGGTCACCAGATCGCGCAGCCAGTGGGTGTTGGCGAAGGGCGGGCGCAATTCCTGCGGATAGGTCACCAAGTCGTGCGAGGCGAGATCGGCCACCGTCTGCGGCTCTCCCTTCCGGTCCAGGTACCGGCGGTGCGCGTAGAGGTGCGAGCGGAAGGTCATCAGATGCCGCTGGATCAGGTCCGGCTGGCGCGGCGGGCTGACGCGGATCGCCACGTCGGCCTCGCGCATCCCCAGGTCGAGTTCCGTGTCGGTGATCAGCAGGGTAAGCTGGATGTCCGGGTAGAGCGCCAGGAATTCCCCGATGCGCGGAGTCAGCCATGTCGAGCCGAAGGCCGCCGTGGCCGTCACCTTCAGCGGCCCCTTGGCGGCGTCCTTGCTCTCGCTCAGCATCGCCTGGGTCATCGACAGCTTCGCGAAGATGTCGCGCGCCGCGTGATTCAGCAACTCGCCCTGCTCGGTCAGGATCAGGCCGCGGGCGTGCCGGTGGAACAGCGGAACGCCGAGGCTGTCCTCCAGTGCGCTGATCTGCCGGCTGACCGCCGATTGGCTGAGGTTGAGGGCCTCGCCCGCGTGGGTGAAGCTGCCGGCCTCGGCCACAGCGTGGAACACCCGCAACTTGTCCCAGTCCATCATCCCGTCCTGCTTCCCGATGCCTTTGCCTGTTGGGCGGGGTCTGTCAGCGGGAAAATTCGCCGCGCGCCCCTGTTCCAATACTCTTTATGGCAAAAAGCGGCGCAGGTCTTCCATCGCGAACGTCAGAGAAAGACGCCGCGGACATTAGACGTCTAATTTTTTGCCCACCTCACTCCGCCAGATGGCCCAACGGCAGGGCCGTGCGGTAGCGCACCTGCTTCAGGGCAAAGCTGGACCGGATGTTGGCGACTCCGGAAATCCGCGTCAGATGCTCCTTCAGAAAGCGTTCGTAGCTGGCAAGGTCGGGCACCACCACGCGCAGCAGGTAATCGGCGTCGCCGGTCATCAGGTAGCATTCCATCACCTCCGGCAGCGCCATCACGGCGGCCTCGAAGGCGTCGATCCGCTCCTCCACCTGCCGCTCCAGGCTGACGCTGACGAAGACGTTCACCGGGAGATCGACCGCAGCGGGATCGACCAGCGCGACGTGGCGGGTGATGATGCCCGCCTCCTCAAGCGCCTTGACCCGGCGCAGGCAGGGAGACGGCGACAGACCGACGCGCTCCGCCAGATCGTTGTTGGGCATCCGCCCGTCCTGCTGGAGCAGGGCCAGGATCTTCCGGTCGATGCGATCGAGTTTGATTTTTGGCATTTTGTGCTGTCTGTCCCGATTTTGCGCAATTGGATGCTAAACCGGCGTCGCTTGCGGCGCCACTTTGCAAACTCCTGCCGCAGCACAAATGATAGGCTTCACCGATCATCGACCGCCGTTCCGTCAAGAGAGGCACCAACATGGACGCGACCGTTCCGAACCACGCCGACCTCGCCTGCCTGCGCGAGCTGGAGCGCAAGGTTCTCTGGCTCGCGTCCTGGACGATCCACAACGCCAACCACGTCCGTCCCAACCAGGACGGGCTGAAGATCGGCGGGCATCAGGCGTCCTCGGCCTCGCTGGCGACGATCATGACGGCGCTCTATTTCCAGGCCCTGCGCCCGGAGGACCGGGTGGCGGTGAAGCCGCACGCCAGCCCGATCTTCCACGCCATCCAGTATCTGCTGGGCAACCAGACGCGCGCGAATCTGGAGAATTTCCGCGGCTTCAAGGGCGCCCAGTCCTACCCGTCGCGGACCAAGGACGTGGACGACGTGGACTTCTCCACCGGCTCGGTCGGGCTGGGGGTGGCGCAGACGCTCTTCGCCGCGCTGGTGCAGGACTATGTGAAGGCCAAGGGCTGGGCGAAGGACCTGCCCGAGGGGCGCATGGTGTCGCTGGTCGGCGACGCCGAGATGGACGAGGGCAACATCTTCGAAGCCCTTCAGGAGGGCTGGAAGCACGGGCTTCGCAACACGTGGTGGATCGTCGACTACAACCGCCAGAGCCTGGACGCGGTGATCCGCGAGGGGCTGTGGGAGCGGCTGGAGAACATCTTCCGCGCCTTCGGCTGGGATGTGGTGATCCTGAAATACGGCGCGCTGATGCAGGCGGCCTTCCAGGAGGAGGGTGGTCAGCGCCTGCGCGACTGGATCGACCGGTGCCCGAACCAGCTCTATTCCGCGCTGACCTACCAGGGCGGGGCGGCGTGGCGGAAACGGCTGCTCGACGATCTGGGCGACCAGGGGCCGGTCACCCGCCTGATCGAGCGCCGCAGCGACGAGGAACTGGCCCTTCTGATGGGCAACCTGGGCGGCCACGACCTGCCCTCGCTGCTCGACGCCTTCGCCCAGGCGCGCACGCACGACCGGCCGGTCTGCTTCATCGCCTACACGATCAAGGGCGCCGGGCTGCCGCTGGCCGGGCACAAGGACAACCATTCCGGCCTGATGACCCCGGCGCAGATGGAGGCGTTCCGCGCCGCCAACGCCGTCCGTCCAGGCCATGAGTGGGACCGCTTCGAAGGGCTGGGCCGGCCGGCGGCGGAACTGGACGCCTTCCTGAAGCGCGTGCCCTTCGCAGCCAAGGGGCGGCGTCGCCATGGCGCGGCGGCGGTTCCGGTGCCGGCGGCCCTGGCGGCCCCGGCGCAGAAGGCGCTGTCCACCCAGGCCGCCTTCGGCCTGATCCTGAACGAGCTGGGGCGGGAGAAGACGGAACTGGCGGAGCGCATCGTGACGACCGCGCCGGACGTGACGGTCTCCACCAACCTCGGCGCCTGGGTGAACCGCCGCGGCCTGTTCGCCAAGAGCGCTCTGGCCGACCTGTTCAAGAAGGAACGGATCCCCTCCACCTACACGTGGGACTTCTCCCCCGACGGGCAGCATTTCGAGCTGGGCATCGCCGAGTCCAACCTGTTCATCCTGCTGTCGGCCCTGGGCCTGTCGCATTCGCTGTTCGGGGAACGGCTGCTGCCCATCGGCACCGTCTACGACCCCTTCGTCATGCGGGCGGCGGACCAGATGAACTACGCCTGCTATCAGGACGCGCGGTTCCTGCTGGTGGCGACCCCGTCCGGCGTGACTCTGGCCCCGGAAGGCGGGGCGCACCAGTCCATCGCCACGCCGCTGGTCGGCATGGCCCAGGACGGGCTCGCCTGCTTCGAGCCGGCTTTCGCCGACGAGCTGGCCGTCACCATGCGCTGGGCCTTCGACTACATGCAGCGGGAAGGCGAGGGCGAGCCGGACGAGCGGAACTGGCTGCGCGACGAGACCGGCGGATCGGTCTATCTGCGCCTGTCCTCCCGCGTGCTGGAGCAGCCGGTCCGCACCATGGACGCGGAGCTGGAGAACGGCATCGTCCAGGGTGCCTACTGGCTGCGCCGCCCTGGGCCGAACGCCCAGGTGGTGGTCGCCTACAGCGGCGTGGTGGCGCCGGAGGCCATCGAGGCGGTGGGGATGCTCGGCGAGGACCGTCGCGACGTCGGCCTGCTGGCCGTCACCTCCGCCGACCGGCTGCACGCCGGCTGGAGCGCGGCGCAACGAGCGCGCGAGCGCGGCAAGCCCCACGCGCGCTCCCATGTCGAACGGCTGCTGGAGGGCGTGCCGTCCCATTGCGCGCTGGTGACGGTGCAGGATGGGCATCCGGCGGGGCTGGGCTGGCTCGGCTCGGTCCACGGCCACCGCACAAGGGCACTGGGGGTGGAGCATTTCGGCCAGACCGGCACCATCGCCGACCTCTATCGCCATCACGGGATCGACGCCCAAGCCATCGTCCGCGCGGCGGAGGCGCTATCCCCAGGCCGGCCGGTCCGTTACTTGAAGGCGGTATAGGCTGGATGCATCCGCGGCGCGGGCCGGCGATGACGGCGCTTCAAAGCGGAAGTTCGCATGCCCGCTTGGCTGGTCCCGCTTTCGGTGGCCGCCCGCTTTCGCACGCGAGCGCGGCGGCTGTCCGGAGAAGGAGTCATGGTTGGCGGTTTTTTCGGCCGGCTTGGCGGATCATCCATAGGTAGACAAGGCTGCACGCTCCAAAGAATGCCGCTCCCAAGAGCAACGTGAGCCTGTCCCAGATGCCTCCCTCACCAACGAACGTGACGAACACACCGACCACCGTCATCAGAACGCTGAGAAAAAACAACACCCACAGAGTGCGCCTTCCAATGCCCCGGGCAGATATCAGCCACGATTCCACCAGAGACATTCGCTCCGCTGATACGCGGTGGGTCCGCACGGGCATGTAGTGGGAGGCATATTGCACCACCACCACTCCGCACAATGCGGGCATCCTCACCCAGAAAGAAAAGCTCGCTGAGAACAAAACCGCATACACTGCAACGGAAGCAATAAAGGCAAATTTTATTATGGCTCTTAATCTTCTCTCTTCGGCTTCTTCTTCCAAAATACGACCGCGACCAAATATTCCAAATGGATAATAGATCCGCTGCCCGGTAACGCCCGTCTTGAAATACGGATCGGCAAAATTGTCAAAAAAACTCACCGAAATCCTCCGCGCATCGCATTGAATGCACCTGAAAGTAGCATAAGTTTGATTGACTATCAATGGTATGTCGAAATTAGGTTTAACAAAAATCCTTTTTGTCGATGGTTGCAGCAGAAATTGCCCCATTTGGTTCGAGCGGGCGTCGATCCACGGCACGGACCGGCATTGTTCAGCCCGTTCCGCCCTCCCCAAGCGCAGCGTGACACCACGCCCCTTGGATCACCACATAAGGAACGTACCCACGTCGGTCACAGCGCGAGGCGAGGTCGGGATGAGCTGGTCGATCCCCATCGGCACCGTGAAGGGCACGGTGATCCGCATCCACATCACCTTCTTCCTGTTCCTGTTGTGGATCGGCGCCGCCTACCACGCGCAGGGCGGCTGGCCGGCGGCGCTGGAGGGGGTGGTCTTCCTCTCGCTGCTGTTCCTGTGCGTCCTGCTGCACGAGTTCGGGCACGTCTTCGCCGCCCGGCGCTACGGTGTGCGCACGCCGGACATCACCCTGCTGCCCATCGGCGGGGTGGCGCGGCTGGAACGTCTGCCGGAAAAGCCGTCGCAGGAGTTGGTCGTGGCCCTGGCCGGGCCGGCGGTCAATCTGGTGATCGCCGCCCTGCTCTACGCCGCACTTGGCGGCTTCGTGCCGGCGGGGGCGGCGGAGGTGCAGAACGCCGGCATCGACGTGCTGTCGCGGCTGGCCGTGGTCAACCTGTTCCTGGCGCTGTTCAACCTGATCCCGGCCTTCCCCATGGACGGCGGGCGCGTGCTGCGGGCGGTGCTGGCGAGCCGCATGGGATATGTCCGCGGCACCCAGGTGGCAGCCTCGGTCGGGCAGGCGGTGGCCATCGGGCTGGGGCTGCTCGGGCTGTTCGGCAACCCGATGCTGCTGTTCATCGCGCTGTTCGTCTATCTGGGCGCCTCGTCGGAGGCGCACGCGGTGCAGATGCGTGAGATTACCCATGGCGTGGTCGTGTCGGACGCGATGGTCACCCGCTTTGAGACGTTGCCCCCGTCCGGCGTGCTGGAGGACGCGGTGCAATGCCTGATCCGGACGACCCAGCACGAGTTTCCCGTGGTGGACGGGGCCGGCAAACTGCGCGGCGTGCTGACCCGCGACGACCTGATCCGCGCCCTGCGCGACCGCGGCCCGGACACGCCGGTGCTGGAGGTGATGCGCCCCGACATCCCCGTGATCCACCGGCACGGCAAGCTGGAGGAGGCGTTGCGCCTGATGCAGGAGAAGAGTCTGCCCGCGGTCGGCGTCGATGACGGGAACGGGCGGCTGGTCGGTCTCGTCACCCCGGAGAATGTGGGGGAGATGATGATGGTCCAGGCCGCCCGGCACGCTCTGCGCCGCTGACCGCCTCCCCCTTCCGTTGCGCGGCCTCTCCCTTCGGGAACAAGCGGCCGCCGGGGTCATTGTGCTAGGACAGCGGATGCCCCGACAGCGGAAGGGAGGATGACATGGCGATGCGCTCCACGCGCCGGGCGGCGTTGGCCCTGGCCGGCTTCGCCGGGATGACCGCCGCCATGGCCGGGCGGAAGGCCGGGGCGGACCAGCCCGGCGTCCACCGCGTCGCCATCCAGGTCAGCAGCAACGACCCGGCGCTGATGAACATGGCGCTGAACAACGTCAAGAACATCATCGAATATTACAAGAACATCGGCGAGACGGTGGAGGTCGAGCTGGTCACCTTCGGCCCCGGCCTGCACATGCTGCGCGCCGACCGCTCGCCCGTGAAGGACCGGCTGGCGTCGCTGAAGGGCAGCCTGCCGACCCTGACCTACTCCGCCTGTGAAAACACCCGCAACGGCATGATCCGCGTCGAGCAGGGCGAGGTCCCCATGGTGCCGGAAGCCAAGCTGGTGCCCTCCGGCGTCGTCCGGCTGATGCAGCTTCAGGAAGAGGGCTGGTCCTACATCCGCCCGTGACCGGGCCGTTTTACTCCGCCGCGATGTCCTTCAGCAGGGCCGCGGTCACCGGTCCCACGGTCCCAGCGCCGATGGCCCGCCCGTCGACGCGCAGCAGCGGGCGCAGGCCCAGGATGTTGGTCAGGAAGGCTTCCTCGGCCCCCAGCAGATCGGTGACGGACAGCGGCGCCTCCCCGGCATCGCCCCGCTCCAGAATCAGCGCGCGGCGGATGCCCGGCAAGGCGCCCTCGGCGACCGGCGGGGTCAGCGGGCGCCCGTCCCGGACGATGAACAGGTTCGCCACGCTGGACTCGGCCAGACGGCCCGCGCCGTTGAGCAGGAGCGCCTCCCCCGCGCCGCGCGTTGCCGCCTCCTGGCGGGCGAGGATGGAATCCAGATAGTTCAGCGACTTCACGCGCGACAGCGGCGAATGCTCGTTGCGCCGGGTGGTCCGGGCGATGACCGCCTCCACCGGGCCGGCGGGCGGCGGAGCGGGCGCCAGCGTCATCAGCAGAGTCGGCACGGCGTCCACCGGCGGCAGCACACCGCGCGCTCCGGTCCCCCGCGTCAGCGTGATCCGCAGCACACCCTCCACCCGGCCCTGCGCGGCGATCAGCGCTTCGGCGGCGACGGCCAGCGCCGCCGCGTCGTGGGGAAGCGGCAGGCCGAGCAGCGCTGCGCTGTCCGCCAGCCGGGCGAGATGCCGACCGAGATGGCGGGCGGTGCCGCCGGCCACGCGGATCGTCTCGAACAGCCCGTCGCCCAGCGTGAAACCACGGTCCGCCGGGTCGATCCGCGCCTCCTCCGCCGGCAGCAGGCAGCCGTTCAGCCAGACGACGCTCACGCCCGCTCCTCCCCCAGCGCGCGGAGCTGGGCACGGATCTTGACCATCATCTCCTCGTGCTCGTCCGCCGGGTCGGAATCGGCGACGATGCCGCCGCCGGCCTGGGCGATCACCGTGTCCGGCGTGATCGACAGGGTGCGGATCACGATGCTGCTGTCCATCGCGCCGTCGAAGCCAAGCCAGGCGACGGACCCGCAATAGGCGCCGCGCCGCGCCACCTCCAGCTCGTCGATGATCTGCATGGCACGGATCTTGGGCGCCCCGGTGATCGAGCCGCCAGGCAGCGCCGCCCGCAGCAGGTCCACCGCCCCCAGGCCGGGCCGCAGCCGCGCCGTGACGACCGAGACGAGGTGATGCACGCTGGCGAAGCTCTCCAGCCCGTAGAGCGTCGGCACCCGGACGCTGCCCACCCGCGACACCCGGCCGAGGTCGTTGCGCAGCAGGTCGGTGATCATCAGGTTTTCCGCCCGGTCCTTGACGCTGGCCACCAGCTCCGCGGCAGCGGCGGCGTCCGCGGCGGGATCGGCGTAGCGCGGGCGGGTGCCCTTGATCGGGCGCGTCTCCACCTCCCCCGCAGCGCTGAGGCGGATGAAGCGCTCCGGCGAGGCGCTGGCGATGCGCAGGCGCGGGCCGCAGTCGAGATAGGCGGCGAAGGGCGCCGGGCTGATCGCGCGCAGCCGCCGGTACAGCGCGTAGCTGTCCAGCCCGTCGCGCCGCTCGGCCAGGAAGCGCTGCGTGAAGTTGGCCTGATAGATGTCGCCGGCCCGGATGTACTCCAGCACCCGCTCCACCCGCGCCAGATAGTCGTCGCGCTCCAGCTCGCTCCGCCAGGGGGCGGCCGGGACGGGGCCGAGGGGGGACGCTCCGCCGCCCTCCAGCCGGGCCGCCAGGGCGCGGGCGCGGCCCTCGGCCTCCGGGCGGGCGGCGATCACCCAGGCGCGGCGCTCCGCATGGTCGAAGGCGGCCACCGCGTCGTAGAAGCCGAAGGCCATCTCCGGCTGGCCGCCTGGGTTGGCGTGGCATGAGCGGATGCGCTCCAGCCGCAGCCCCGCCTCGTAGCCGATGAAGCCGACCGCACCGCCGCAGAAGGGCGCCGGTCCCGGCGGCCCCTCGGGCCGGGCGTAGCGCGCCAGTTCCTCCGCCAGCACGGCGAAGGGGTCGCCTTCGACCGGCCGGCCGTCGAGATGCGCCCGCCCGCCCAGCGACTCCAGGGTGCGGAAGGGCTCCGCCGCGATGTAGCTGTAGCGGCCATGGGCCGGGTGCGGGGCGGCGCTGTCGAGCAGCATCGACCAGGGCTGTCCGGACAGGGCACGGAAAGCCTCCGCCGGATCGGCGCATGACAAGGGGATCGCCAGCATGGCGGCGGAGCTTCCTCTAAGACCGGCCTTACATGAGAATGGTGGCGCCGCCGTCCACCACCAACACATGCCCATTGACGTAGGACGCGGCGGGCGAGGCCAGGAACACCGCGGCCCCGGCGATCTCCTCCGGTCGGCCCCAGCGGCCGATTGGGGTGCGTCCCTCGAAGTAGGCGGACAGGGCCGGGTTGCCGGTGATGCCGGCGTTGGTCTCCGTCGCGAAGAAGCCCGGCGCGATGGCGTTGCTGGTCAGGCCCTTCCCGCCGTACTCGGCAGCGAGCGCCCGCACCATGCCGGCCAGCCCGGCCTTGGCGGCGGCGTAGACCGCGTCGTTGGCGCGGGCGATCTGCCCGGAGATGGAGGTCACCGTGATCAGCCGCCCGAAGCCCTGGGGCAGCATCAGCCGCGCCGCCTCCCGCGCCAGGATCAGGCCGGCGGCCAGATCGACGTTGAGCAGCTCGCTGATTTCCTCATCCGTGAAGTCGGTCAGCGGCTTGCGGTTGCGCTGCCCGACATTCTGGACCAGCACGTCCAGCCGCCCATGGTCCCGGGCGATCCGCGCGAAGGCGTCCCGCACCGCGCCCCGGTCGGCCACGTCGAAGGCCAGCACCGAGGCCCGCCCGCCCGCTGCGGCGATGGCCTCGGCCAACGGCTCCAGCCGTGCGGCGTCCCGCCCGTTCAGCAGCACATGGGCGCCGGACCCGGCCATGGCGCGGGCGATTTCCAGACCCAGCCCGCGCCCGGACCCGGTGACCAGCGCCACCCGTCCTTCCAGCGAGAACTGCGACAGATACGGGAGATGCGGAGCGGTCATGGTCACCGATGCGGAGAGCGTGGACGGTCTTGCAGATTTAGCAGATGGCCAGCCGGATGGCACCCCGTTCGGCGTCCGATTTCAGGCGTCAGGCGCGGGGAAGCAGTTCCACCGTTTCCGCGATGGTCCAGCCATCCGCCCGCACCAGCCGCCCGAGGCGCCCATACAGCGTGGCGCCGGGGGACACACGACCCTCCGCGGTCCAGGCCCCGGCGGCGGGGGCGGTCAGCAGGCCCAGCACCTCCACCGAGAAAGCGACGCCGTTGCGCGCCAGCAGGCGCCCGAAGGGCTCCGTCCCCTCGCGAAGCTGTTCGGCGAAGGCCGCGGGAAAGCCGTCGAGCGCGATGCGGATGCTCGCCAGTTCCACCGGCAGCGCGTCCGGCCCGACGGTCAGCACGATGTCGCGCAGCAGCGCCGTCCCGTCCGGCTCCGTCCACTGGCGCAGCACCCGCACGCCCACCGGCTCGCCCCACCGTTCCGACAGGACGGCGGTCATGCCGCGGTCGTGGTCGAGCAGCGTCCGATACGGCGCCGGGACCGTGGCGGCGGGCAGCGTGGACAGCGCCCGCGCTCCGGCCCCCCATCCCACCGTAAGAGCCCGCGCGCGCGCCAGGACGGAACCGGACTCGTCCACGGAGGAACAGCCGGCGGCGGAGGCGGACGAAAAGGAAGGCTTCATTCGAAATCGCGGTTCTGCGGAAGGATGCGGGCGAAAGGCATGGGCGAATGGGCTTGGCCGCTCCCGGCGGGGACGGCGGCCATGGGCCGGCATTCTAGGAACAGCGCCCGCCCAACCGCAATGCCGAAGGCGCACATCCCTGCGTCGTGTCCTCCGTTGCCCCCACTCGAAAAAGGGTCGCCGCCCGCAGCCCTGCCCCGCGCCACCGGCCTCTTGCGCTGGCCCTACGCTGCATTAGATCACGCTCATAAGGATGCCCGCCCTGGAGGGAAGCCGCGCCATGTCCGACCTTCTGCACGTCGCCTGCCCAAACTGCGATACTCTGAACCGCATGCCACGCGGACGCCTGGACCAGCCCGGCGCCGGGAAATGCGGCCGTTGCGGGCAGCCGTTGTTCCAGGGCAAGCCGATCCCGCTCACCGCCGCCCGCTTCACGGCCCAGGCGGAGCGCAGCGACCTGCCGCTGCTCATCGACTTCTGGGCGGAGTGGTGCGGGCCGTGCCGGATGATGGCGCCGGTCTTCGAGCAGGCCGCCGGCCAGTTGGAACCCCACGTCCGTCTCGCCAAGGTCGACACCGAGGCCGCACCCGATCTCGCCGCCCGCTTCGGCGTGCGCAGCATCCCGACCCTCGTCCTGGTCCACCATGGGCGCGAGGTGGCGCGCACCGCCGGGGCGATGCCGCTGCCCGCCCTGCTCGGCTGGGTGCGGCAGGCGATGGCGGCCGTTTGACAGCTATTCGGCTTCGATCAGCAGCCGGGTCAGGTCGGAGACGGAGGCGACCTCCAGCTTGTCCATGACGTTGTGGCGGTGCACCTCCACCGTCTTCAGGCTGAGGTTGATCTCCGCGGCGATGACCTTGTTCGGTTTGCCCTGCACCACCAGATCGGCGACCTGCCGCTCCCGCGGGGTCAGGCGGCCCAGCAGGGCGCGGACATGGCCCTTGCGCGCCTGCGCCTCCCACGCCCGCCGGGATTTCTCCAGCGCCTCGTGCACCCGGTCGAGCAGAAGCTGGTCGTTGAAGGGCTTCTCGATGACATCCACCGCCCCGGCGCGGAAGGCGCGGGCGGCCATCGGCACGTCGCCGTGGCCGGTGATGACCACCACGGCCAGGACGGAGCCGGCGCGGGCCAGCGTGTCCTGCAGCTCCAGCCCGCTCATCCCCGGCATCCGCACGTCGGTGACGAGGCAGCCGGGCCGGTCGGCGCGCATGGCGCGCAGGAACTCCTCGCCGGAACCGAAGGACTCCACCGCCACGCCCAGCGAGCCGATCAGCCAGCCCAGCGAATGGCGCATCGCCGGATCGTCGTCCACCACGTAGACGGTGCGGGCCGCGTCAGCCTGCATCGACCTTCTCCTTCGCTGCGGGCAGGACGAAGCGCACGACGGTGCCCCCGCCCGGATGATCGGTGGCCCAGAGATGGCCGCCATGGCTTTCCACGATGGTCCGGCAGATCGACAGGCCGAGGCCCATGCCGCCGGGCTTGGTGGTGAAGAAGGGATCGAACAGGCGCGTCCGCGCGTCCTCCGACAGGCCGTGCCCGCGGTCGGCCACGGCGATCTCCACCCGTCCTTCCCCGTCCAGGCCGGTGCGCACGGTGACGCCCCGGCCCTCCCCCGCCTCGCCGTCCGCCAAACCATCCATCGCGTCCAGCGCGTTCTTGACGAGGTTCAGGACGACCTGCTCGATCTGCACCCGGTCGGCCAGCACCGGCGGCAGGCCGGGGGTCAGCGAACGGGTGACCGGGATGTTCCCGCTGCGCGCCCGCCCCTCGCAGAGCTGCAGCGCCGCCTCCACCGCGCCGTTGACGTCGGCCGGCTCCAGCTGGACGGCGCGCTTGCGCACGAAGTCGCGGATGCGGGCGATGATCTGCCCGGCGCGGTCGGCCTGGGCGGCGATGGCGCGGGAGGCCTCGGCGAACTCCGCGGCGCTGCCCACCCCGGCCTCCAGCCGCCGCGTGCAGCCGCGCGCGTAGTTGGCGATGGCGCCCAGCGGCTGGTTCAGCTCATGCGCGATGTTGCTGGCCATCTCGCCGAGGATGGAGAGGCGGGCGACGTGGTCCATCTCCTTCTGCCGCTCGCGGGCGGTTTCCTCGGCGCGATGGCGCTCGGCCATCTCGCGGCGCAGATCGCGGTTGGCCGCGCGCAGCTCGGCGGTGCGCACCTTGATGAGATGCTCGACCCGCAGCGAATGGACCGCCCACCACAGCAGAGCCAGCGCCGCCAGCGCCAGCCAGTGCCAGTGTTCGCGCGCGAGGTCGAGCAGGGTGACGTCGCGCAGATGCTCGTAGGGGCCGATGCGCAGGCTACGGAACAGGCCGTGGACCGGCTGGTAGTCCATCGGCACCGTCCAGCCCTCGTAGCCGCCGGCCCGCGCCGCCGGATGGCCGTCCGGCATCTGGAACAGCGCGACCACCACCGCCTTCGCCAGATCCTCCGGCGTTTTGGCCAGCCGGGCGAGCGGCCAGTCGGGATAGAGTCCGGTGGACAGGGCGCAGCCGAACCCCGGTTCCGTCCGGGCGCCGACGACCTGGAAACCTGCGCGGTCAAGGTGCCCTTCCTCGGCCAATTCCTCCAGCACGCAGGCGCGCAGAACGCCGGCGTCCACCGCGCCGTCGCGGACGGCGAAGGCGACACGGTCCACGGGAAAACCGGAGAAGCGCAGCTCCTTCAAATCGCCGTAGGGATCGACCCCGGCCGTCAGCATCGCGCCCCAGGCGACCTGGAAGCCGCCGAAGGCGTCGGGGTCCACCGCCATCACGGTCTTGCCCTTGAGGTCGGCCAAGGACCGGATGTCCTCGCGTCCGGCGCGGACGATCAGGGCCGAGCCCACCGCCGCCCCCGACGCGCCGGAGCGGGAGGAATGGAGCGTGGCGATGCGGGTGACGCCGTGGCGGGCCTCCAGCTCCACGTAATTGCCGGTGTTGGTCAGCACGAAATCGACGCCGCCGGCGGCCACCGCCGCGTCCATGCCCGGCAGGTCGAGCGGAACCATCTCCGCCCCGCGCTGCGGAAAGCGATCCGCCAGATAGCGGACGGTCGGTTCCCAGACGGCGTTGGCGTGGTCACCGCCACGGTAGGCCAGCACGCCGACGCGGATCGGCGGCTCCGCCGCCCGGGCGGGGAGCCCGGCGGAGAGCATCCCCAGCAGCGCCAGCATCAGGCAACCCGGGCGGACGGTGAACCGCATGGCATCCTTCGGACGGGTGAAGACGCGGGAAAACCGCCGGAACGGCCCCGACGCGCCGCATACACCCTTACGCCGCCGCTTTCAATCCGCGTGACCGCGTGCGCTCAGGGGAAGGCGACGCCGGGGCGCAGGCCGATCCGCTTCAGGATGATCGCCAGCGGACAGAAGCCGGTGAAGGCCGCCTGGAGCAGGTTGGCCCCGACGAAGGCGGTCAGCCACAGCCAGTTCGGGCTGTGAAGCTGGGACAGGGCGAGGCTCAGCAGGATCATGGTTCCGGCGAAAGCCATGATGACACGATCGATGCTCATGATGCGGTCTCCTCTGTGCCGGTTGGCAGGGTCATTTCATTCGTTGACACTAATTTAGCAATATCTAAAATATGGAGTCAAGACACGCTGAGTTCCGCTCCTCCCGTCCGAAGTGGCCCGCCATGCCCCGCTTGCTCTTCCCACACACGCCAGCCCGCAAGGCGCTGCTCGCCCTGCTGGCGATCCTCCTGCCCCTGTCCGCAACGGCGGCCGAGCCTGGAAGCCTGACCGTCCAGCCGCGCCCGGTGGAGGACCTGAAGGCCGTCTTCGCCACGGTGGAAAGCGTGCGCGAGACGCTGGCCCGCACCCGCATCGGCGGCACCGTCGCCGACCTGACGGTGACGGAGGGCGACAAGGTGACCGTCGGGCAAGTCATCGCCACCGTGCGCGACCCCAAGCTGCCGCTCCAGCGCGCCGCGCTGGACGCGCGCATCCAGGCGCTGACGGCGCAGCAGCATCAGGCGGAGCTGGAGCTGAACCGCGCCCGCCAACTCCGCGCCAGCGGCACCGGCACGCAACAGCGGCTGGACGACGCCCAGGCGGCGCTGGACGTCGCCCGCGCCCGGATCGCCGCCATGACGGCCGAACGCTCCGTCGTCGCCCAGCAGGCGCGGGAGGGGGAGGTGCTGGCCCCCGCCGCCGGGCGTATCCTTCAGGTCAAGGTGATCGACGGTGCCGTGGTCATGCCCGGCGAACCGGTCGCCAGCATCGCCACCGACACCTACATCCTGCGGCTGCGCCTGCCGGAGCGGCACGCCCGCTTCCTGAAGGAGGGCGACCCGGTGCTGGTCGGCCAGCGCGGACTGGCCCCGGTGACCGTCGCCGATCCCGGCGTCACGGCGCTGGCGCGCGGCGCCGTCCGGCAGGTCTATCCCGAGATGGCCGGCGGTCAGGTGGTGGCCGACGCCACGGTCGATGGGCTGGGCGACTTCTTCGTCGGCGAGCGGGTGCGGGTCTATGTCGCCACCGGCTCGCGCAACGCGGTGGTGATCCCGCCGGACTGGCTGCTGCGCCGCTTCGGCACCGATTTTGTCCGGCTGGCCGACGGGACGGAGGTCCCGGTTCAGGCGGGCGGTGAGATTCCCTCAATCGACTCCAAGGCCGGCGACCGGCCCGGCGGGCTGGAAATCCTGTCCGGCCTGAAGCCGGGCGACGTCATCGTCCGCCCAGCCGGCTCGTGAGGGGGACGCCATGAGGCTCGGCCTGTCCGGGGTGCTGACGCGGACCTTCATCCGCTCCCCCCTGACCCCGCTGCTGCTGCTCGCCTCGCTGGCGGTCGGCGCCATCGCCCTCCGGTCGCTTCCGCGCGAGGAGGAACCACAGATCAGCGTTCCCATGGTCGACATCCTCGTCCAGGCCGACGGGCTGAAGGCCGGCGACGCGGTCGAGCTGGTCACCCGGCCGCTGGAGGAGATCGTCGAGGGCATCGACGGGGTCGAGCACACCTACAGCCAGACCATGGACGACCGCGTGGTGGTTACCGCGCGCTTCCTCGTCGGCACCCCGTCCGACGACGCCATCCTGCGCGTGCACGAGAAGGTGCGGGCCAGCCTGGACCGCATCCCGCTGGGCATCCCGGAACCGCTGATCGTCGGGCGCGGCATCAACGACGTCGCCATCCTGACGCTCACCCTGTCGCCCCGGGCGGAGGCCGCCGGGCGCTGGACCGTCAACGCCCTGCACGGCGTGGCCGACGACCTGCTGGGCCAGCTTACCCAAGTTGAGGATGTCGGGCGCAGTTTCATCGTCGGGGGGAGCCCCGACCAGATCCGGGTGGAGCCCGACCCGGAACGGCTGGCGCTCTACGGCGTCACGCTGAACCAGCTCGTCGACAAGGTGAGGAACGCCAACCGCTCCTTCCTCGCCGGGTCGCTGCGCAACGCGGGAGGCAGCCTGCCGGTGGTCGCCGGCCAGACGCTCCAGGGAACGGCGGACATCGGGCTGCTTCTCGTCACCACCCGCGACGGGCGACCCGTCTACGTGAAGGACGTGGCCGACGTCGTGGCAGGGGCGCGCCCCGACGAGAGCAGCGCTTGGCATCTGGTGCCGGACGGCAAGGGCGGGCTGGTCCGCAGCCCCGCCGTCACCCTCGCCATCGCCAAACGCGCCGGGGCCAACGCCGTCACCATCGCCGATCGCGTGCTGGCGCGCGTCCAGGCCATCCAGGCGGAAGGGCTGCCGAAGGACCTGACGCTGACCGTCACCCGCAACTACGGCGAGACGGCCAACGAGAAGGTCAACGAGCTGCTGTTCCATCTGGCGCTCGCCACCGTCACCATCGTCGGGCTGATCGTCCTGGCCATCGGCTGGCGCGAGGGTCTGGTGACGCTGGTGGTCATCCCGACAACGATCCTGCTGACCCTGTTCGCGTCCTGGCTGATGGGCTACACCATCAACCGGGTCAGCCTGTTCGCCCTGATCTTCTCCATCGGCATCCTGGTCGACGACGCCATCGTCGTGGTCGAGAACATCGACCGCCATTGGTCGATGCGCGACGGTCGCGGCAAGGTCCAGGCCGCTGTCGAGGCGGTGGCCGAGGTCGGCAACCCGACCATCGTCGCCACGCTGACGGTCATCGCCGCGCTGCTGCCGATGATGTTCGTCTCCGGCCTGATGGGCCCCTACATGAGCCCGATCCCGGCCAACGCTTCCGCGGCCATGGCCTTCAGCTTTTTCGTCGCCATGGTGCTGACGCCCTGGCTGATGCTGACGTTGCGTCCGGGAGAAACCCCCGTTGATGGACACGGCGAACCGGACGGCGGGCGGCTGGGGCGCCTCTACCGCGCCGCCGCGCGCCCGGTGGTGCGCAGCAAGCGGCGGGCCTGGATCTTCCTGCTGGCGGTCGGGATGGCGACGCTCGCCTCGACGGGGCTGTTCTACAGCAAGGACGTGGCGGTGAAGCTGCTGCCCTTCGACAACAAGTCGGAGCTTCAGGTGGTGCTGGACCTGCCGCGCGGCGCGGCGCCGGAGGACACCGAGCGCGCCCTGTTCGCCGCCGCCCGGACCATCGCCGACCTGCCGGAGCTGGCCAGCGTCCAGGCCTATGCCGGGACCGCGTCCCCCTTCACCTTCAACGGTCTGGTCCGGCACTACTACCTGCGCGACCAGCCGGAGCAGGGCGACCTCCAGGTCAACCTCGCCCCGAAAGGCGAGCGGAGCCGCAGCAGCCACGCGGTCGCGCTCGACATCCGGGCGCGGCTCTCCGCCCTTCCCCTGCCCGCCGGGACCATGCTGAAGGTGGTCGAGGTGCCGCCCGGCCCGCCGGTGCTGTCCACCCTGCTCATGGAGGTCTACGGCCCCGACGCCGAGACCCGGCGCAAGGCGGCGCTGGCGGTGGAGGACGCCTTCCGCGGCGTGGACTTCATCGTCGACGTGGAGAACAGCATCCGGCCGACCGGCGACCGGCTGCGTTTCGCGCTGGACCGCGAGAGCCTGGAGTTCCACGGCGTGGAGGAGCAGGCCGTCTACGACACGCTGCGCGCGCTGACCGGCGGCGTTCCGGTCGGCTACTCGCACCGCGGGGCGGGGCGCACGCCCATCGAGATCGCCGTGCGGATGCCGCGCTCCGGCCTGTTCCTGTCGGAGCGCCTGCTCGCCACCCCGGTTCCGGGCGCGCGCGGCACGGTGGAACTGGGCGATCTGGTGACGATGACCCGCGAACCGGCCTCCCACACGCTGTTCCGCCACAACGGGCGCTTCGCGGAGATGGTCATGGCCGATCTGGCCGGTCGGTTCGAGGCGCCGATTTACGGGATGCTGGCGGTGCAGGAGCGGCTGGACGCCGTCGACTGGGCCGCCGCCGGGCTCGCCGCCGCGCCGGAGATCCGTCTGCACGGCCAACCCGACGACCAGAGCCGGCCCGTCCTGCTGTGGGATGGCGAGTGGGAGATCACCTACGTCACCTTCCGCGACATGGGGGCGGCCTTCGGGGTGGCGATCCTCGGCATCTATCTGCTGGTCGTCGCCCAGTTCGGAAGCTTCAAGCTGCCGCTGGTCATCCTGGTACCGGTGCCGCTGACTCTGATCGGCATCGTGCTGGGCCACTGGCTGTTCGGGGCGGCCTTCACCGCCACCTCGATGATCGGCTTCATCGCGCTGGCCGGGATCATCGTGCGCAACTCCATCCTCCTGGTGGATTTCATCCGCCACCTGCGGGAGCGCGGGATGCCGCTGCGCGAGGCGGTGCTGGAGGCCGGGGCCATCCGCTTCAAGCCGATCCTGCTGACCGCCGTCGCCGCGATGATCGGCGCCGCCTTCATCCTGACCGACCCGATCTTCCAGGGGCTGGCGATCTCGCTGCTGTTCGGGCTGTTCAGCTCAACCCTTCTGACGGTGTTGGTGATCCCGGCGATCCACATCGTCCTGCGCGGGGACGCCGCCGACCGTCGTGACCGTTCCAACCTTCAGGGATGACCATGCTCAAGTCCCTTCTTTCCCGTTTCGGCTTCAACCGGAGCGCAAGCGCCATGAGCGACCAGATCAAGACCGTCGATGCCGCCACCGTCATGGGCTGGCTGAAGGACGGATCGGCGGTGATCGTCGATGTCCGTGAACCGCACGAGCACCGTGCCGGCCACATCCCCGGCGCCACGCTGGTGCCGCTGTCACAGTTCGACCCGGCCCGCGTGCCGGACGCGACGGGCAAGCACCTCGTCTTCCATTGCCAGAGCGGGCGGCGCTGCGGCCCGGCGTCGGCCCGGATGGCGGCCAGCGGCCATTCCGGGGACATCCACCGGCTGAACGGCGGCATGGCCGCCTGGATGGCCGCGTCCGGCCCGGTCGAGCGCTGAGAGGAGGATTTCAGGGCATCGGGTCCGCATCGGCCACGCAACGCGCGCCGACGCAGAACTGGCGGTACAACTCCAGCAGGATCGGGCGCACCCGGCCCGACCCGATGCGGTAGTGGATCGAGGTGCCGTCCCGCCGGGTGGCGACCAGCCCCTCGTCCCGCAGCTTGGCGAGGTGCTGCGACAGGTTCGACTGCGACAGGCCGAGCCGCCGCGCGAGGTCGCCCACCGCCATCTCCCCGTCCAGCAGGCTGCACAGGATCATCAGCCGGTGGCGGCTGGCGATGGAGCGCAGGAAGGCTTCCGCCTCGGTCGCCCGCTCTTCCAGCTCGACGGGGTCGAGCGGCGGCTCAACGGCTGACCCGACGGGTGGCTCGGTGGACGACATGGGCCTCTTCCGCCCTTCAGATAAGATATAACTAATTTATAGGCTGCCCCCCGCCGATCAAGCGGTTTGTGAGCAGCCTTCCTGAACCGCGGTTGAACGCCCCGTTCAGACAAGGCTCAGCCGCGCCCCGCCATGATCCCTCCTGTTCGGGCGGACCTCCCGCCCCTTGCGATGGAGACCAGAATCATGCGCCCTTCCACCACCCTCCCCGTTCTGGTTGCCCCCGTCCTGGCCGCGGCCTTCGCCGCCTTTCTGCTGTCCGGCACCGCCGACGCCGGCGAGCGGCACCGCACGATCCAGGCCGCCTCGCCGCAGCCGGTCGCCGAGGTGCTGCGAACCGGGGGCGGCACCGTCTCCGGGTCGGTCGCCGCGGTGGGCGTGAACTGGATGACCGTTCAGGACGACAGCGGCCGGACGGATGTCAGGGTGCGCGGCGCCCTGCCGGAAGGCATTGCGCAAGGCGCGCCCATCACCGTCACCGGACGTGCCCGCAAGGGCGGGCTGATGGCCAGCGAGATCATCCTCGCCGACGGCTCCCTGCACCGGCCGTCCCGCGACCACGACGACGATTGACCGCGGAAAGCGTCCCGCCCCGGGATTAAAAGGCCCTCCCGAAACGAAAACGGAGCAGGAATTCGGGAAAATCCAGTCCACGGGGTGGAGACGTGACGTTCAGCCTGCGCGATCAACTGTCGAATCAACTGCGCTCCCTGCGCCGCTACGCCCTCGCGCTGGCGCGCAACCGCGACGATGCGGAGGATCTCGTGCAGGAGACGCTGGTGCGCGCTATTTCCGGCTCCCGGACCTTCCGGCCGAACGGCGACCTGCGGTCCTGGCTGTTCGGCATCCTGCACAACGTCCATGTCAACGGGGTGCGGCGGGAGCAGGTGCGGGCGCGCGGCGCCTCGGCCATCGAGGCGATGACCTACGGGCAGATGCCGCCCAACCAGCCCGACCATGTCGAGCTGATGCGGACCATCGAGGCCTTCTCCACCCTTCCGGACGAACAGCGCCGCGTCCTCACCCTCGTCGCCGTTGAGGGGATGAGCTACCAGGAGGCCGCCCGCCAGCTGGACATCCCGCTGGGCACGCTGATGTCGCGCCTGGCCCGCGGGCGGGAGGCGCTGCGCGTCGAGATGGGGCACCGGGATCGCGCCCAGGCCACCCTACGGGCGGTGAGGTGAACCATGGGCGGTGATCCCATCAGCCTCAACCAGGACGCCGACCTGCATCTCTACATGGACGGCGAGATGGAGCCGGCCCGCCGCGCCGCCTTCGAGGCGCAGTTGGCCGCCAACCCGGCCCTGGCCGCCAAGCTGCACGAATACCGGCACCAGCAGGAGATGCTGAAGCTGGGCCTGGACATGATGGCCGCCGTTTCGGTGCAGGAGACCGAAACGCTGGCCGGGCGCCTGCGCTGGCGTCTGGACATGGACCGCTTCACCCGGCGGGTCGCCCCGCTGGCCGCCGCGATGCTGTTGGTCATGGGGGGATGGAGCCTGACCGTATGGGTGCAGTCCGGCGGGGCCGCCGGTCCGCAGCTGGCCGGCGAGGTCGATGACGTCCCCGCCTTCGCGGACGAGGCTGCGGACGCGCATTCCAAGGCGGTCGCGCTCAACACGCTGCAGCCGGCCCCGCCCCAGATGGACGCCACGCCCGTCCCGGCGCAGACCGCCCAGGTGCCGCTGCCGGAGGGCCGCGGCATGACGGTGGCGCTTCCTGCCATCGGTCCCGAACTGACCCTGATCCGGGCCAGCATCGTGCCATGGAACCATGGCACCGCTCTCCAGTTTCTCTACAGGGAACCGGACGGCGAACTGCTGACCCTGTTCGTCGCGTCGGGAGGTCCGGCGCAGGACGGCACCCTGCAAACCGTGGTGCACGACAGCCTGCGGCTCGTCTACTGGCGGGCCGGGCTGGTCGCCTACACCGTCACCGGCAACAAGGCCGACGGCGATCTGCTGACCGTCGCCAAGAAGATGGCGGACAGCATCCGCCGATCCTGACACCGCACCGCCTGAAACCCTGTCGGGCGGAGCCCCACCAAGCCTGTGGAGCCCAGCCATGAGCCTGTACACCGATCCGGACGAGCGGAACGGCCATCCGCTGGACATGGTCGAAACCTTCGTCGCCCGCGAGCATTGGGAACCGATCCTGCGGCAGGCCGCCTTCAACGGCATGGTGCTGGGCGCGGTCACCCTGCTGCTGGGGCTGGACGCGCTGCCCGGCCTCGCGATCATCCACATCATCACCTTCGCGTCGGGTATGGCCCAGGGCTTCCTGGCGCTGCGCCTGGAGGAGAGCGGGCAGGACGAGGCCGCCGTCGCCGTGGGGCGCCGCTCCATGGCCGCCTTCACACTGGCCTCGGTCACATTGTTCCTGATGCCCTTCGCGGCCTGATCCGCGCAGAAGTCACGCGCGGAACCGGCTGTTCCGTGTCATGGTCCCCGTCCCGCCGGGGACCTCTCCCCGGGTGGGGATTTCAAGCCAGGGAATGGGACAGCCGATGCGGGGCAGGCAGACACGCTCCGGGAGCCGGATGCAGATCCGTGCGCCCTATCTCGACCCGGTGCGTGTGGGAGAGACCTCGGGAAACCTGCGCTGCCGCTGCTGCGGGCGGCCCGACGGGGTCGTCGTGCGCTGCCTGCCCGACGGGCGCTGGTACGACGGGGCGGACGAGACGTGGCGCGACGGTCGCGGGCGCCGCGTGCCCTGGCCGGAGGCCACCGAATACGCCGCCACCACCGACATCCTGGTCAGCGTCGAGGCGCTGCGCATCACCCGCTCGGCGGTCGAGCGGGTCCGTCTGCTGTGCAACCGCTGCCGCCGGCTGGAGGGCGCCGTTCATGGCCGCGCCCGCGCCCGGATCAGCATCCTGTTGCGCCGGGCCATCGGCGACCTGTTCCTCGGCCGCTACGACGATCCCGCCGTCCTCACGGCGCTGGTCGCCCTGTACCGCAAGGACGGCTGAGCGACGATCGCGCCTCAGCCGGCGGTGTCCTCGGCCATCCCGCCGTCGAGCCGGGCCGCCAGTTCCCGCCGCGCCAACAGCTCCGGCGCCACCGACGCCGCGGGAACCGTGGCGGGCAGACGGCCATAGGCACCGATGCCGAAGGCCCCGGCGTCGCCGACGATCCACTCCTCGGCGGGCGGAGGCGGCGGAGGCGTCTCGATCTTCCGGAACAGCGCGGCGGCGGAGGCCAGCGCGGAGGAAGCGGTGAGCGGGATGGTGGAATTCGCGCGTTCGGTCCGGCCCTGCATGGCCAGGACTTCATCGTGTGCATCGGACATCGGACTCTCCCTCACCGCGTGACGAAGGGCAACGCTGGAACTGTGGCATGGAAGTCACGCTCCGTCCAATTGCACGAACGGATGAACCGCCGCTTGGACAACAGTCCGCCCCCGCCGCCGGTTCATAGGCAATTAGGGGGAATACGATCCGGGAAAGCCGCGCGACGATCCCGGCTGTTCATCCTTGCGGCACGGCAACGGGGAGTGACGGCAGACGTATGGGACGGTTCTTGCGCTGGACGGCGGGCCTGCTGCTTCTGGCCGCCATGGGCGGGGCGGCGATGGTGGGAACGGGCGCGGTGACGGTTCCACCCCGCTACGACCCCTGGGCGCCGCTGGACATCGCGGAGGCGCCGAACCTGCTGACCCGCCTCAAGCTGTCCCGGCTGGACGGCGCGCCGCGGCAGTGCCACGCCGTCTTGGGCGACGCGGGCCTGCGCTTCAGTCCGGTGACCGACCGGCAGACCGGTCCGGGCTGCGGCCTGACCGACGCGGTGCAGGTCAGCCGCTCGGCGGTGGCCTTCAACAGCGGCTTCACGGTCACCTGCCCGCTCGCCGCCGCCTGGATGCTGTTCGAGACGCACACGCTCCAGCCCGCGGCGCAGCGGCATTTCGGCCAGCGCGTAACGCGGGTGCGGCATCTGGGAAGCTACGCCTGCCGCAACGTCTACGGCCGGGCGGAGGGGCGCCGCAGCGAGCACGCCACCGCCAACGCCCTCGACATCGCCGGTTTCACGCTGGCCGACGGCACCACCATCGCGCTGCCCGGCGATTGGACCCCGCAGGACGGGAGAAAGGGCGCCTTCCTGCGCGAGGTGCGCGACGGTGCCTGCGAGGTTTTCCGCGCGGTGCTGGGCCCCGACTACAACGAGGCCCACCGCGACCATTTCCACCTCGACATGGGGCCGTACCGCGTCTGCCGGTGAACCGGCGCCGCCGGAATCAGACGCTGTGGTAGGCCAGCACCCCGTCGGCGCGCGTCTCGGTGCGCAGCTCGCCGCGCCCGACCATGTGGTTGATGTGGGCCAGCGCCTCGCCGAAGGCGAAGCTCAGCTGGTGGGAATCCAGCGCGCGGCGGAACAGCACCGGTACCAGCTCCTTGCAGCTCAGCGGCTTGGCGCGGCAGGCCTCGTCGATCTGCGCGCAACGGTCGGCGTGGTGGGCCTCCAGCGCGCGGGTGCGGTGGTCCAGCCCGTAGAAGGGCAGCCTGTGGCCGGACAGGACCAGCGCGTCCGCCGCCACCTCCTCGCGGATCGCGGCCAGCGACGACAGGTAGAGCCCCAGCGGATCGGCCTTGGGCTGCATCGCCGAGACGCTGACGTTGGGGGAGATGCGCGCGATGACCTGATCGGCGGCGAGGAACAGCCGGTCGGCGGCGCAATAGAGCATCGCCTGCTCCGGCGAATGGCCGCCGCCGGTCAGGATGCGCCAGTCGCGCCCGCCCAACCGCAGGGTCTGGCCGGGGATCATCCGCTCGAAGCTGGGCGCCAGCCCGGTCGTGCGATTCAGGTAGCTGAGGCCGCGGCCGAGCATCTGCTGGATCTCGTCGGGCGACAGACCGCCGGATTGGTAGAACGTCTCCTGCGCCTCCAACGCCTGGGGGTCGCGGCCCTGCTGCAGCAGCTTGGCGTAGAAATACTCGCTCTGCGTCATGTGCAGCGGCGGCGCGAAGCGCTCGTGCAGCCAGCCGGCCAGACCGACATGGTCGGGGTGGAAGTGGCTGACCACCAGCCGGACGATCGGCTTGCCGCCCAGCGGGCCGCGCAGCAGCCGATCCCAACAATTGCGGCTTACGTCGTCGCCAAGCCCGGTGTCGAACAGCGCCCAGCCGTCCCCTTCCTCGAAGAGGTAGAGGTTGACGTGGTCCAGCGCGTAGGGCAGCGGCAGGCGCAGCCACAGCACACCCGGCGCCACCTCCCGGACCGTTCCATTGTCCGGTGCTTCGGAAAACGGATGGCGGATGAGTTCGGCGTCGTCTTTCACCCTGATGATCCTCCTTGCGCTGCGGTGCCCCCAACCTCTTGGCTACCCGTTGGTTCGCGTCTGGTCAACTATCCGCAGATAGAACATTCCGGTCATTGACGCGCCTCGTTTCCCGTCCCATGTGCCGCTCCGCCGCGGGAGCATCAGGGGATTCGCGACGAATGCGCCGCGCAGCGGTTAACGAAAGGGCATTGCCAAAGGAGAATACCCGGATGACCACCGCAACGTTCAGGATCATCCGCCACGTCGACGGGCCGGTTTTCTTTGATGACCGGACGATCACACTCGCGGAGGCGCAGATCATGATCAACGACGCCATCGCACGGGGCGATCTGGAGGTCGGATCCTTCCTGCGCATCGACGACGAGGAGCTGGTGATCGAACGGGAGGTTGCGGGGTAGGCGGCGCACCGCCCGCCCCGTCCCGTTCGAAGCCGTCAGCTCCCAGGTCAGCTCATGGCGACGAGGCTGGCGTTGCCGCCGGCCGCCGCGGTGTTGACGCTGACCGACCGCTCGTTCAGCAGCAGGTCGAGGTCGTAGCCCTCGCCCCGCCCCGCCGCCAGTGCCTCGGCGGTCGCCGCCTGCACCAGCAGGATCGGGCCGGGCAGATCCGCGACGCGCCGGTTGATGGCGGTCACGCGCTCGCGGTCGCCCTCCACCAGAACCGCGGCGAGCGGCCCGACGTCGCGCCAATCCGCCGTGGTCCGCACCCGCGCGGCCAGCGCCGGGGGCAGGCCGCGCAGCAGCTCGGCCAGGTCCGGCGGGGCGTCCACCGCAGCGCTGTTGCCCGTCGCCAGGACCGCGCCGAGTTGGAGCAGCAGGCCCGTCCGCGTCTGCGGCAGCAGCAGGACGCGGCCCCGCCCATGCAGTTCATAGAGGTTGCGCTCGCCCACCGGGCCGTTCAACTCCGCGCCACCGCCGATGGCGCTGCGCGCCACGTAGCCGGCGCAGCGCGACGCCTCCGCCGTGAAGCCCTTGGCGCGCAGCCACTCGCCGTAGGCCAGCCCGGCCGCACGCGCCGCGTCCGGGCCGCGGAACTCCAGCCAGCCCTTGGGACGGCGGCTGAGCAGGCGGGAGAGGTAGAGCGGGCCGCCCGCCTTGGGGCCGGTGCCCGACAGGCCGTGGCCGCCGAAGGGCTGCACGCCGACCACCGCGCCGATGGTGTTCCGATTGACGTAGACGTTGCCCGCGCCGATCCGCCCGGTGACCCGCTCGATGGTCGCGTCGATGCGGGTGTGCAGGCCGAAGGTCAGGCCGTAGCCGGTGGCGTTGATGGAGTCGACCAGCGCGTCCAGATCGTCGCGGTGGAAGCGGACGACGTGCAGGACCGGGCCGAAGACCTCCCGCTCAAGCTCATGGATGCCGCCGATCTCGATCACGGTCGGGGCGATGAAGGTGCCGTCCGCCGTCTCGGCGGGCAGCGGCAGGAACTCCACATTGCGGCCCTTGGCGCGCATCGCCTCGATGTGGGCGGCGATGGTGGCGCGGGCCTCCTCGCTGATGACCGGGCCGACATCGACGGCCAGCCGGTCCGGGTTGCCGATGCGCAGCTCCCGCATGGCGCCCTTCAGCATGGCGAGCGTGCGGTCGGCCACGTCCTCCTGCAGGCAGAGGATGCGCAGGGCGGAGCAGCGCTGGCCGGCGCTGTCGAAGGCCGACGCGATCACGTCGCCGACCACCTGCTCGGCCAGGGCGGAGCTGTCCACGATCATGGCGTTCTGGCCGCCGGTCTCGGCGATCAACGGGATCGGCGCGCCGTCCGGCAGCAGGCGCCCGGCCAGCTGGCGCTGGATCAGCCGCGCCACCTCGGTGGAGCCGGTGAACATCACGCCGCGCACCGCCTCATGCCCGACCAGGGCGGCGCCGACTTCGCCCGCGCCGGGCAGAAGCTGGAGCGCCCCGGCGGGGATGCCCGCCGCGTGCAGGATGCGCACGGCCTCCGCGGCGATCAGCGGGGTTTCCTCGGCCGGCTTCGCCAGCACCGGGTTGCCGGCGGCCAGCGCCGCGGCGATCTGGCCGGAGAAGATGGCGAGCGGGAAGTTCCACGGGCTGATGCAGACCACCGGCCCCAGCGGGCGGTGGGTGGCGTTGTCGAAACGGTCGCGCACCTGCGCCCCGTAATAGCGCAGGAAGTCGATGGCCTCCCGCACCTCGGCGATGGCGTTGGGCAGCGACTTGCCGGCCTCGCGAACGATCAGGCCGAGCAGGGTCGGCATCCGCTCCTGCATGGTGTCGGCCGCACGGAACAGGCTGGCGGCGCGCTCCTCCGGCGGGGTGGCGGCCCAGGCGGAGGCCGCCGCGACGGCGTGGCCGAAGGCCTCCGCCACCAGGGCCTCGCTCGCCTCGGTCACCGAGCCCACCACGTCGCGGCGATCGGCCGGGTTGCGCACCGGCTGGGCCTGCCCCGCCCGCTCGCCGTCCGCCAGCAGCGGCGCGGCGGTCCAGGTCATTTCGGCGCTGGCCGACAAGGCGGCGGACAGGCGGGCCAGCTCCGTCTCGTCGGACAGGTCGATGCCGGCGGAATTCGCCCGCTCCGGCGCGTAGAGGTTTCGCGGCAGGGCGATCAGCGCGTGCGGCGCGCCCGTCGGGGCGATGGCCCTGGCGACCGCCACCGGGTCGGCGACCAGCTCATCGACCGGGACCGCCGGATCGGCGATGCGGTTGACGAAGGAGCTGTTGGCCCCGTTCTCCAGCAGGCGGCGGACCAGATAGGCCAGCAGCGTCTCGTGCGTGCCGACCGGCGCGTAGATGCGGCAGGGCCGCTTCAGCGGGCCGACGACCTCCTTGTAGAGCGGCTCGCCCATGCCGTGCAGGCACTGGAACTCGTACTTGCCGACCTGGAAGTCGCTGCCGGCCATCTCGTAGATGGTGGCGAGCGTCTGGGCGTTGTGGGTGGCGAACTGCGGGAACACCGCCTCCGGGGCGGCCAGCAGCTTGCGGGCGCAGGCGACGTAGGAGACGTCGGTGTAGACCTTGCGGGTGTAGACCGGGAAGTCGGGCAGCCCGTCGAGCTGGGCGCGCTTGATCTCGCTGTCCCAATAGGCGCCCTTGACCAGACGGATCATCAGCCGGTGGCCGCTGCGCCGCGCCAGATCGATCAGGAAGTCGATGACGTAGGGGCAGCGCTTGCCGTAGGCCTGGACGACGAAGCCGATGCCGTTCCAGCCCGCCAGATCCGGGTCGAAGCACAGCGACTCCATCAGGTCGAGCGACAGCTCCAGCCGGTCGGCCTCCTCGGCGTCGATGTTCAGGCCGATGTCGTAGCCCTTGGCGAGCAGCGCCAGCGCCTTCACGCGCGGCAGCAGCTCGTCCATCACCCGGTCGGCCTGGGCGCGCGAATAGCGCGGGTGGATCGCCGACAGCTTGATGGAGATGCCCGGCCCCTCATAGACGCCGCGCCCCGCCGACGCCGTGCCGATGGCGTGGATGGCGTTCACGTAGTCGGCGTAGTAGCGCGCGGCGTCTTCCGCCGTCAGCGCCGCCTCGCCCAGCATGTCGTAGGAGTAGCGGAAGCCCTCGGCCTCCATCGTGCGGGCGTTGGTCAACGCCTCCTGGATGGTCTGGCCGGTGACGAACTGCTCGCCCATCATGCGCATGGCGAAATCGACGCCGCGGCGGATCAACGGCTCTCCGCCGCGCGCGATCAGGCGCGTCAGGGCGGAGGACAGCGCCTGCTCGCCGCCCGCCGAGGTCAGCTTGCCGGTGATCAGCAGGCCCCAGGTGGCGGCGTTGACGAACATCGAGCCGCCCTTGCCGAGATGGGCCTGCCAGTCGCCCCCGGCGATCTTGTCGCGGATCAGCGCGTCCCGCGTGGCGTGGTCGGGGATGCGCAGCAGCGCCTCCGCCAGACACATCAGCGCCATGCCCTCCTGGCTGGACAGGCTGTATTCGTGGATCAGCCCTTCGACGCCGCGGCCCCGCGGCTTGGCGCGCAGGGCGGTGATCAGCTTGCGGGCGGTGGCCGCCGCCGCGGTGATGACGCCGGGCGGCAGCGACGCCTGCTCGAACAGGAAGGGCAGGCATTCCGGTTCGGGCCGGCGGTAGGCGGCGGTGATCGCGGCGCGCAGTTCGGTCGCCGGACGGATCGGCGGCGCGAAGTCCGCGAAGGGCGCCGCTTCGCCGGGGGCGGCGGACGGGGGGGCGGTCCGGGTGTCAATCGGGTTGGTCATGCTGTTCATCGGTGTCGTCTGCTCGAATCCGCAGGCCGGGGGCGAGCCGGTCCCTGATGGTGAAAAGGGGTGTGCTTCTCAGGCTTTCGGGCCGGTTCCGCCCAGTTCGGCGGCACGCTGGGCCGCCGCGCGCAGGGTCGCGTTCAACAGACTCTGGAGGTGGTCATCGGCCATCAGCTTGGAAAGGCCGGCCGCCGTGGTCCCGCCGGGCGAGGTCACGCCGGCGCGAAGCTCGGCCGCCGGCTGACCGGTGGCGCCCATCAGCGCGCCCGCCCCTTCGACCGTGGCGCGGGCCAGCCGTTCCGACACGTCGGCGGGCAGCCCCACCTCCACCCCGGCGCGGGTCAGGCATTCCACGAGATAGAAGACATAGGCGGGGCCGGAGCCGGACAGCGCCGTGGCGGCGTCGACCAGAGCCTCGTCGGCCAGCCACTCCAGGCTCCCGACCGCGGTCAGCAGGGACTCGGCGCGCGCCTTCCGATCCGCCGGGCAGCCCGCCTCGGCCACCGCGACGGTGGCGCCGCGCCCGACCGCCGCCGGAAGGTTCGGCATCGCCCGCACCACGCTGCCCGCCGCCGGGAACAGGCGGCGCAGGTCGGCCAGCGTCTTGCCCGCCATGATCGACAGCACCAGCGTGTGCGGCGCCAGAGTCGCCTGCACGCCCGCCGCGGCGCTCTCCACCATCTGCGGCTTGACCGCGACCACCAGGGTATCGACTGCGGCGGTATCGACCGCGGCGCCGTCCGCCGGTTTCAAACGGACGCCGGTCCGCGCGGCCAGTTCGACCAGATCCGGCGCGGGGCTGGGGTCGGCGACCGAAATGGCGGAGGCCGGCACGCCCTGCGCCAGCCAGCCGCGCAGCATGGCGCCGCCCATGCGTCCGGCACCCAGCAGAAGGATCGTGCCGCCGCCCGGCGCCGATCCGGCGCCATCCGTGGCATTGGGGCCAATATCGAAGGTCACGGTGTCTCTCACCCGATCCAATTCGTCTTTTTAAAACCGCAGCGTCCGCTTTGTTTTGCTTTTTCCACTGCGGCATCCGCAGACTATCGCGGAGTTCGTCGTGTCTCCACGGTTGTTTTTGCCTTAATGCCGCGATATCAACGGACAGAGGCGGCATGGAGCGTGAAAGTGACGGAACTTGATCGGACCGACCGGCGCATCCTGGCGATTTTGCAGATGGACGGGCGGATTTCCGCCGTGGATCTGGCGGAGCGGGTCGGCCTGTCGCCCACGACCGCCGGCGAGCGGATGCGGCGGTTGCTGAAGGACGGCTATGTGACGGGATTCACGGCGCGGCTCGATCCGCACCGGCTGGGCTTCGGGCTGATGGTGTTCGTCGAGGTGCTGCTCGACAAGACGACGCCCGACGTGTTCGACCGCTTCGCCCAGGCCATCCGACACGCGCCGGAGGTTCTGGAATGCCACATGGTGGCCGGCGGATTCGATTATCTGGTGAAGACGCGGGTGGCCGACATGGCGGCCTACCGGCGGTTTCTCGGAGATGTGCTGCTGTCGCTGCCCGGCGTCCGGGAAACCCGAACCTACGCGGTGATGGAGGAGGTCAAGAACGACGGCCCCCTCCCCCTCTGACTCACTTCGTATAAGTGGTCCGGTCAGGACACCCGAACGGGAGCCACCGGGCGGCGGGCCGGAAGAATGACCCGCACCGTGGCGTGCAGCGTGGCCATGCCCAGCACCGACAGCGCGGTCAGGAAGCCGGTCAGCAGAAGCGCCAGCACCAGAAAGACCATCGTCTCCATGTCACCTTCTCCTTAGCAATGCATGGAGGAAGGCTACGCCCGGACCGGTTCCGGCGGATTGACCCGAGTCAATGGATGGTCTGATTCCTGAGCCATCCCCTTTATTGTCCGCATCGCCGCCATCGTTGGCTGCGCACCGCTCATCCCGGCATCGCCGCCGCGATGGGTATCGACAAGACATTTCCCACCGGTTGTGACGCCGAATCACCCCGCCACCGGGGCGGATCGGCCTCACTGTGACCGGGATGTCACGCATTTGAGATTTATTATCCTAAAATCGTCCCATTTAAGGCCACAGCGAAGCGGCTAGTCTTAAGGGGTAAGCCAAAAGGCGAAAGCGTTAACCGAAAGGATGGGGACGCACCGACCGCGTGCCTGCCCCGCCGGCCACCAACCGCGGTGGCATCCCCACAAGGAAGAGAGTGCAGACCATGGACGATCTGGGTATCGACCTCCACCACCAGGATCTGACGGACCACACCAACTACGCCGGTGATCTCGGCGCCGACACGGCGCATTTGACCATCCGCGAGACCCCCGTGTCCACCGCCGATGCCTACGCGACGCCGACCTCCCTCCTCCAGGCGCAGGCCCTCCAGGCCGTGCAGCCGCTGGCCCTGGCCGATGCCTCCGCGACCGCCGACAACGCGACGAAGATCGTCATCAACGCCGCCGGTCATGTGGCGGGCGGCATCGCCCCGCACTTCAAGGTGATGGTGGACGGCAAGGTCATCGGCGAAGGCTCTGCCGGCACCGACGCCAAGGACTTCACCTTCAACGCCAACGTCACGGCGGATCAGGCCCACAAGATCCAGATCCAGTACGACAACGACGGCATGGCGAACGGCCAGGACCGCAACCTGATCGTCAACAAGATCACCATCAACGGCCACGCGCTCGACGCGGCCGACCCGTCGGTGACCTACGACAAGGGCGCGCTCGACGGCAAGGACGTGGTCAAGGGCCAGTCCGGCATGTGGTGGGACGGCACGCTGGTCGTCGCCGCGCCGAAGGACTTCTTCCCCGCCGCGACCGCCGAAGCGGTGACCGGCGCCACGAAGATCGTCGTCAACGCCGCCGGCAACGTGGCGGGCGGCGTCGCCCCGCACTTCAAGGTGATGGTGGACGGCAAGGTCATCGGCGAGGGTTCCGCCGGCACCGCCGCCAAGGACTACAGCTTCACTGCCGACATCGCCCCCGGTCAGGCCCACAAGGTCCAGATCCAGTACGACAACGATGGTTTCGTGAACGGTCAGGACCGCAACCTGATCGTCAACAAGATCACCATCAACGGCAACGCCGTCAATCCGACCGACGCCTCCGTCACCTATGACAAGGGCGCGCTCGACGGCAAGGACGTGGTCAAGGGCCAGTCCGGCATGTGGTGGGACGGCACGCTGGTCGTCGCCGCGCCGAAGGAGTTCTTCCCCTCCTCGACCACGACGCCCACGACGCCCACGACGCCCACTACCCCCACCACGCCGACCACCCCCACAACGCCGACGGCCCCGCCCGCCCCGTCGAACCCGGGCGGCGGCACGTCGGATTACCCGGCGACCCCGGCCTCGCAGGTCTTCTACATCGACGCGACGCACGGCAACGACAGCAACTCCGGCAACAACCCGAACCAGGCCTGGAAGTCGCTGGCCAAGGTGAACTCGACCAACTTCGCCGCCGGCTCGCTGGTCCTGTTCGAGCGCGGCGAGACCTGGACCGACAGCCTGCTGGTCTCGACCTCCGGCACCTCCGACAAGCCGATCATCTACGGCGCCTACGGCACCGGCGCCGATCCGATCATCAAGGCCAAGAGCGGCGCCAGCTTCGCGGTCAGCCTGAACAACAAGGACAACATCACGTTCGACAACCTGACGATGACGGGTTCGAACGACACCGGCCTGCTGCTCAACGGCGGCGCCAACAACGTGAAGGTCACCAACTCCCAGATCATCGACAACCGCGGTTCGGGCGTGGTGATCAGCGGGACCTCCAACAACCTGCGCATCGATCACTCCACGATCGACGGCAACGGCGGCTACGGTCTCGTCCACTACTCCGCCGACAACGCCAACCAGTACTTCACCAACAACATCATCAGCGACAACGGCTGGCGCACCGACGCGGTGTACTCGGGCTGGAACGGCCGCATCCTGAGCGGCGAGATCGCCGGCAACACGATCTTCAACAACGGCAGCGGCGGCGGCGACGGCCGGTCGCATGGCCTGTACCACGACCACAGCCAGGCCAACAGCACGCTGAAGATCCACGACAACGTGATCTACTCGAACCCGCGCGGCGCCGGCATCCTCGCCAAGTCGAGCACCGAGATCTACAACAACACGATCTACGGCAACTCGAACGTCGGCATCTCCCTCGGCCAGAACCAGACCACCAACGTCACCTACAAGATCTACGGCAACGAGATCTTCAACAACAACGGCGGCATCCTGGAGCACCTGAAGGGCAGCGGGTCGATCACGCTGAGCCTGTACGACAACACCTTCTACAACAACAACGGCCGTGCGGCGATCAACATCGCCGACAGCATCAAGCAGACGGTGACCAACAACACCATCTCCTCGGTCTCCAAGGCCAACCCGATCATCTGACGATCGGGGGTTCCGCCCCTTCGGCAACGTCCGCGCCCGGCCAGTCTCTGGCCGGGCGTTGGCGTGTCTGGAGAGACGTTTCGGAGCGGCGTGGCCGGGAGAGCGTTTCCAGCTTCCGCTCGCGACACAAAACGGCAATAATCGAAAGCACAGTCCCGCCGGCGGCTCTGCTTTCGCCTCTATTTCTTGTGCATCGCACAGCAAGGCCTGCCTCAGCGGAATGATGAAGGCCGGACGCCACCCCCGTTAGCCGCCTTTTCATGACGATCAGCCGTTATTTCTCCGCAGTGCGCGCGGCATCCCCCACTTTCTCCCAAATCGACCAAAGTGGCAGACGGCTTTCCCTTTGGGACGCTGCGAAGGGGATATTTATCTTGCACTTTATGTAGGTTTACCCGCCATCCGCCCTTTGATAGCGTCCACAGACCTATTCCGTGCCTATGCGTGCATCGGCACCGGCCGATACGACGGCCAGGGGTGTCCTAGTCCGGGATGCGGACCGGAGGGAAACCCCTACAGAACCGACCAGGAAAGGGACGAGACAGGGCAAGAACGGCACTGACAACGACGACAAGGACGGGACGGCTGGCGCCGCACAGGCGCCGGACCGACGGCCACCGGGGAAGGAACGCCGAAACCGCTTGCGCGCGCGTGCCGCGGAAGCGGGGCTCAAGGGCGGCACGCACACGCCTCCATTCCCAGGGCCGCGGTGTCCGTGGTCATGGCCATCGGTTGCCCCCTTCGCGGGGAAACACCCGATGGCCGGACCGCCGGACGCCGTCCGCGTCGCCACGACAAGAGGGGTGGAGACCAGGTATGAATCACGTGAGCGGACCGAGGGACGGTCGGGACACTCAATCGATCAGCGTGCTTATGGCCACCTACGCCGGCGAGAAGGCGGACAACCTTCAGGCCGCGCTGGAGAGCGTCTATACCCAGACGCTTCTCCCGCGCGAATGCGTGCTGGTGGTCGATGGACGGATCGGGGAGGAGCAGGAAAAGGTCATCGCCCGCTATCAGGCGTCCAACGCCTGCCGGCTTGTGGTGGTGCGGCGGCGCAACCAGGGGGGCTTGGCCCGCGCGCTGAACGACGGCCTGCAATATTGCACGGGCTATCTGGTGGCCCGCATGGACAGCGACGACATCTGCCTGCCCCACCGCTTCGAGACGCAGGCGCGCGCCTTCGCCGAGCAGGGGTCGCTAGACGCGTCCTTCTCCTGGCACGCGGAGTTCGAACAGGACCCCGGTGCCATCACCTGCGTGAAGCGCAGCCCGGAGACCCATGAGGAAATCAGCCAGGGCATGAAGTGGCACTGCGTCCTGTCGCACCCCACCATGATGGTGCGGCGACGGGCGCTGACCGCCATCGGCGGCTACCGCTCCTGCTTCGGCAATCTGGAGGACTACGACCTGTATGTCCGCCTGCTTCAGGCCGGGGCGCGCATGGAGACGGTGCAGGAGGCGCTGCTCCTCTTCCGCACCAGCATGGCCCAGCGCGTCCGGCGCGGCGGGTTGCGCTACGCCGTCAACGAATGGGCCTTCCGGGTGTGGTGCTGGCGGTCGGGCTTCCTGACCAATTCGGAATTCCTGGCGACGGCCTCGCTTCAGATCGGCTTCCGGCTGACCCCGCCGGGCCTGAAAAGGATGCTGTACCGCTTGGTCCGCACGCCGACCGAGGCGCAGGCCATGGCACGGATCCACACCGCCATGATGCAGCCCAAGCGCCTCGCTCCCGATGGCGCGGACGCTCTCTGACCCTCTGCCCTCTGACTCTTCCGCGGGAGGATTTGAATGAGCGTTGCCGACGTGATTTCCGGTGGCGGGTTGGGTCGGCGGCTCCGGTGGACGGACGCGCTGCGCAACCCGCTGGGGACCGCCTGCCATCACGCCTACGGCAGCCCGGTGCTGGCCGTCGTCTACCACGCCGTCTGCGACACGGTGCCGGACCATCTGAAGCACATCTACCGGCCACGCACGCCGAAGGAATTCACGGAGGATCTCGACTTCCTCCTGAAGCATTTCGAGCCGACGGACCTGCCCACCGTCACCGGGTCGGCCATGGGCGGACCGGAGATCCGCCGCCCGTCGCTGCTGGTCACCTTCGACGACGGCATGCGCGAGGTCGCGGAAGTCGCGATGCCGATCCTGCGCCGCAAGGGCATCCGTCCGGCGCTATACCTGAATCTGAACTTCCTCGACAACAAGACGCTCTTCTACCGGCACAAGGCGAGCCTTCTGGCGGAGCGGCTGAGCCGGCTGGCGGAGGCGGACCCCCGCCGCGCCGTCTGCGCCGCCACCCTGGCGCGGACGGGCGCCGTCGCCGCCAACCCCGCCGCGGGCGTCATGAAGGTGAGCTGGCACCAGCGCCCCGTGCTGGACGAGATCGCCACCGTCCTGGAGTTCGACACGGCCGGCTTCCTGGCGGACGAGAAGCCCTATCTGACCCGCGACGAGATCGCCGACCTGATGGCGGAGGGGGTGTCGATCGGCGCCCACGGCTTCGACCATCCCAACCACCGCCTGCTGACGCCGGAGCAGCGGAAGGAGGAGGTGACGGGCAGCGTCGCCGGCATCCGGGAGCTGTTCGGTCCCGGCTGCGGCTCCTTCGCCTTCCCCTATTCCGACGAGGGCCTGCCCGAGGCGCTGTTCGGGGAACTGTACGGCGATGGGGTCGACGTCACCTTCGGCACCTCCTGGCCGCGCCGCGGCGGTCCGCAGCGGCGGATTCAGCGGATCTGCTTCGAGAACGGTCCGGCCCCGGCGAAGCAGCAGCTGGTCAAGCGCCTGCTGCGCGGCGGTGCCGGCAACATGAAGCGCGCCCTGGCCGGATGAACGGTCTGGCCGGATAAGCGGTCCGGCCTATGGAAGGCTCCCTCCTCCGCCATGGGAGAGGGAGTTCTTGCTGTTGGCATAGGCATTACGGAAGAACGTTACTCAGCAATTCCAAAGAGAATGCCTATTCCTCCCTTCGAAATGCCCCCTTATCGTAGCCTGATCGCTTAAGCGTGATCCCTTTTCATTTCCCTTTATTTGTCCACGATGTAACACAAAATACCGCAGCAGGGACACGTTGCGGTTTTGATCGCCGGCCCCTCCGCTTATCAGGCCCCCCGCGAGGAGATCGCTATGATCGAGCAAGCCACGCCGGCCAGCACGAACCTGCTGGGTGGGGTTGCGGACGTCCTTCCGACGGACGCCGCTCCGAAGGCGACGGACCGCGCCGCTCCCCCGATGCTCGATCTCCAGCGGGCGGGATGGGCCTTGCTGTGCACCGGCTGCGCGCTGGCGGCCTGGGGCCTCGCCTATGCGCTGATCCGCGTCGCCCTGTAGGCCGCGCGAGTCAGCCCCATGGATTCCCTCCCCCCGCCTCCCCCCGCCATCGAGCGTCCCGCCCAGCCGTCGCTGCTCGTCAGCGCGCGCCGGAACGCCGCCCAGAACGCTGAGGATGCGCCGGTCTTCTACGTCGATGCCACGGACGGCGACGACCGCCGGTCGGGCCGCGGCCCGAAGGAGGCGTGGAAGTCGCTGGAGAAGGTGAACGCCACCGCCTTCCCGCCGGGAAGCCGCGTGCTGTTCGAGCGCGGGGAGAACTGGCGCGGCAGCCTCCTGGCCTCCTCCTCCGGCACGACCGACCGGCCGATCACCTACGGCGCCTATGGCAAGGGCGACGCCCCGGTGATCGACGCGCGGGGTTCCTCGGTCGCGGTCAGCCTGAACGGACGGACGAACGTCGCCTTCGACGGGCTGACGATCACCGGCGCGGCCGACACCGGCCTGCTGCTCGGCCCGCGGGCGCGCAACGTGTCGGTGACGAACGTGACGGTCGCGGGCAACGGCGGCTCCGGAATCGTCGTACAGGGCACGTCGGATAAGCTGCGGATCGACGGGTCGGCCATCACCGGCAACGGCGCCTATGGGATCGTGCATTACGCGGCGGACAACACCGACCAGGTCATTACGCGCAACACCATCGCCGACAACGGCTGGCGCAAGGACGGCGGCGTCTATTCCGGCTGGAACGGGCGCATCCTGACCGGCGAGATCGCCCACAACCGGGTCTTCAACAACGGCGTCAACGGCGGCGAAGGCCGCTCCCACGGCCTCTACCACGACCAGGGGCAGGCCGGCAGCAGGCTGAAGATCCACGACAACCTGATCCACGACAACCCGCGTGGCGCCGGCATCCTGGCGAAGTCCAGCACCGAGATTTACCGCAACGTCATCTTCCGCAACGCCGACGCGGGTCTCTCGCTCGGCCAGAACCGCGGGATCGACGTGACCTACCGGGTCTACGAGAACGAGTTCTACGACAACAACGGCGGCGTCCTGCAGCACCAGAAGGGCAACGGCTCGATCACGCTGGAACTGCGCGACAACCTCTTCCACCGCAACGGCAAGCGGGCCGCCATCATCATCGCCGACAGCATCGACAAGGCCGTCACCGGCAACCGGGTCAGCAACGACGCCAGAACAGAGGCCAAAACCGAAACCCGGACCGGGACCACCGCTAACCAACCATTGGCCAACCAACCATCGGCCAACCAACCATCGGGAGGACCTGTGCAGGAAGCATCCGGAATGCGGCCGGAATCCGTGCGCTGACCTTGGCCCCGACGTCCGCGGGCGAGCCGCGGGCCGGGCAAGGGACGGCGCGTTCGAACAAGGGGGGGCATGTGAGCACCAGCAGCAGCACCGTCGGTCAGTCGATCACCGACCGGCTGAAGAAAACCGTTTTCCGTTTCGACGCTTCCGACAAGGGGGAGTTGCGCGGCTTCCAGCGCAAGATGTTCGGGGAACGGGTCTGGCAGGTGGACGACGCCTACAACCGCTGGCTCTTCGACGAGGTGCCCGACCGGGACGCGGACGGGCCGCAAGTCTGGGTGTGCAAGCGGCAGGGACAGATCGTCGGCCAGCAATGCGGCATTCCCTTCCGCCTGAAGGCGCGGAACCGGGAAATCCCGGCCTCCTGGGCCAACAGCCTGATGGTCCTGCCGGAATGGCGGATGCGCGGCGCCTTCACGCCCCTGGCGGAAGCGCAGCTCGACAGCCGTCCTCTGGCGATGGCCATCCACATTTCCGATTCCGCCTACAAGGCCTACAGCAAGGCCGGCTGGATCGACATCGGCGCCCTGCCCGCCTACGTCTTCCCGCTGGACACGCGGCGCTGCCTGGAGGCGTCCTCGCTTCAGGGCCGCATGCGGACCATCGGGGCGATCGCCGGCCCGGCCCTGCACGGCGCACGGATCGGCGGTCATCTGCTGAGCCGGGCGACCGGCGCGCGGTTCGAGGAGATCGGGCGGTTCGACGGGCGGGCCGACGCCATCTGGCAGCGCGCCTCCCCGCATTACCCGCTGATCGCGTTGCGCGACCTGACGCATCTGCGCTGGCGCTACGACGCGATTCCCTGCGCCTCGGACTACCGTCGCTTCATCCTGTCGCGTGGGGACGAGCCGCTGGGCTATGTGGTCCTGCGCCGTGAGACCTGGCGCAAGGAGCCCTGCCTCGCCGTCGTGGATTACCTGTGCGAGCCGAAGTGGCTGTGGGTCCTGCTGAGCCACACGCTGCGCATCGCCGCGACGGAGCGCGCGACCGCGCTGATCTGCCGGACGCTGAACACGCGGGCGGAGCGGACCTTCCTCGCCATGGGCATGATGAAGGTGCCGGACCGCGTCGGCTTCCCGGTGCGGGTGATGGCGCATGCCGGGCCGGACGCCGGGGTCGATCGGGAGGAGTTCGCCGACCGCGGCAACTGGCTGCTGACCATGGGCGACGGCGACGCCAGCTTCCTGATGCACAACACGCTGCCCGAGCCCGCCGGGCTGCAACCGGAGGGAGTCGCCGTCCAGGGATGACCGCGGTGCGAAGGAGCCGTCCGGCCGCCGACGCGCCGGTCCGGCTCCTTTCGTCTATTCAGTCCGTGGTTACTCAAAAGGGGTTAATAGAGCACCTTTCGGGATGGTCATCCCGAAAGTCTCACAAGAAAGATAACCCGGTCAACTGACGGTAGTTCGGCCTTTTACGACGTTTACGGCTGCCACTTTTTCTATCACGATTGCTGGGTGCTTAGACAAAGCAGCCTAATGTATTCGGTGAGAGGAAACGCCGATCGATCAATCTTATGAACAGCAAAAGCCAAGGCCCGATGTCAGAACCGGACCTTGGCTTCGGTTTTGTGTCGGTAAATTTGATCTCTGCAATACATCGCGAATAACGGTGAAACCTCTACGAACAAGAGAGTCGGAAAAGGAGACGTCTTATGTCGAGCAATGAGTTTGCCGACCTGTTGGTGAGCGGGGGTTCGGTCGGCACGTCCGGCATTCCGGAAGCTCTGGCGACGCTGGAGTCGAAGATCGCGGCGGGGACCGCCAGCGTCGGCGTCATCGGCCTGGGTTACGTCGGCCTGCCTCTGGCGCGGCTGTTCGCGCGGGCCGGCTTCTCGGTGACGGGCTTCGACATCGATCCGGAAAAGGTCGCCAGCCTCAACGGCGGCACCTCCTACATCGGCACCGTGTCGACCGACGAGGTCCGCGGAATGCTGGAGGAGGGCCGCTTCACGGCCACGGCGAACTTCCAGTCGCTGGCCGACATGGACGCCATCGTCATCTGCGTGCCGACGCCGCTGACCCGCAACCGCGAACCGGACATGAGCTGCATTGAGGTCACCACCCGGCAGATCGCCCAGGTGCTGCGCCCCGGCCAGTTGATCGTCCTCGAGTCGACCACCTACCCCGGCACGACGCGCGAGGTGGTGCGCCCGATCCTGGAGAAGACCGGCCTCAACAGCGGCACGGACTTCCTGCTGGCCTTCTCGCCGGAGCGCGAGGATCCCGGCAACGAGACCTTCACCACCGCCCGCATCCCGAAGATCGTCGGCGGCGAGGACCCCAACGCCCTGCGCATCGCCTGCTCGATGTACGGCCGCGCGCTGGAGCGCGTGATCCCGGTCTCGTCGCTGGAAGCCGCCGAGGCGGTGAAGCTGACCGAGAACATCTTCCGCTGCGTCAACATCGCGCTCGTCAACGAGCTGAAGGTCGTCTACGACGCGATGGGCATCGACGTCTGGGAAGTGATCGAGGGCGCCAAGACCAAGCCCTTCGGCTACATGCCCTTCTATCCCGGCCCCGGCCTGGGCGGCCACTGCATCCCGATCGACCCCTTCTACCTGACCTGGAAGGCCCGCGAGTTCGACGTCGCCACGCGCTTCATCGAGCTGGCCGGCGAGATCAACACCCGCATGCCGCATTACGTGGTGGAGCGGTTGTCCCAGGCCATGGACTCCAAGCTCGGCCGCGCGCTGCGCGGGTCGCGCATCCTCGTTCTGGGCGTCGCCTACAAGAAGAACATCGAGGACATGCGTGAAAGCCCGGCGCTGAAGATCATCGATCTTCTCCAGGACCGCGGCTGCGAGGTCTTCTACTACGACCCGCATGTGCCGGAGCTTCCGGAGACGCGCCGTCTCGCCCGTATGGCCGGCACGCCGTCGGTCGCGCTGGAGGAAATCCAGGACGGCGCCTTCGACGCCGCGATCTTGTGCACCGACCACGACTCCTTCGATCTGAAGGCCTTCCTGGAGGGGCTGCCGCTGATCGTCGACACCCGCAACGCCTTCGGCAAGGCGGGCATCGTCGACGAGAAGATCGTGAAGGGCTGACCGCCGGCCTGGACCCTAACCGACCGATCCTCAGGAGAATGGGATGGCCGCGTACACTCATGTAGACGGAGCCCTGGGGTCCGAAGCCAGCACCCGGGAGGTCGCGCTCCGCGACCTCCTCCAGGTGCTGCGCCGGCGCCGGAGCACGATCATCGCCAGCGTCCTGTGCTGCACCGCGCTGGCCACCACCGGTGCCCTGCTCTATGAGCCGCGGTTCACCAGCCAGGCCGTGCTCATCATCGACCCGCGCACGACGGAGGTCACGGACATCAACGCCGTGATCTCCAACCTCCCGCGCGAGGCGGCGGCGATCCGGACCGAAATCGACATGATCACCTCCAGCGCCACCGCCGCCAAGGTGGTGGACCGGCTGGGGCTGGTCCATGACCCGGAGTTCAACGGCGCCATCGAGCGGCCTTCGGCCATCGACCGGGCCATCGCCGGGATCAACGACACCATCGGCTACGACCTGTCGCCGCTGCAGCAGCAGATCACCGGCTATCTGAACTCCGCCGGAATTGGCGTGAAGGAGCCGACGACTGCGGAGAAGGAGCGCGCCGCGGTCATCGCGGACGTTCGACGCGGCCTGTCGGCGACCAGCGACGCGCAGTCCTACACCATCGTCGTCTCCTTCAAGGCGAAGGAGGCCGACAAGGCGGCGCGCATCGCCAACGCCTTCGTCGACGAGTATCTGCTCGACCAGCTCCAGACGAAGCAGGAGGTCACCCAGCAGGCCAACAAGTGGCTGGAGGACCGCATCAACGAGCTGCGCGCCCAGGTCGAGGTGTCGGACAAGGCGGTGCAGGACTACCGCGCGCAGCAGGGCCTCGTGCTCGGCAGCGCCGGCGGCGAGACCTTCCTGTCGCAGCAGCTGGCCGAGCTGAACCGCGCCCTGGTCGTCGCCCAGACGGAGCGCGGCCGGGCGGAGGCGCGGGCGCAGAACGCCCGGATCGTCGCGCGCAGCCCGACGGAGGGCAACGCGGCCGAGGTGCTCGGCTCGCCGCTGATCCAGCGGCTGGGCGAGGAGGAATCGGGCATCGCGCGGCGGCTCGCCGAATACCGCACCCGCTACGGCGACCAGCATCCGGCGGTGCAGGCCTACGTCAACCAGTTGACGAACCTGCGCCAGAAGATGCGCGAGGAAGCCACCAAGATCATGGCGGTCATCAACAACGAGGTCGAGATCGCCCGCGCCCGCGAGCGCGAGCTTGAGGCCGCGTTGAAGAAGCTGACCGCCGAGACCGCGGGCGAGCTGGGCGCCAACGTCCGTCTGGCCCAGTTGCAGCGCGAGGCCGACGCCAACCGCCGCGTCTATGAAGGGCTGCTCCAGCGTCTCGTCGAAACGCGCGAACAGGACGACCTTCAGCAGCGCGACGCCCGCGTCGTGTCCAAGGCGGAGCCGCCGCTGGAGCCGTCGACGCCGGGCAAGAAGCTGTTCGTCGGCGGCGGTCTGGCCGTGGGCCTGCTGATCGGCATGTTCCTGGCCTTCCTGCGCGATCATCTGAACAAGACCTTCCGCAACACCCAGCATGTGGAGGAGACGATCGGCGTGCCGGCCATCGGGCTGGTGCCGTCCCTGCCGCATCACAAGAACGCCAAGCCGGAAGACTATGTCCTCGACCGTCCGCGGTCGGAGTACAGCGAGGCGGTGCGCGCCATCGGCGTGTCGCTCTACGCCCGCGGCGCCCTGAACACCGGCTCCGTGGTGATGGTCACCTCCGCCGTTCCGGGCGAGGGCAAGACCACCGTCTGCCTGACCCTGGCGCGCATGCTGGCGGCGTCCGGCCGGCGGGTCCTGCTTCTGGAATGCGACCTGCGCTGCCCGCGCATCGGGAACGTGCTGGGCGACAACGCCCCGGGCGACCTGAGCGACCTGATCGTCGGCAAGGCGGAATGGCAGGACGTGGTCCAGGTGGACGGCCGCAGCGGGCTGCACTACGTCGTCGGCCGCCCGCATTGCGACCACCCGCAGGAGCTTCTGGGCTCGGAGAAGCTGGCGAGCATCATCAAGTTCGCCTCGCTCGAATACGACTGCGTCATCCTCGACACCCCGCCGATGGCGGTCGTGGCGGACGCGGGCGTGCTGACCCGGACGGCGACGGAATGCCTGTTCGTGGTGCGCTGGGAGCAGACGCCACGCGCCGTCGTCCAGCGGGCCATCGACCGGCTGACCGAGCTGGGCCGCGACGTGACCAGCGTCGTGCTGAGCCGGGTGGACCTGAAGAAGCTGGCCCGCACCGACGCGTCGGAAGAGGCCTACGGCATGAACGAGGCGCGTCGCTACTACACGCGCTGATGGGCAAATCCCCTCTCCCCTCTGGGGAGAGGGTTAGGGTGAGGGGGATGTGCGTGTCGGACCGTCCGGCAAAAGCGCAACCCCCTCACCCTCCCCACCGCTGATGCGGTGGGTCCCCTCCCTCTCCCCGGAGGGGAGAGGGGTTAAAGGGTTCATCGGGGGAACAGGATGAGTGCAACGCCATTTCCGCGAAACCGAGCCGCTCTGGCGGCGGCGCCCGCTGCGGACGCGCCGCCCGCCCGGCCACGGACGCCGCTCCTGCGCAGCGCCGCCGATCTCACGCCCAGCCTGTTCGATCAGGTGGTGTGCGCGATCGGCCTGATCCTGCTGTGGGACGCGCTGCTGTCGGTGATGATGTCCGCGCCCTCGCAGCGCTTCATCCTGCGCGCGGGCGGCGCGCCGGAATCCTCCGGCGACACCATCAAGCAGCTCATCTTCGCCGGCCTCTACGCCACGGCCCTGCTGCGGATCGTCATGCTCCACGGCGTGCGGGCCTTCCGCTATCTCAGCATTCCCATGGCCCTCATGGTGGTGCTGGCCATCGCGTCCAGCCAGTGGTCGCATGACCCGTCGCTGACCATCCGCCGCAGCGTGGCCCTGGTCGGCACGACCATCTTCGGCCTCTATGTCGGCCTGTCCTACGGCGAGGTCGCGCTGGCCCGGCTGATCCACCGCGCGGTCTTCGTGCTGGCGGTGCTGAGCGCGCTGCTGGCGGTCGGCCTGCCGAGCTACGGCCTGATGCCGGCGGAGCAGGGATCCCAGTGGCGCGGCGTCTTCTCCCACAAGAACGGCCTGGGCGACGCCATGGCCTTCGGCCTGACCGCCGGGCTGTTCGTCCTGCGCTCCCGCCCGGTGACCGACACCATGGCGCTGGTCTGGCGTCTGGGCACCTTCGCCATCATGGCCGGCTGTCTCGCCATGTCCGGCTCCGCCACGGCACTGATCGTCGCCATGGCCGGCATGACCCTGGTGATGCTGGTCACCCACCGGCAGGACGCCGGGTCGCTGGCGCTGGAGCTGTACGGCGGCACTATGGTCATCATGCTGGCCGCCATCTTCGCCCTGCTGAACCTGGAAAGCATCGTCGCGCTGCTCGGCCGTGACATCACGCTGACCGGGCGCACGCTGATCTGGGACTTCGCTTTCCGGATGATCGAGCAGCAGCCGGTGCTGGGCTACGGCTTCAGCGCCTTTTGGTCGGGGCTGGACGCGCCGGGCGCGCTGTTCTGGCGCACCTCGGGCCGCTTCGACATCCACGCCCACAACGGTTTCATCCAGACGACGCTGGACGTCGGCCTGCTCGGCCTCGGCCTCTTCCTGGTGGCCTATGTGATCTACCTGTCGCGGATCGCCCGGATTGTCCCGGTCGACCGCAGCGGGGCGGCGCGCTGGCACATCGTCTTCGCCATGATGCTCCTGCTGGGCAACGTCGCGGAAAGCAGCCTGCTGATCCAGAACGGCCTGCTGTGGTTCCTCTTCACCGCCTTCCAGACGCGGCTGGCCAAGACGGTCCACGCCCACGCCCTGACCCCGCGTCCGGCGGCGGGACGGCGGCCCAAGCTGCGGAACGGCATCCCGGTTGCGGAGTCGCGGTCATGATGTCGAGCGGCTTCGCCTTCTTCGCGACCCGGATCGCCGTCGGCATCCTGGGCTTCGCGGCGGTCGCGGTCTTCTCGCGCATCGTCACGCCGGAGGCCTACGGCCATTACGCCCTGGTGATGGCGGCGGCGGCGGCGATCAACGCCTGCGGCTTCTCCTGGATGGGCCTGTTCGTCCTGCGCAAGTGCGGCGGCGACGCGGCGGAGCGGGACGCCTGGCTCTCCACCGTGGTCACCGCCTTCCTGGTGGTGGCCTGCGGGGTGCTCGCCATCCTGGGCGCGGTGGTGGCCTTCTATCCAGGCATGAACGGCATCGACTATGTGCTGTATCTGCCGGTCATCGCGATCCTGATCTCCTGGTTCGACCTGTCGATCCAGATGTCGCGGGCGCGGCTGAAGGGCTCGGTTTTCGCGGCCAAGTCCTTCGCCAAGGCGCTGTTCGGGCTGGCGCTCGGCTCCGCCTTCGTGCTGATCGGCTGGAAGGAGGAGGGGCTGCTGCTCGGCACCAGCATCGGCTTCCTGCTGGTCACCGCGATCTGGCTGCGCTCCGACCTCAAGGGCATCTCGCTGCGCTGGCCGGCGCGGGAGCGGGTCGGCCTCCTGCTGACCTTCGGCGGCCCGCTGATGCTGAGCCTGATGGTCGGCTGGGCGCTCGATTTCGCCGACCGCTTCCTGATCTACTGGTTCATCGGCGAGGCGGCGGCCGGTGCCTACGCCATGGCCTTCGACCTCGCCAAGCAGCCGATCATGCTGGTGGCCTCGGCGGCCTCGCTGGTCACGCTGCCGATGGCGTCGCGCGCCTTCGACAGCGCCGGTCCGCGCGCCGCGCGGCCGATCATGGCGCAGAACCTGACGATCCTGCTGCTGGTCTGCCTGCCCCTGGTGCTCATGGAGGTCATCTCCGCCCAGGGCATCGTCGGGCTGCTGCTCGGCGAGGCATACCGCGAGACCGGTGCGGCGATCATGCCGCTCGTCGCCCTGTCGGTCTTCATCAGCATCCTGCGCATCTATCACTTCGACCTGTCGCTGCACCTGACCAAGAAGACCGGCTACATCCTGAAGCTGACCATGCTGACGGCGGTGCTGAACATCGGCGCCAACCTGTTCCTGATCCCCCGCTTCGGGGTGATCGGGGCGGCCTACGGCTCGCTGGCGGCGCAGCTCGGCTGGGTGGTGGCCGCGGTCATCCTGATGCCGCGCGCCGGCGTGCTGGCGGTGCCGGTGAAGGATCTTCTGAAGGTGACCACCGCCGCCCTGCTCTTCGCCGCCGGGCTGAAGATCGCGGCGATGGAAAGCGACCTGCTGCTCGTCCAGCTCGCCCCGGCGGGCAGCCTCTATCTGCTGGCCCTGGCCGTGCTCAATCCCGCCAACCTGATGGGTCAGGTGCGGATCGCGCTGGCCCGGCTGAAACGCACCCGATCCCCGGCATGAACACCATGAACAGGCGTGAGGAAGGAACAGGCACCATGTCGAAAAAGCTGGTGGTTTGCGTGTGCACCTACCGCAGGCCGAAGGATCTTCACCGCACGCTGCTGTCGCTGGAGGGGCTGACCTTCAACCCAGACGCCCCGCTGGACGTCGAAGTGCTGGTGGTGGACAACGACCCGGCGCGCTCCGCCGAACCGCTGTGCCGCGAGATGGCGCAGGACTGGCGCTTCCCCATCCGCTACGCGGCGGAGCCGGTGCCGGGCATTCCCGCCGCCCGCAACCGCTGCCTGGACGAGACCACGGATGCCGACCTGATCGCCTTCATCGACGACGACGAGGTGGCGAGCCCCGGTTGGCTGGATTGGCTGGTGACGGCCATGGAGCGCACCGGCGCCGCCGTGGTCGCCGGCCCGGTCCTGCCGATCTACGAGAAGCGTCCGCCCGATTGGCTGACCAAGGGGCGCTTCCACGACCTGCAGCGCATGCCCACGGGCAGCGAGCCGGCCTATTGCGCGACCGGAAACGTGCTGTTCCGCCGCTCCATCCTGAAGGGCGGCGTGCGCTTCGATCCGGAGCTGAGCCTGTCCGGCGGCAGCGACGTTCTGTTCTTCGAGCAGATCCGGCGCCAGGGCCACCGCATCGTCTGGTGCGATGAGGCGACCATCGAGGAGCATGTGCCGGCCAGCCGCATGACCGCGCGCTGGATTCTGCGCCGCGCCTTCCGGCTCGGCACCTGCGTGTCGCTGACCGAGGCCAAGCTGAACGGCCAGCGCCGCACGCTGGTGAAGCGCTCCACGCTGGGCCTCGCGCACATCGCGCTGAACATTGCCGCCCTGCCGCTGGTGCCGATGGTGATGGCCTTCGACACGAGCTGGCCGATCCGCCGGCTCCAGAAGATCTGCGTCGGCAGCGGCTATCTCTACGGCCTGATGGGCTTCCAATATCTGGAGTACAAGCGATGAAGGACGTTGAGGTGAACGGCGGAAAGGCGAAGGGCGGGACGGCGGAAGCCCCGCCCGTCACCGTCAGCGCGGTCATCCCGACGCGCAACCGCCCGCATCTCGTGCTGAACGCCGTCGAAAGCGTGCGCGCCCAGACGCTCAAGGACGTCGAGATCGTCGTCGTCGTCGACGGGCCGGACCCGGCGACCGTCGCGGCGCTGGAGGCGGTGGAGGACCGCCGCCTGCGCATCGTGCAGAACCCGGCCTCGCTCGGCCCCGCGGGGGCGCGCAACGCTGGCGTGCAGGCGGCGCTCGGCGAGTGGATCGCTTTCCTGGACGACGACGATTCCTGGGCGCCGGAGAAGCTGGAACGGCAGCTCGCCGCCGCCAAGGCGTCGGGCGCCAAGTTGCCGGTGGTCTCCTGCAGCACCAGCGTCAGCATCGGCGAGCGCCGCTACGTCTGGCCGCAACGCCGGCCGGAGCCGGGCGAGCCGATCAGCGACTACCTGATCGACCGCCGCAGCCCGCTGTCCCGCCCCGGCTATCTCGCCACCCCGACGATCATGGTGCCGCGCTCGCTGGCGCTTGCCGTGCCGATGCCCGACTACCGGCATTTCGAGGATTGGGGCTGGCTGTTCCGCGCGCTGGATCAACCCGGCGCGGAGCTGGTCTTCGTCGACGAGCCGCTGTGCTTCGTGGAGATCGACGAGGGGCGCGCCTCGCTGCATTCGGTGGACGACTGGCGCCAGGCCTTCGAATGGGCGCGCACGCACCGTCCGCTGATGACCGGCAACGCCTACGCCGCCTTCCTGATGACCAAGGTCGTCGGCATGGCCCGCCGCGAGGGCGACTGGAACGCCGTCCGCCGTTTGCTGGCCGAGGCAACCCGGGCGGGCGATCCGAAGATGCGGCATTACCTGATGTTCTTCGGGACCTGCGTGGTGCCGCCGTCCTTCCACCGCCGGGTGCGCGCGGCGACCCATTCGGACGCCGCGACGGCGTGAGGTGCCAGGGCGGGCGAAGTTTTGCCCCCACCCCGGCCCTCCCCCGCTTCGCAGGGGAGGGAGAATTGGTCCCCTCCCCTGCGTCAGCGGGGGAGGGTTAGGGTGGGGGCAAGCGCTCCCCTCCCCCTCTTCACATCACCACGGCCAGCAGCAGCGGCAGCGTCAGGAACGACAGCGCCGTGGAGCCCAGCACCATCCCGGCGACCTCCTGCGGCGCGTTGTTGTAGCGCAGCGCCCAGAGGTAGTTGAACACCGCCACCGGCATGGTGCTTTCCAGCAGCACGACGCCGCGCATCGCGCCCTCCAGGCCCAGCACCTCGACCACCGCCAGCCCGGCGGTGAAGCCGAGCAGCAGGCGCAGCGCCGACATGGCCAGCGACCGCAGCATCCCCTGCATCCGCAGCCCCGCCAGCGCCACCCCCAGCGAGAACAGCATCAGCGGCACCGCGCAGTTGCCGAGCAGCGTCGTCGTGTTGGTCACCCATTGCGGCGGCTGGACGCCGGTCAACAGGACCAGCACGGCCAGCGCGACCGCGTAGATCACCGGGGTGCGCAGCACCTGCTTGGCGTCCGTGCGCCCCGCCGCCAGGGCCGGGCCGATGGTGAACTGGAGGACGGCGAGCGTCGCGAAGAACAGCACCGCCAGCCCCATCCCGGTCTCCCCGAAGGCGAACAGGCAGACGGGAATGCCCATGTTGCCGCCGTTGGGAAAGCTGAGCGCCGGCAGATAGACGCGCAGCGGCAAGCGGCTGGCCAGCAGGATCGGCGTCGCCATCAGCCCGGCCAGCGCCATGCTGCCGACCGAGGCCGCCGCCATGGTCAGCAGATCGTCCCCGCCCAGCGTCAGGCGGGCCAGCGAGGAGAAGACCAGACAGGGGGTGGAGACGTTGATCGCGAAGGTGGTGATGAAGGCGCTGTCGTAGGGCAGCTTAGCGCGGCTCCAGCCGAAGCCGAGGGCGGCGATGAGGAACACCGGCACGACGACGGCGGCGATGCTGGACAGGGGGGCGAACAGGTCCATGGTCAGCGCGCAGCCCGCGTGTTGGCGGCGTGGAACCAGCCCAGCCCGTCCTCGGTCCGGGCGCGGGGCCGGTATTCGCAGCCGATGAAGCCGCGGTAGCCGGTGTCGGCCAGAACCTCGAACAGATAGGGATAGTTGACCTCGCCGCGGTCGGGCTCCTGCCGATCCGGGACGCCGGCGATCTGCACATGGGCGGTGAGATCGGCGTTGGCCCGGATGCGGGTGGCGAGATCGCCCTCGCTGATCTGGCAATGGTAGAGATCGAACTGGAGCTTCAGGTTCGGTGCCCCCACCGTTTCGATCACCCGACGGGCCAGCGCGGTGCCGTTCATCAGATAGCCGGGCATGTCGCGGTTGTTGATCGGCTCCACCAGCAGCGTCAACCCCGCCTCCGCACAGGTCGCCGCGGCATGGCTCAGATTGCCGGTGTAGGTCGCCAGCGCCGCATCCCGCTCCAGCCCCTCCGGCGGGATGCCGGCCATGCAGTGCAGCAGCCGGTTGCCCAGCGCCTTGGCGTAGACGATGGCGGTCGCCACACCCTCGCGGAACTCCGCCTCGCGGCCGGGCAGGCTCGCGATGCCGCGCTCCCCCGCCGCCCAGTCGCCGGGGGGCAGGTTGAACAGCGCCTGGGTCAGCCCATGGGCGCCCAGCGCCTCCTTGATCCGCTCCGCCGGGGTATCGTAGGGGAACAGGAACTCCACGGCGTCGAAGCCGGCCGCCGCCGCGGCGCCGAACCGCTCCAGGAAGGGCCGCTCGGTGAACATCATGGACAGGTTGGCGGCGAACCTCATGGCGTCCGTCCCCCGGTTCTTATCGGCATGGTCCCCTCCCGCGTCGTCTGGGCCGCCGTGGCGGCTGGTTGCTCCGACAATGCAGCAGGCGGACGGTCCGGACAATCGCCGGCCTATGCCGCACACGCTTGTCAGGTGACCGCCCATACCGGTTGCGCGAGATTGCGGGTGACACGCACAGTGCACGGCCCTTGCCGCAGCCGGACCCGACGGATGATGAAGCGACTCGCCGCCACCGCCCTGACCCTCCTTCTGGCCGCCCTGGGTGGCGGGCTGTTCGCCTTGGCGGGGCTGCCCGCGGCGTGGCTGATGGGGGCGATGACCGCGGTGGCCGGCGGGGGCCTCGCCGGAATGAAACTCCGCCTGCCCTCCCCGCTCGGCACCGCCGCCTTCGTGCTGCTGGGCATCTCCATGGGCGCCGGGGTGACACCCGACACGCTGCACCAGATGGCCTCCTGGCCGCTCAGCATGGCGCTGCTCGCGGGATCGGTGATGGCCTGCCTTTACGCCTGCTCGGCTTGGCTGGAGCGGGTGCACCGCTGGGACCCGGCGACCGCGCGCTACGCCGCCGTTCCCGGCGCGCTGGGCGCCGTCCTGGTGCTGGCGGCCGAGAGCCGGGCCGACCTGCCGCGGGTCGCGCTGGCGCAGAGCTTGCGGTTGTTCGTCCTGGTCGCCGCCATGCCCTGGTTGTTGGATCTGGTGTCGTCCACGCCGGGTCTGCCGCCTCGCCCTGCCCTATCCGACCCGGCGGACGCCCTGCCCGAACTGGCGTTGCTGATCGGGGCCAGCGCCCTGGCCGGGCTGCTGTTCCAGAAGCTGCGCGTGCCCGGCGGCGTGCTGCTCGGCGCCATGCTGGGAAGCGCGCTGCTGCACGGCAGCGGCCTCGTCGACCACCGCCTGCCGAACTGGCTGCTGAACGCGGGCTTCGTGGTGACGGGGGCGTTGATCGGGTCGCGCTTCGCCGGGGTCACGCTGGCCTCCCTGCGGGCGGCGCTGCGCCCATCGCTGGAAAGCGTGGCGCTGGCGCTCGTCCTGTCCTCCATCTTCGCCTGGGCGGGAGGCTGGCTGCTCGGGCTGCCCTTCGGCCAGCTCTGGCTCGCCTACGCGCCGGGCGGGGTGGAGGCGATGACCATCGTGGCCTTCGTGCTCGGCCTCGACACCGCCTTCGTCGGCACGCACCACGTCGTGCGCTTCGCCGGGCTGGGCTTCTTGGCCCGCTGGTGGCAGCCCCGCCGCGGCTGAACGGACGCCTTACAGCCCGTCGAAGAGAAGCTGCGCCGGCGGCTCGGCCTTGCGCTTTTTCTTCTTCTCCTTGGGCGCCTTTTCCGCCGCTGGTTTGTCCTGCGCCGCCTTCTCCTCGGCCACCGCATCCTGGGCGTCCGGGTTCAGGGCCATCTCAACCCGCTCCAGGGGAGCCGGTTCGGGCACGGGCGCTTCCGGGGCCGCCTCGACCGGCTCAGGCGCGTGGGCCGGTTCTTCCGGAACCGGCGCTGCGGCAGCAGGCACGTCCTCCGCCACGGCCTCCTGAACCGGCTCGACCACCGGTTCCTCGACCGCCGGTTCCTCGGCCGGCTTGGCGGCCTTTTTCTTCTTCGGACGGGACGGGCGCGGGTCGATGCCCACCCCGTCCTTGACACGGGCCTTGGCCTTGTCGCGGGCGACGGCCTCCGGAGCGTTCGGGTCGTCGTTCAGCCATTTGCCGCGCTTGATGACCTCGTTCACGCGGCCCTGGTTGACGCTGAGCTGGAACGCGATTTCCTGCTGCGTCATGTCGGTGGTGCGATGAAGCTCCAGAATCTGCGCGGCAAGTTCCGGGGTCATCTTCTTGCCGACGACGCGACGCGCCGGGCGGATCGACCGCTGGGCCTTGTCGCGCTCACGCAGCTTGCCCAGGATCTCCAGGGCCTCCGTGTTGCCCGCCGTCTTCAAGGCTTCTTCGAATTCCTTGAGCGTCGCCACCCGTTCCTCCTGCCACCATCCACCCGCGGCGACGCCATCGCATCGCCGGCCTACAAGACCGACTATACATGGAATCGCGCGGGCGGTTGAGAAGGCTCTTGAGAGGATATCCACAGAATGGCACGGCTGGGAGGAGACGGCGATGCGACGCTATTAGACGTCTAATCGCCGGGAGCCATCATTCGCCGGGATACTGTTTCTCCTTCAGGAAGCGCGCGAGGTGGGCGGCGTTGCGTGCGGCCATGGCCGAGGTGGAGACCACCTTATCGGGCACCTTGTCCAAGTCCTGGAAGTCGGTCTTCTGCATCGCCTCCCCCACCCAGTAGCAGACGGCGTTGGCGGCGAGCGTGAAGCCGACGTCGTTCAGCGCCTGGAACAGCTCCGCCGAGACATGGTGGGCGCCATCCTCGTTGCCGACCACGGCGACGAGCGCGACTTTGCCGTAGGACACCATGCGGCCCTGGTCGTCCGTCTCGCCCAGAAAGGCGTCCATGCGCTCCAGCACCCGCTTGCACACGCTGGACGGCTGGCCCATCCAGATCGGCGTGCCGAGGATGAGGATGTCCGCCTCCAGCACTTGGCGGCGCAGGTCCGGCCAAGCGTCGCCCGGCCCCTCGTCCGAGGTGACGCCTGGCTTCACGTCATGGTCGGCGACGCGGACCGGCGCCCCCACCGCGACCCCGTGGGCCGCCAGATCCTTCTGGAGCAGGCCGATCATTGCGTCGGTCGAAGACGGCTTTCCCGACGGCTTCAGGGTGCAGTTCAGCGCGAAGGCTTTGATCGGCATGGTGCTCTCCGAATTCGACCCGCCGCGTGCCGGCGGTGACGGGAAGCAACATCACGCCTTGCCAAACGTTGCGGCTTTCAGAACACGGCCACCGAAAACATGACCACCGAATTGCCCCGGCACAGCCCATCCGCCATCGGATAGGATGCGGTGGACAGAACCACAACGGAGGAAGAGCAATGCCGACCATGACCGTCCGACCCCTGTGCCTTGCCGCGGCGCTGGCCGGGTCCCTGGCGCTGGCCGGATGCGCCGGAAACTCGACGGGGCTCGGGCTGAACCTCGTCTCGCAGGAACAGCTCGTCGAACTCGGCCAGCAGGACTGGCAACGCCTGATCCAGTCGACCCCGGCCACCGCCAACGCCAGTTACCAGCGCCGCGCCGAGCAGATCTCGGCCCGCCTGCTGCGCGCCGCCTCGCTCGACCCCGCCGGTTGGGAGGTTCGCGTGTTCCAGGGCAAGGAAGCCAACGCCTTCGCCCTGCCCGGCCAGAAGATCGGCGTCTATGAGGGGCTGTTCCAATACGCCAAGACCGACGCGCAGCTCGCCGCGGTCATCGGCCATGAGATCGCCCACAATCTGGAGGGCCACGCCGCCGAGCGGGTGAGCACCCAGATGGCCACCGACGCCGGCACCAGCATCCTGGGGGCCGTGGCCGGGGCGAGCGGGGTCGGCGGCAGCGAGATGATCGCCGCGGCGCTGGGCACCGGCGCGCAGTACGGCCTGTTGCTGCCCTATTCCCGGAACCAGGAGCTGGCGGCCGACCGCGCCGGCCTGCTGATGATGGCCCGCGCCGGCTACGACCCGCAGGCAGCCATCGAGCTGTGGCAGAACATGAAGCAGGCCGGGGCCGAGCAGCCCACCTTCATGTCCACCCACCCCGGCACGGCGGACCGCATCGCCGCGCTGCAAAAGCTGATGCCCGAAGCGAAGGCGGCCTACAAGCCGAGCTGACCGGAGCGGCGGGTGGTGCCGCGGTCGCACCACCCGCCGGGCGTTTCCGGCGAGAAAATTTTCTCGCCGAATGTTGACTCCCCTCCCCTGCCCCGGAGTCAACATTCCGGCTTGACCGCACTCAGGCGCCGCGCAAAAGTGGCCTCGGGGCAAGGCAGGGGAATGAACCATGCGCGGCGAGGACATCAAGGCGTTCCGGGAAGGCCGGACGCTGAACCAGCCGGATTTCGCGGCTTGGCTGAACGAAAAGCTCGGCCGAAAATACGACAAGGCAAAGATCTCGCGCTGGGAGAACGGCAGCGAAAAGATCCCCGCCCCGGTCATTTCTCTGCTGTTGCAGGAGAAGATCGGAACGGTGACGCAGCATGGCCCGGCGCTGATCTGTGCCGCGGCCAACCGCAAAGGCGGCGTGGGCAAGACGGCCTTCACCGTCAACACGGCCACCCTGCTCGCCCGGCACTTCAAGGTGCTGCTGATCGACGCGGACCCGCAGGCCAACGCCACCATCCATCTCGGCATCAACTCCATCGAGCGCGAGCGCGAGGAGAAAACCCTCTACTACGCGCTGAAGGCGTCGGTGGAGGCGCTGAAATCGCGGGGGAAAGGGTTCGACCTCAGCGACTACATCGTAACCACCGACAGCGGGCTGGACGTGATCCCCAGCGGCATGCGGCTGGGCGACGCAGAGGCCGAGCTGCAAAGCCAGTCCTCGGGGGATTGCGCACTCCGCGAATGCCTGGATGGCGGGGCGCGGCAGAGCTACGATTTCATCTTCGTCGACACCCCGCCGCATTTCGGCATGCTGGCGCGCAACGCGCTGACCGCCGCCAACACCGTCGCCATTCCCTGCCAGACGGAGATGTTGAGCGTCGCCGGCGTGGAATTCCTGCTGGAGAACCTGGACATGATCCGCCGCCGGGCCAACCCGGGGGTCAGCGTGCTCGGCATTCTGCCGACGATGTTCAACGCGCGGCTGACCCAGGACCAGGCGTCGCTGGACGACATCCGCAACCTGTTCGGCGCGAAGCTGCGCGTCTTCGGCCCGATCCCGCGGGCGACCGTCTACGCCCAGGCGGTGGCCGCCGGGCGCGCCGCGCTGGAGGCGGTGCCGGACGCGCCGGGCTACGAGGTCTATCAGGCCGTCGCCGACGCGCTGATCCAGGAACGTACCCGCATGCCGGAGGTGATGGCCCATGTCGCGTAAACTGGCCCGGACGAACACCGGCGTGCTGACCACGGCCGCGGCTGAGCGTCAAGCCCGTGAGGACGGGCAGGGCTTCAACCGCCGCGGCCCGGTCGTCGTGGAGATCGACGTCGGCCGCATCGTCACCAACCCCGACCAGCCGCGCCGCCATTTCGACGAGACGGACATGGAGGCGCTGAAATCCTCCATCGCGCAGCATGGGCTGGCCCAACCGGTCGGCGTGCAGCAGTTGAGCGACGGCCGCTTCCAGCTTGTCTTCGGGGAGCGGCGCTTCCGCGCCGTTCGCTCGCTCGGCCACCCGACCATCTACGCCGTCACCGTCACCGGCGCGTCGGACGAGCTGGCGCTGATCGAGAACGTCGTCCGCGCCGACCTGTCGCCCTTCGAGGAGGGCGACGCCTACGCCCGGCTGATGGAGCGCCACGGCTACCGGCAGGAGGACGTCGGGCGGATCGTCGGCAAGGACCGGGTGGACATTTCCCGCGCGCTCCTCATCAGCCGCCTGCCGCAGCGCATCCGCGACGAATACCCGTTGCACCGCCCGGCGCGCTACCGGCTGGTGGAGATCGCCCGGCTGAAAGGGGAGGGGGAGCAGCTGCGCGGCTGGGACGCGCTGGTCAATGAGATGACCCGGCGGTCCGCCGACGAGGAGACTCCGGCGCCCGTGGCGGCAAAGCCCCGCAGCAACGCGGTTCCGACCGGCAGCGCCCTGCCGAAGCCGCTGGCGAAGGTGGTGTTCGGGGCGCGCCAAGCCGTCGCCAGCGTCCGTGAACAGGGTTTGGCGTTGGCGGACATCGACCGCGAGACGCTCCGCGCGATCCGCGACGACATCGACGCGATCCTGAACGCCGGTCCGAACGCCGGGAAGGGCAGGGGGGGGGAGTAAAAAAAGACGGCTCCGCGAGAAAATTTTCTCGCGGAGCCGTGACTGCCTTTGCGGTTCAGCGGCTTGCCGGCGCCACCAGCGCGGCCGGGCTCCGGGCGCTGTCCAACGATTGCAGCAGGTTCGTGCGGGCCATCACCAGCAGCAGGTCCGTCTGGGTCACCACCCCCAGCAGTCCGCCGCTCCCATCCACGATGGCGACCTCGTGCGTGCTCTCGTCCGACAGTGGGCCGAGCAGGCGGAAGGCCGGGGTTTCCGGGCCGGCGGTCACCGGCGGGGCCATCACCGCGGCCACCGTCGCAGCGTTGCCAACCAGATGCGCGTGCCCGACCAGACCGACCACCACGTTGCGCCGGTCGACCACCGGCAGGGTGCGGAAGCTGTGCTCGATCAGCCGCGCGCGTGCCACCTCGGGATGAGCCTCTGCGCTCACCGTCACCACGTCGCGGGACATGATGTCGCCGCAGGTGATCCCGCCATGCATCCGCTCCATGGCGTGAAGCTCCGCCTTCTCCAGAAGGGCGCTCAGGTCGTCGCGGTTGACGTCCAGCGCCTCCCCCAGTTCGCGGATCGCCTCGTCCAGGTCATCGGCGGTCAAGCCGGCGCGCGTCCGGGCGGGCGGATCGGCGGTGCCATGGCTGTTGGCCGGCTTGGGCGGCGCCCGGTGCGGGTAGGAATGGCCGGAGAAGCGATGGAACGTCCAGCCCGCCAGCACCAGCAGGATAGAATTGACGGCCACCGGATAGAACACGAACTGCATTCCCGACGCCGCGATCGCCGGCCCACCGATCACCGCGGTCAGCGCGGCGGCGCCGCCCGGCGGGTGCAGACAGCGCGTCATCGACATGGTCGCGATGGCCAGCGCCACCGCCACGCCGCCGGCCAGCATCGGGTCGGGGATCAGCGCCGCCACCATCACCCCGACCAGCGCCGACAGGGTGTTTCCGCCGATGATCGACCAGGGCTGGGCGAGCGGGCTGGCCGGCACCGCGAACAGCAGAACCGCCGACGCTCCCATCGGCGCCACCAGGGCGGGCGCGCTGGTGATGTGGGTCAGCAGGTTGTGGCAGAGCAGGCCCGTCGCGGCGAGGCCGAGCATGGCCCCGCAGCAGGCAATCAACCGGTCCTTCAGGTTCGCACCGGGCAGGATGGGCCTGAACAGGGCAAGGCGGCGGCGGTTTTCGCGTTTCCTCAGCAGAGTGATTTTCCAGCGGCGCAGCAGATGCCGTATCTCGCGGTGCATTCGGCCCGGTCCCTCCCAAGGTTTCGGCGTGCGGCGGCAGGATAGAACCTCAAGCTAAGTTGAGGTCAAACGGAAAGTGCCGGACCGTCTCACCGTTTCCGCGCGGTGTTGCCGCCATCGGACAGGAGGTCGGGAGCGGGCGCCTTGACCGGGGGCAAGGGGGTGATCCCGTCCAGCGCCTCCTTCAGCCCCAGTACGCGCTCGACCGAGGCCGTCCACTGGGCGACGGTCGCCAGATTGTCGATGGGCCAGGACAGCGCTGCGACGGCTTGCTGGAAGGCCTGCGCGGTCTGCATCATCACCCCCAGCGTGATGGCTCCCGCGGCGTAGCGGGGCGCCACCACCAGAATGGGAAAGACCGCGGACAGCACCGAATAGGACGCGCCGAAGGCCATCACACGGACCAGCGCGCCGGTCTGCCGCTCCCAGCCGCGGCGCACCCCGTCGAACAGCAGGGACATGCGGCCGCGCTCCACGGCCTCGCCGCGCTGCCGGGCGATGACCGAAGCGTTCTCGCGAACCCGTGCCAAGCCGAAACGGAAATCGGCCTCCAGCCCCTGCCGGCGCTCCGCCGCGCGGACCAGCGGCCGGGCGACGGCGATGGCCGCGGTGGTCCCGGCGGCGGCAAAAGCCAAGGCGAGGAGAAGCAAATGGCCGGGCACCGCAAGGCTCACGCCGCCGAACGCGACCGGCGCCACCCCGGAGAGCCGCCACAGGATGCTGGCGAAACTCACCAGCAGCAACAGGCAGTAGGTCAACGAATGGCCGAGATCGACAGCGAGTTCGGTGACGATGCGGACGTCCTCGGCGATGCGCCCGTCCGGATTGTCATGGTCGCCGGGGCGGGAGGGGAGGGCCTGTTCCCGCCCGTCCGACACCCACGCGCCGACCAGCCGCCGGGTCAGCCACGCCCGCCAGCCGAACTGGAGGCGCCGCTTCACCCACAGATGCGCCACGGTGACGGCGATGTTGTAGAGCAGGATGCCGCCGGCCGCCGCGACCATTACCGGCAGGCGGTCCATCGCCCGCTGCTCCAGCGCGTCGAACAGGCGCTGGCTCCACAGGTTCATCATGACCGGGACCGACACCTGCGCCACCGTCAGGGCCAGCAGGGCCGCCCCCAGCAGCCACACCGACCAGCGGTCCCGCCCCGACCAGTAGCCCCCGGCCAGTCCGGCGAAGCGCCGGACGAAAGCAGAGGCGGTCCTTGGGAAGATCCGTTTCGCCATGACCGACCATCCGGCCGCTCAATCAAAGCATCCAACCGAGACGCCCGACCCTCAGACGCCTCGGTTCAGCCTACCACCCTTCCGGCGAAGGGGAACCGGAACAAGCGGTGATCCCCTCATCCCGCCGGATCAGGCGGCCCGGACGGTGGCGATGAAGCTGCGCACCTCGCTGCGCAGGCGCTCGGCCTCGGCGGCCAACTCCTCCGACGTGCCGTGGACATGGCTGGCGGCGCTGCCGGTCTCCGACACCGCCGTGCTGACGCCGGCGATGTTGCGCGACACCTCCTCCGTCCCCTGGGCAGCCTGGGACACGCTGCTGGCGATCTCGCGGGTGGCGGCGGCCTGCTCCTCGATGGCGGCGGCGATGGTGGTGGCGATCTCGCTCATCCGGCCGATGGTCTGGCCGATGCTGCCGATGGCCTTCTGCGCGCCGCCGGTGGTCTGCTGGATCTCCTGCACCTTCGACTGGATCTCGTCGGTCGCCTTGGCGGTCTGGTTGGCCAGCGCCTTCACCTCGCCCGCCACCACGGCGAAGCCCTTGCCGGCCTCGCCGGCGCGGGCGGCCTCGATGGTCGCGTTCAGCGCCAGCAGGTTGGTCTGGGCGGCGATGCCGCTGATGATCTCCACCACCTGCCCGATCTGCTCGGCGGCGGTGACCAGGGCGCGCATGGTGCGGTCGGCACCCTCCGCATCCGTCACCGCCTGCCCGGCGATGCGGGTGGAGATCTCCACCTGCTGGCCGATCTCGGCGATGGAGGCCGACAACTCCTCCGTCGCGCTGGCGACGGTCTGCACATTGGCCGACGCCTCCTCGGAGGCGGAGGCAACCAGCAGCGAGCGCTCGCTGGCGTCCGCCGCGGTGCCGGACAGGGTGCTGGCGGCGTTGTTCATGCCGCCGGCGGCGCTCGCCACCGCCTCGACGATGCCTTGGACGGTCGCCTCGAAGGTGTCGGCCATGCGGATCATGGTGGCGCGGCGCTGCTCGGCGGCTTGGCGTTCGGCCTCCTCCTGGGCCTTGCGCATGCGCTCCATCTCCTCGGCGTTCGCCTTGAAGACCTGGAGCGCACGGGCCAGCGCCCCGATCTCGTCCTTTCGCCACCCCTCGTCCACCTGCACCGTACGGTCGCCCTCGGCCAGCCGGCCCATCGCCCCGGTGATGGCGCCGAGCGGGCGGGTGATCGCCCGCGAGATCATCCAGGCCAACAGCAGGCCCAGCGCCACCGCGGCGGCGGTCACCGCGGCGCCTTGCCGCTCGGCGGCGGTCACTGCGGCGGCGGCGCTGACCTCCAGCCCCTTCAGGACCTCAGTGGAGTGCTGGCGGATCGACCCGATCTTCCCATTGATCTGGGCTCCGGCGCGGGTCAGCGTGTCGGCGTTGACGCGCGTCATCTCCTCGGCGATGGCGGCGATGCGCTCGATGCCGGCGGTGTAGCGCGGCAGCTTGGCAAGCAGCTCGGAGCGCTTGGCAGCACCCGGGGAATCGGCCCAGCCCTTGGCTTCGTCTTCGACGTCGGCGGCCACCGCCGCCAGATCCTGGCGGATGCGGACCAGATCCTCGGGCTTCGTCTCGGTCACGAAGCGGGCGACCAGAACGCGCACCAGCAGATACTGCTCGCTGACGCCCGCCGCCTGAACGGTGCGGTCCAGATTGCCGGTCTGCCGTTCGGCCGTCACCAGATCGCTCAACGTCCGACGGATGTCGGCCCCCAGCTTGTTCACGACCTCCGCGACGATGCCGTCCCGTTCGGTGCGCAGGGCGACCAGCCGGTCGAAGCCGGTCAGGAAGTCCCGTTCCAGCCCGCGGATCTCCTCCACCGCCTGGCGGTCGGCGCCGTCGCGGATACCGGGGGCCGCCTTGTCCAACTGCCGGCGGAAGTCCCCGGCTGTCGCGCGAAAGCGGTTGGCAGCACCGTCCGCGCCGGAAACGAGAAACTCCGCCGCCGCCCCCAGCGCGTCGGACAGCGCGGTATCGGCCTCTCCCAACGTCACCGTGATGTCGGACTGCGCCGCGTAGCTGCGCAGCGCCGCATCGTTGGACCGAAGGCCACTCCAGGAAACCGCCCCCAACGTGACCAGCAGGGCCAGCGTGACCCCGAAGCCGGTATAGACCTTGGTTGCGGTGCGCAAGTTGGCGAAAGCACGAAGGGAGGTGGTCATGATGGGATGTCCTGCCTGGGGTATTTTTTGTTCGGTGTCGGTTGCCCGCACCGGATCAAATCATTCTCAAATTCCGTACCAACTCCCAATCCCCACGCAATTGCTGTTCCACCCAGCAAAAATCCCGAGTGGGCTGCGCGGTTGTTCCTTCCCAACCGTTGCAATTTGCCAACGCGCTCCCATCCGCGTCGCAAATCGCCACGCCCGCGCCGGCAAGTTGCGAATGGGAACGCCGGAACCATCCCAATGTTGAGGGCCGACGTTGAGGCCCCATGTTGAGGGAAGCGCCGCCAGAGCGCAGACTGGAATCCCGCACACGCACGGAACAACGAGAGGTCGGTCATGCCGGACAGCAAGCATTTCGCTCCGCCCGGACCCATCGGGTTTGGTGGCGCTCCGCTCGGCAACATGTTCGAGGAGGTGCCAGACGACGTGGCGGAGGCCACGCTGGCCGCCGCCTGGGACGCCGGCATCCGCTATTTCGACACGGCGCCGGAGTACGGCCCCGGCATATCGGAGCACCGGTTCGGCCATGTCCTGCGCAACCGTCCGCGCGACGAGTTCGTCCTGTCCACCAAGGTCGGTCGCCTGCTGCGCGCCGACTCCAGCAAGGGCGGCAAACACGGCCCCTTCGTGAAGGGGCTGCCCTTCCGGGTGGACTACGACTACACCGCCGATGGGGTGCGCCGCTCCATCGAGGACAGTTTGCAACGGCTGGGCATGGCGCGCATCGACATCGCCTACATTCATGACTGCGCGGAGGACGCCCACGGCGACCGCTGGCTGGAGGTGTTCGATACCGCCATGAAGGGCGCCGCGGTGGCGCTGACCCAGCTTCGCGAGGAGGGCGTGATCCGAGCCTGGGGTCTGGGCGTCAACCGGGTGGAGCCCTGCGTGATGGCGATGGAGCGCGCCGACCCGGACGTCTTCCTGCTGGCCGGGCGCTACAGCCTGCTGAACCAGCCGGCGCTGGACACGCTGTTCCCGCGCTGCCAGGAACGCGGCGTCCATGTGGTGGTCGGCGGCCCCTACAACTCCGGCCTGATCGCCGGGGGCAAGACCTTCGAGTACCAGGAGGCTCCGCCGGACAAGGTGGCGGCGCGCGACCGTCTGGCCGAGATCGCCAAACGGCACGGCGTGGACCTGCGGGCGGCGGCGCTGCAATTCTGCGCGGCGCACCCGGTCGTCGCCTCGGTCATTCCGGGCACCAAGAACCCGCCGCGCGTGCAGGAGAACATGGCCCTGATGAAGCAGCCGATCCCGGCGGACTTCTGGCGGGAACTGAAGCAGGCCGGCGTCCTGCCGGAGCAGGTGCCGACTCCGGCCTAATCCTCTGCAAAGACGGCGGCGGCGATCCAGTGGCGGAAGCTCTGCATCGCCGCCGTCTCGGGACGGGAGTGAAGGCGGGTCAGCCAGTAGCGGCCCGCCGGCACCTCGTTGGCAAAGGGGCGGACCAGTCGGTCGGTGGCGAGGTCGTGCCCGAACAGGCGTGCTGGCAGCAGCGCCACCCCGGCGCCCATCGCGGCGGCGGCGGCGATGGTGGGGGAGGAGTCGAAGACCGGACCGCGGATGGCAGGGCAGGGCACCCCGGCCAGCGCGAACCAACGCTGCCACTCCTCGATCCGGTAGGAGCGCAGCAGCACCTCCCGCGCGAGGTCCGCCGGGGCGGACAACCGTTGCGCCAGCGCCGGAGCGCAGAGCGGGGTCAGCGGGGCGTCGAGCAGCGGCACCGCCTCCACGCCGTGCCAGGAGCCGTCGCCGAAGCGGATGGCGAAGTCCAGTCCCTCGCCGGCCAGATCGACCCGGTTGTTGTTGGTCAGGATGCGCAGGTCGACCGCCGGGTTCGCCGCGGTGAAGGCCGGCAGGCGCGGCAGCAGCCAGCCCGTGGCGAAGGTCCCCACCACCCCGACCGTCAGCACCTCGTGGTAACGCCCGTCGGCGAAGCGGTCGAGCGTCGCGCCGATGCGCTCGAAGGCGTCCATCAGCACCGGCACCAGCGCCGCCCCCTCGTCGGTCAGGGCAAGGCCGCGCGGCAAGCGGCGGAACAGGGTGACGCCGAGCCGCGCCTCCAGCGTGCGGATCTGCTGGCTGACCGCCGCTTGGCTGACGCACAGTTCCAGCCCGGCGCGGGTGAAGCTGAGATGGCGGGCCGACGCCTCGAAGGCGCGCAGCGCGTTGAGCGGAAGCTGGGGGCGGGCCATGAAGAGCCATTAGTTTTTCTTGTGGCTTGTGAAAACTATCATCGTTTGTTCGAGCGCCAGGAGCTTTTTATCGTCCGCCCATCGACACGGCATGAGACGAGGACACGATGATCGGACGGCGGGCTTTCCTGGCCGCGGCGGGCGGCATGACGGTGCTGGCGGCGACCCGCGTGAGGGCGGAGAAACCCAGGAACTTCGGGGACAAGCGGCTGGCCGACGCGATCGCCTCGCTGGAAAAGCGCAGCGGCGGGCGGCTCGGCGTGGCGGTGCTCGACACCGGCACCGGGCAGCGCTTCGGGCATCGCGCGGACGAGCGCTTCCCGATGTGCAGCACCTTCAAATTTCTTTTGGCTGGCGCCGTCCTGAAGCGGGTGGACGAGGGACGCGAGCGGCTGGACCGGCGCATCCCGGTGACCAAGGCGGACATGGTCCCATACGCCCCCTTCGCCGAAACCCGCCTCGACGGCCCACCCCCGACGGTGGCCGAACTGTGCGAGGCGACGATGACGCTCAGCGACAATGTGGCGGCGAACCTGCTGCTGCCGGCGGTGGGCGACCCCGCCGGGCTGACCGCCTTCCTGCGCACGCTGGGCGACCAAAAGACCCGGCTGGACCGCAACGAGCCGTCCCTGAACAGCGCCATTCCCGGCGACCCGCGCGACACCACCACGCCCGCGGCGATGGTCCACAGCATGGAGCGGCTGATGCTGGGCGACGCGCTGACCCCGGCATCGCGCGAGCAGCTCATCGCCTGGATGGTCGCCAACCGGACCGGCGACAAGCGGCTGCGCGCCGGCCTGCCGAAGGGCTGGCGCGTCGGCGACAAGACCGGCACCGGCGTGCGCGGGACGGCCAACGACATCGGCATCGTCTGGCCGGAGGGGAGGGCGCCGCTGCTGATTACCAGCTACCTGACCGAAACGCCCGACGCCTTCAAGGAACGGGACGCCATCCACGCCGGCGTGGCGCGGGCGGTGGCCGACGCGCTCAAGGGCTGATCCACGCCGGACACTGTGGTCCGCCCCCTGCGGCATGTCGTCACTGGGGTTTACCCTAAGAAGTGTAGGGATGCCCCCAATGGGAGTGGGGGCAGGGCGCCGGTACCCTTCGCACCGTAGGGCCGCGGTTCGTCGCGGCCGAAGGAATCAGGTGCGAAGAGGCCAGCCATGGACCGATCAAGGCGCAACTTCTGCCTCGGCGCCGGCGCCGCGACCATCGGCGCCGCGACGGTGGCCGCGATGCCCGCCGCCGCAGCCCCCAGCGCTGCACCGCTCCGCCGCGACGGCAATCCGGCGCACCGCTGGGCGATGGTGGTGGACGTGCGCAAATGCGTGGGCTGCCAAGCCTGCACAGTCGCCTGCATCATGGAGAACGACGTTCCGGAAAACAGCTTCCGCACCATCGTCTCCACCTACGAGGTGACCGAGCAGGGCAAGGCCGGCAGCTACATGCTGCCGCGCCTGTGCAACCATTGCGAGGACCCGCCCTGCATCCCCGTCTGTCCGACCGGCGCGACCTTCCAGCGCCGGGACGGCATCGTCGTGGTGGACAACACCGTCTGCGTCGGCTGCGCCTATTGCGTCCAGGCCTGCCCCTACGACGCGCGCTTCATCAACCACGAGACCCAGACCGCCGACAAATGCACCTTCTGCGTCCACCGCGTGGAGGCCGGCCTGCTGCCCGCCTGCGTGGAGACCTGCGTCGGCGGCGCTCGCATCTTCGGTGACCTGAACGATCCGGACAGCGCCGTCGCCACCCTGGTCCGCGAGGAGAACCCCAAGGTGCTGAAGCCTGAGCAGGGGACTCAGCCGCGCGTCTTCTACCTCGGCCTCGATCCCCGATTCCAAGGGAAGGTCGACGGCACGCCGACGCTCTGGCGGCCCAGCCGCGAGACCCACGCCCAAAAGGAGCACGCGTGATGGACAACCACATCGTCGAGGTCATCAACGTGACCCGCGAGGTCGCGTGGCTTCCCTGGGCCGTTCAGTATTTCTTCCTGATCGGCCTGTCGGTCGGCGGCCTGCTGCTCAGCCTGCCCGGCTACGCCTTCGCCCGGGAGGACTGGCGCGCGCTCGGGCGCGTCGCCCTGCTGGTGGCGCTGACCTGCGGGCTGGCCGCCCCGGTGGCGCTGCTGTCGGACCTCCACCAGCCCGGCCGCTTCTGGCACTTCTACGTCGTGCTGCGCCCGACCTCCTGGATGTGGTGGGGGTCGGTCTTCATCCCCCTCTACGTCACCGGCCTGCTGGTCTACGGCTGGGCCTGCTTCCGCGAGGAGTTGCAGGCGCATGGCCGGGTGGACAGCCGCTTGGCCGCGCTCTACCGGCTGGCCGCGCTGAACGGTGGGCGCAACGACGCGCTGATCCGCGCCGCCGGCCTGTTCGCCCTGGTGGGCGCGCTTCTCGTCGCCCTCTACACCGGGGCGGAGGTCGCGGTGGTCAAGGCGCGCCCGCTGTGGCACACGCCCTTCCTACCCGTGCAGTTCCTGATGACCGCGCTGGCCGGCGCCGCCGGTCTGGTGCTGGTGCTGAACCGCTTCGCCGCCGGCAACGACCGCGCGGTGGAGGTGCGGGCGAACCGGCTGCTCGCCGGCGTCCTGGGCGGCGTCATGCTGGTCGGCACGTTGTGGCTGGCTCTGGGCCTGTTCGGGCTGGACGCCACCCACGCGGAGGCGCTGGGCAGCGTCGCCGGGTCGGAGGCGTGGCGCGTCACCGCCGTCTGGGCCGTCGCCGCCACCGCGCTGCCCTTCGCCATCGCGGTCGCCAAGCCCGCCGGGACGGGGCTGCTGACCGGGCTGATCGCCCTGCACGGCGCCTGGATGTTCCGCTGGACCGTGTTCATCGGCGGCCAGACCGTGCCGAAGACCGGCGCCGGCTTCTACGACTACGCGCTTCCCGCCGGTCCGGAGGGGCTGCTGGGGATCGTCGGCACGGCGGGACTCTGGCTGTTCCTGCTGATCGCCCTCACCGCCATCCTGCCTTCCCCGCGCCGCCCGGCGCCCGCTCCGGCCCGCGCCCCCCAGGCGCCCGCCGGAACCGTGGCCGCCGCCGAGTGAACGGAGCACCCATCATGTCGATTTCCCGTCGCCTTCTCCTGAAGACCAGCGCCGCGGGCGGCGCGCTTGCCGCCTTCGCGGGTGGCTTCTCCGACACCGGGCGCAAGCTCGTAAAGGGCGCCTGGGCCGGGGACAAGCCCGACCACGCCATCTCCGGCAACGCCCCGGCCCCCGAATTCCGCGTCGATCCGGCGACCGGCGACCTCACCCCGACGCCGGGCCAGATCGTCGCCAACGTCGCCTGCCTCGGCTGCACCACCCTGTGTGGAGTCCGCGTCCGGGTGGACGTGGAGAAGAACAAGGTGCTGCGCGTCGCCGGCAACCCCTACAGCCCGCTGTCCACCGATCCCTTCCTGCCCTACGGCACGCCGATCAGGGAGAGCTTCAAGTCCCTGTCACGGCTGGACGAGAAGGGGCTGAAGGGCCGCTCGACCGCCTGCGGCCGGGGCAACGCGGCGCTGGAGATGCTGACCTCGCCCTTCCGCGTCGCCACGCCGATGAAGCGCGTCGGCCCGCGCGGCTCCGGCCGGTGGGAACCGATCGCCTTCGACCGGCTGGTCGAGGAGATCGCGGAAGGCGGCGACCTGTTCGGCGAAGGCCCGGTGCCCGGCCTGCGCAGCTTGCGCGACCTGAAGACGCCCATCGATCCGGCCGCCCCCGAATTGGGGCCGAGAGTCAATCAGGTGGCCCTGCTGTCGTCGGTCAACGACGGGCGGGAGCCCTTCGTGCGGCGCTTTTTCAACCAAGCGCTGGGGACGATCAATTTCGTCGGCCACGGCTCCTACTGCGGCGGCGCCTACCGCTCCGGCTCCGGGGCGGTGTTCGGCGACGCCAAGAAGATGCCGCACGCCAAGCCGGACCTGCAGAACGCCGAGTTCGTGCTGTTCATCGGCACCGCCCCGTCCAACGCCGGCAACCCGTTCAAGCGGCAGGCCATGCTGCTCGCCAAGGGGCGGACGGACGGCGTTCTGAACTACGTCGTCGTTGACCCGGTGCTGACCAACGCCGACAACCGCGCGGCGGCGGAGCGGTCCAACTGGATTCCCATCCGGCCGGGCACCGACGGCGCCCTGGTCATGGGCATAATGCGCTGGATGTTCGAGAACGGGCGCATCGACGCCAACTATCTCTCCCAGCCCAACGGCAAGGCGGCGGAGGCGGCGGGCGAGGCCGGCTGGTGCAACGCCACCCATCTGGTGATCCAGCAGGCGGGCCACCCGCGCGACGGGCGGATGCTGCGCGCCTCCGACCTCGGCTGGGTGACGCTGGACGAGAAGGAGCGCTACGGCGCCAAGGACGCCTTCGTCGTGCTCGACCCCGCCGGCACGCCGGTGGCCCATGACGCCCTGACGGGACCGGCCATGCTGTTCCACGGCGGGACGGTGGCGACCCCGGCGGGCGACGTTGCGGTGAAGACCAGCCTGACTTTGCTGCGCGAGCAGGCGATGCGGCTCGACCTCGCCGGCTACGCCGACGCCTGCGGCATCCCCGCCGACGTCATCGCCGGTCTGGCACGGGAGTTCACCAGCCACGGCAAGAAGGCGGCCGCCAACACCCACGGCGGCATGATGGCCGGCAACGGCTTCTACAACGCCTTTGGCGTGGTCACGCTGAACACGCTGATCGGCAACCTGAACTGGAAGGGCGGCACCATCTTCGGCGGCGGGCGCTTCCCGGATGAGCAGGACGGCCCGCGCTACAAGCTGGCGAGCTTCCCCGGGCAGGTAAAGCCCTCCGGCACCGCCATCAGCCGCCCCGTCCCCTATGAGAAATCCAGCGAGTTCAAGGCGAAGAAGGAGGCCGGCAAGCCCTATCCGGCCAAGGCGCCCTGGTACCCCAACGCGCCGCAGCTCACCACCGAGTATCTGACCAGCGGCGTGGTGGACGGCTACCCGTACCCGCTGAAGGCCCTGTTCCTGTGGAACAGCAACCCGGTCTACGGCATCCCCGGCGTCCGCGCCCAGGTTGAGGCGAAGCTGCGCGACCCCAAGGCGCTGCCGCTGATCGTCGCCATCGACCCCTTCATCAACGAAACCACGGCCTTCGCCGACTACATCATCCCCGACACCGTGCTGTACGAGACCTGGGGTTGGGCGTCCCCCTGGGCGGGCGTGCCGACCAAGACCTCGACGGCGCGCTGGCCGGTGGTGACGCCGCGCACCGAGCCGCTGCCAGAGGGTCGGCACGTCCAGATGGAGACCTTCCTGATCGCGCTGGCGAAGCGGCTGGGCCTGCCCGGCTTCGGCCCGGACGCCATCGCCGACATGGACGGCAACACCCACCCGCTGGAACGGGCCGAGGACTGGTACCTGCGCGGCGGCGCCAACATCGCGTGGCTGGGCAAGCAGCCGGTGCCCGACGCCACGGACGAGGACATCGCCCTGTCCGGCGTCGCCCGCGTCCTGCCGGCGCTCCAGTCGGTGCTGAAGGAGGAGGAGTGGCGCAAGGTCGCCTTCATCCTGGCGCGCGGCGGGCGCTACCAGAACCAGGCGGAGGGCTTCGAGGGCGACAGGGCCACCCACCGCTTCAAGGACGGGCTGCTGGTCTACAACGAGGCGGTCGGCGCGGCGAAGAGCAGTGTCACCGGCAAGCGCTGGACCGGAACCGCCGCCTGGACGCCCCCGGCCTTCGCCGACGGCACGCCGATGCGGCAGGTCCACACGGCGGAGGACTGGCCCTTCCAGCTCATCAGCTCGAAATCGGTGCTGGTCAGCGCCTACACCATCGCGGCCAGCCGCCTGCGCCATCTGCACCCGGAGAACCCGGTGGGCATCAACGCGGAAGACGCGCGGCGGCTGGGCATCGCCACCGGAGACCGCATCCGCATCGCCACGCCGGGCGGATCGGAGCTGGCGACCGCCATCGTCCGGCACGGCGTGATGCCCGGCGTTCTGGCCGTCGAGCACGGCTTCGGCCACAAGGAGTTCGGCGCGCGGCCGCACGTCATCGGCGGCCGCAGCCAGCCGGTGGTGCCGGAGATCGGGGCCGGGGTGAACATCAACGACCTGGGCCTGCACGACCCGACCCGTCCGGGCGCCTCGGTCTGGGTCGATCCCATCGCCGGAACGGCGGTGCGCCAGGGCCTCCCCGCCAAGCTGGAGCGGGTGGCCGCAGCGGCGTGAGTCATGGATCCCCTTTGAAATCCCCTCTCCCCTCTGGGGAGAGGGTCAGGGTCAGGGGGTTGCGCTTTTGCCGAACGCACCGCCACGCGCACCCCCCTCACCGGCCCTGCGGGCCACCCTCTCCCCGGAGGGGAGAGGGTTATTTCACCCCGTTACGCGTCGAGGTCCGGCATCCGCCAGTTCCCGCCCAGATCGGCGTTGCGCAGCAGCAGGAACAGCTCATCCTGCGAGCGGGTGACGGCGGTGTAGAGCCAACGCCACTTGTGCTCGCGGAAGGCGGCGGAGTCGTCGAGCACGGTGACGGAGGGGAACTCCGACCCCTGGGCGGAATGGCAGGTGATCATCCAGGCCCAATCGAACTGCTGCACGTCGCGCTCCACCCGCGGCGCCTTGGTCTCCCCGCTGTAGTGGGCCTGGAACATCCAGGGGTGGACCATCAGCTTGCTGCGGGGCTTCACCTCATCCTCCATATGGACGCCGAGCGACCACAGCCCGTCCTGGCGGCCCCGCCCCTCGACCGCCGGGCGGGTCAGCGTGCCGATCATCCCGTTGAACAGCCCCTCCTCGCGGTCGTTGCGTCGGCAGATCACCCGCTCGCCGGCCTGGGGCATCACCGTGTCGAAGCCGTGGCGGGTGCGGATGCGCCGGGTGAAGTCGGTGCGCACACGGTGGGTGCCGCAGATGGTCTGGGTGTCCACCCGCAGGGCCAGCGGCTCGGTCACCCGGTTCAGCGGCAGCACATGGGCGTTCCCGGCGGTGCCGAAACGGCGCGGCAGCTCCTGCCGGCGCAGCAAATGGGCGAGCCGGATCACCGGACTCTCCCGCGCCGTGCGGTGCGGCTCGACCAGCCGGAAATCCGGCTCGCCCTTGGTCAGCGTGCCCTGGCCGGTCACCGGGGGAAGCTGGTAGTCGTCGGCGATCATCAGGATCTTCTTGCCGGAGCGCAGCAGGTCGCCCGCCACGTCGTCCCCGACCATCGAGCCCTCGTCGCAGACGATCAGGTCGGCCTCGGCGAACTTGCCCTCCGACTTGCGGGCGAAGAACAGCTCGCCGGTGTCGTCGTCCTGCCGCGGCGCGTAGATCAGGGAATGCAGCGTCGCCGCCCGGTCGATGCCCTTGCGGCGCAGCACCTGCGCGGCCTTGCCGGTGGGCGCGCCGACCACGAAATTCTCCAGGTTGCGGCGATCCTGGAGATGGTCCAGCGCGAAGACGGTGGTCTTGGTCTTGCCGGTCCCGGCCTCGCCGGCCAGCCAGAACATCTGGGGGGCCGCGGGGTCGGCGTACCAGGCGTCGATGGCTTGGATCGCCCGGAACTGCTCGTCGGTCGGGGTGTCAGTGGTGCTGGGCATGGAGCGCGGGGAGGGGGGCTGCTGGGCGGGACACAGTAGCCCGCCCGGCCGCCTGCGGCCAAGCCCTACGGCTCCGAGCGGAAGGGGCCGCTGATGAGACGGCGCAGGCCGGCGAACAGGGTCAGCCCGCCCGACACCACCCCGACATAGACGAACAGCGCGTCATGCCCGAACCATTCCATGGCCGCCGTCGCTAGCAGCGGCCCAAGCGCCGCCCCCAACGCCCAGGCGAGCAGCAAGGCGCTGGCCAGCGGAACCGTCTCCTCCACCGTCACATGGTCGTTGGCGTGGGCCACGCAGATCGCGTAGAGCGACAAAGCGGCGCTGCCCCACAGGGTGAACAGGCCGAGCAGGACGGCCTGCGGGGCCGCCCCGCCGGGCGGGTTGGCGAAGGCGGCGATCAGGAAGGCGGCGACCATCGCCACGGCGGACACCGCGAAGATCACCAGCCGCCGGTCGTGCCCGTCGGAAAAGCGGCCGATCGGCCATTGCAGCACCACGCTGCCCACCTGGATTCCCGACATGATCACCGCCACCCCGGCGGCGGGCAGGGCCAGCCCGGCGAGCCAGGCCGGGCCGATGCCGGTGACCGCGGTGTTGCACAGCCCGACCATCAGGCAGCCGGCGAAGGCCACCGGCGCCCGCCGCACATACTGCCAGGGCGAGGGCGCCGGTCCCTTCGGCGCGGCGCTGGCCGGCGGGCGGACCGCCGCCACCGGCACCAGCGACAGGCCGTAGCAGCCCGCCGCCAGGACGGTCAGCCACAGGGCCGACAGGTTCGGGCTGGCGAGCAGCATCTGGCCGCCAATCACCGCCACCTTGCAGGCGATCATGTAGAGGGAAAAGACGCTGCCCCGCGAACCCGGCGGCGACAAGACGGCCAGCCCGCTTTCCGCGACAGTGAGCATCCCGACATAGGACACCCCCATCAGCAGCCGCAGCCCGACCCAGGCCTGGGCGTCGGGCAGCAGGTTCAGCAGCAGCGTGGCGGCGGCGGCGAGCAGCCCGAAGGCGGCGAAGGACCACACCCCGCCCACCCGCCGGATCATCCAGGGGGCGGCCCAGCAGCCCAGCACGAAGCCGACCGAATAGGCCGACGCCACCGCCCCGACGACCAGCGGCGGGGCCGCCGCCTCGGCGAGGCGGAGCGGCAGCAGGATCTGCAGGATGCCGTTGGCGACCTGGATGACGCAGACGCCGAGGATCAGCGCGGCCAGCACCGTGAGCGGCGAGGCGGGCGCCCGATGGGGGTGGGGCAAGATGGACGGGGCGTCAGTGGTTGCCGGGCAGGGTGTCCAGCGGGTCGTCGGCCGCCGGCTGCGGGCGGGCGCCGGCGAGATGGCCGTCCACCAGCGCGCGCAGGAAGCCGCGGGTGCGCTCCTGGGTCGGGTTGGTGAAGATCTGCTCCGGCGAACCGGACTCGACGATGCGCCCGTCGGCCATGACGACCACGGTGTCGGCGACCTCGCGGGCGAAGCCCATCTCGTGGGTCACCACCATCATGGTCATGCCTTCCTCGGCCAGCGTCTTCATGACTTGGAGCACCTCGCCGACCAGTTCGGGGTCGAGGGCGGAGGTCGGCTCGTCGAACAGCATCACCTTCGGCTTCATGGCGAGCGCGCGGGCGATGGCGGCGCGCTGCTTCTGCCCGCCCGACAGGGTCGACGGGTAGACGTCGGCCTTGTCGCCCAGCCCCACCTTGCGCAGCAGCTCCATGGCCAGCTCCCGCGCCTCGGCCTTGGCCATGCCGCGCACCACGACGGGGGCGCGCATGACGTTCTCCACCGTGGTCATGTGCGGGAACAGATTGAAGGACTGGAAGACCATGCCGGTCTCGGCGCGGAGCGCGTTCAGCTCCTTGTCGGGCAGCGGCTTGCCGTCGGCGATGATGGTCCGGTGGTTGATGCGGATCTCGCCGCGGTCGGCGGTCTCCAGGCAGTTGCAGCAGCGCAGCAGCGTGCTCTTGCCCGACCCGGACGGGCCGATGACCACGGTGGTGCGCGACGGCGGCACGGTCAGGCTGACGTCCTTCAGCACCTCGGTGCTGCCGAAGCTCTTGTAGACGTTGCGGATCTCGATCACCGGCTTACCCTCTTTCCACGGTCATGCGCTTTTCGATCTGGCGCAGGATCCAGGTGGCCGCGTTGGTCAGCACGAAATAGATCAGCGCCACCGCAATGTAGACCTCCAGCGCGCGGAAGCTGGTGGAGATGATCCGCTGGCCCTCGCGCATCACGTCGTCGATGGTCAGCAGCGACACCAGCGCCGAGTTCTTGATCAACGCGATGGTCTCGTTGCCCAGCGGCGGCAGCATGCGGCGGAAGGCCTGGGGCAGGACCACCTCCCACATCGCCTCGCGGTAGGACATGCCAAGCGAGCGGGCGGCCTCCATCTGGCCGCGGTCGATCGACTGGATGGCGCCGCGCACCACCTCCGACACGTAGGAGCCGCTGTAGATGCCGAGCCCGATCACGCCGCACAGCATCGCCGGCAGCAGGATGCCGAACTGCGGCAGGCCGAAGAACAGCAGGAAGAGCTGCACAAGCAGCGGCGTGCCGCGGATGAAGGCGACATAGGCCGACGCGATGCCATACAGCACGCGCCGCGCCGGGTTGAGGCGGATGATGCCGACGAGCAGGCCGAGCACGGCGCTGAGCAGGAAGGCCGCCGCGGTCACCTCGATGGTGACCACGGTGCCCTTCAGCAGCTCCGGCAACCCTCCCCAGACGGGGGCGAAGTCGAGCGTCACGGGAGGGGTCCTCCGTTCACAAAAAGATCAATCACTTCTTGGCTTCGAACCACTTGTCGATGAGCTTCTGGTAGGTGCCGTCGGCCTTCAGCTTGGTGATGGCAGCGTTCACCTTGGTCACCAGCTCGGTGTTGTCCTTGCGCATGGCGAAGCCGTAATCCTCGGTGGTGAGCTGGTCGTCCAGCACCTTCACGGTCGGATGCGTCTGGGCGTAGAGCTTGGCGGCGGGCTTGCCGGTCACCGCGACGTCGGTGCGGCCGGTCTCGACCTGCCCGAACATCTCGGCGTTGGTCTCGACCTCGACAATCTTCGTCTTCGGGAAATGCTCCTTCAGATGGACGACCGACTTGGTGCCGATCTGCACGGCGGCGGTCTTGCCTTCGAGGTCGGCCGGGCCCTTCATGGCGGTGTTGTTCGCCTTGACCATGATGACGAGGCCGCCCGGATAGTAGGTGTCGGAGAAGGCGACGACCTTGCGGCGCTCCTCGGTGATGTACATGGCCGAGGCGATCATGTCGAAGCGGTTGGCCATCAGGCCGGGGATCAGGCCCTTGAAGTCGATGTCCACCCATTCGACGCCCTTGGTGGCGCCCAGCTCCTTGGCGATGGCCTCGACCAGCTCGATGTCGAAGCCGGTCTTCTTGCCGTCCTGCGAGAATTCGAAGGGCGCGAAGGTGGCGTCCACGCCGACGCGGAAGGTGCCGTTCTGCTTGATCGAGGCGATCACCGCGTCCTCGGCGCGGGCCGGGACGGACCCGGCGCCCACCACCGTGACGACCGTGGCGGCGGCGAAGGAGGCGGCGGCGAGAAACTTACCAAAGGACTTCATGGGTCGGAATTTCCCTGTTCGTTGCGCCTGCGTTGCCAGTTTCGGACGCCGGGGAACCCCCTTGCGCAGCGAGCGGCTTGGCAGCGCTGTGTTTTGCCTATAAAACATATGTTGCCCAGGGAAAACAGTCGCGTCAACGCCGTTTGTCATACTGGAGCATGTCGGACGCCCTATGGCAACGCTGGTGTTGCGGCCAAGTACCGCGAACGCCGCGGAAGCCGGGGACGACCGAACAGGGACGCAGAAAGTTTTGCTGACAAAACACTTGTCGCACGGGAGAGAGGAAATGGACGTTTTCGGGTTTCGCGCCGCGCGCCGTCCGGTGCTGGTCAGCCTGCCCCATGTCGGCACGGCGCTGCCGGACGGATTCATTGGCCGGCTGGTGCCGGAGGCGCAGGGCCTGCCCGACACGGACTGGCACCTGCCGCGACTCTACGACTTCCTGGAGGATCTCGGAGTCGGGGTGATCCAGGCGCGCTTTTCGCGCTACGTCGTCGACCTGAACCGCCCCAGCAACGACACGCCGCTCTACAGCGGCGCCACCACGGGCCTGTGCCCGACCACCCTGTTCGACGGGGCGCCGCTGTACCAGCCGGGCGCCGAACCGGACCCGGGGGAGGTGGCGGAGCGGGTCACCCGCTACTGGACGCCCTACCACGACGCCATCACCGCGGAGATGACCCGGCTGCGCGACCGGTTCGGGCGGGCGGTCCTGTTCGACGCCCATTCCATCCGCTCCGTCGTGCCGCGGCTGTTCGAGGGGCGGCTGCCCGACCTGAACATCGGGACCAACGACGGGCGCAGCGCCGATCCGGTGCTGAGCGACCGGCTGGTCGCGGTCGGCGCGGATGCCGGGGCCGACGGCTTCACCCATGTTCTCAACGGGCGCTTCAAGGGCGGCCACATCACCCGCCATTTCGGGCGCCCGTCCGAGGGCTGGCACGCCGTGCAGCTCGAGATGGCGCAGGTGACCTACATGGAGGAGGATGCGCCGTTCGCCTTCGACGAGGCGCGCGCCGAGCGGATTCGCCCGCATCTCCGGCGCTTCATCGGGGCCATGGCCGATTGGGCTGAGGAACGGGCGTGATGGAGGCGGCGATGGACAGCGTGACGGGGGACAGCATGAACGGACTGTTCTGCGAGCGGGCGCTGCTGCCCGAGGGCTGGGCCTCGAACGTGGCGCTGCGCTTCGACGCGCGCGGCACGCTGACGGCGGTGGAGCGGGACGCCTCCTCGGACGGCCTGCCCCGGGCCGCCGGGCCGGTGATCCCCGGCATGCCCAACCTGCACAGCCACGCCTTCCAGCGCGCCATGGCCGGGCTGACCGAATACGCCGGCGCGTCGGAGGACAGCTTCTGGACGTGGCGCGACGCCATGTACGGCTTCGTCCGCCGCATGACGCCCGAGGCGGCGGAGGCGGTCGCGGCGCTGCTCTACATGGAGATGGCGAAGCAGGGCTACACGGCGGTGGCGGAGTTCCACTACCTCCACCACAGCGCCGACGGGCGCCCTTACGCCGACCGGGCAGAGATGTCGCGCCGCATCCTGGCCGCCGCCGACACGGCGGGGATCGGCCTGACCCACCTGCCGGTGCTCTACGCCCACAGCGGCTTCGGCGGCAAGCCGCCGTCCGACGGGCAGAAGCGCTTCATCAACGACGTGGACGGGCTGCTGTCCATCGTCTCCGCCATGGAGAAGGCCATGGGCGCGGAGCGGGCGGGCCGCCGCGCCGGTCTCGCCCTGCACTCGCTGCGCGCGGTGACGCCGGAGGAGATGCGCGACGCGCTGACCGGCCTCGACGCGCTCGACCCCGGCGCGCCCATCCACATCCACATCGCCGAGCAGACGGCGGAGGTGGACGACTGCGTCGCCTGGAGCAGCAAGCGCCCGGTGGAGTGGTTGCTGGAGAACGCCCCGGTGGGGCCGCGCTGGTGCCTCGTCCACGCCACGCACGTCACCCCGGCGGAGGTGGACGGCATGGCGGCGAGCGGGGCGGTGGCCGGCCTCTGCCTGACGACCGAGGCCAATCTGGGCGACGGTCTGTTCCCCGCCATCCCCTTCCTGGCGCAGGGCGGGCGGTTCGGCGTCGGGTCGGACAGCCACATCAGCGTGTCCGCGGCGGAGGAACTGCGCCTCCTGGAATACGGCCAGCGGCTGGTGCAGCGGCGGCGCAACGTGCTGCGCATCGGGGATTGCCCGTCCATCGGCGGCGGCCTCTACCGGGCGGCGGTGGCCGGCGGCGCGCAGGCATTGGGCCAGCCGGTGACCGGCGGCGGGGTTCAGGTGGGCCAGCCCGCCGATCTCGTCGTGCTTGACGCCGACAACCCGAAACTGCTTTCTCGGACCGACGACAGCCTTCTGGACGCCTATGTCTTCGCCAGCGACGGGCACGCCGTGCGCGACGTGATCGCGGCGGGGCGGACCGTGGTGCGCGAGGGCCGCCACGTCCGGGAGGACGCCATCCGGGCCGCCTACCGGCGCGCCATCGAGGGGTTGCGCCGGGACACATGAGCGAGACCGATCCGAACACCTACATCGCCCCGGCGCTGCAACGCGGGCTGGCCATCCTGGAGCTGTTCACGCCGCAGCGCCGGACGCTGTCCCTGACCGACATCGCCAAGGCGCTGGGGATCGGACGGGCCTCGGCCTACCGGCTGGTCTTCACGCTGGAGCATCTCGGCTACATCGGGCGGGCGGGGGACGGCAAGTCCTACCGCCTCGCGCCGCGGTCGATGCAGCTCGGCTACCATTACCTGTCGGGGCTGGACGGGATCGAGGTGGCGATCCCCTACATCGACGGGCTGCGCGACAGCACGCAGATCTCCACCCACATGGCGGTGCGCGACGGGACGGAGATCGTCTACGTCTACCGCGCGCACTCGCACATGACGCTGTCCAGCAACATCGCGGTCGGCTACCGCCTGCCGGCCCACGCCACCGCGATGGGACGGATGCTGCTGAGCGGCCTCACCGACGAGGCCATCGCGCAGCTCTACACCGGCGTGCGGCTGGACCGCTACAGCGACACCACGGCGGTCACGCTGACCTCGCTGATCCAGGAGGTGGCGGAGGACCGCAAGCGCGGCTGGACGATGAACCGCTCCTCCTTCGTGTCGGGGATCGTCGCCATCGCGGCGGCCATCCGCGACCACCGGGGCGAGGTCATCGCCGCCATCAACCTCTCCGGCCCCAGCGCCGTGATGGACCAGCCCGCCACGCTCGACCATCTGCGGACAAAGGTGGTGGAGACGGCAGACGCGATTTCGCACCAGCTCGGCTACCTGCCGCGCGGTTGAGCGGCAACTGCCCAATTGACCCTCGCCCCTCCGGGGAGAGGGAGGGGACCCACCGCGCAGCGGTGGGGAGGGTGAGGGGGATGCGCTTTTGCCGGACGTTCCGCCACGCGCAACCCCCTCACCCTAACCCTCTCCCCAGAGGGGAGAGGGGACATCTTTCCCGGCAGCGTGGAACGCGGCATTCTGACCGAGCCCAGAGAAACGGACGGGAGAAGCTCCATGCCTGCGCACCGCAACGCCCTGCGCATCGCCGTTGTGACGATGATCGCATGGGGCAGCACCGCCCTCGCCGCAGAAACCGCCGGCCCCTCCTTCTCCTGCGCCACGGTGGAGGCGGGCAGCATCGAGCGGATGGTCTGCACCGACGCCGGCCTGTCGGCGCTCGACCGCAAGCTGGCCGAGGTCTATGGCGAAGCCACGGGCAAGGCGGCGGACGAACACCCCCCGGTGCTGAAGGCGGAGCAGCGCGGCTGGATCAAGGGCCGGAACGACTGCTGGAAGGCCGACGATCGCCGCGCCTGCGTGGAAGAGCAATACCGATTGCGCATCGCCGAGCTTCAGGCCAGATACCGGCTGGTGCCCGCCATCGGCCCGGTCCACTTCGCCTGCGACGGCCAAGCGGGCAACGAGCTGACCGCCACCTTCTTTGAGACCGACCCACCGACGATGATCGCCGAGCGCGGCGACGAGGTGTCACTGATGGTCGGACAGCCGGCGGCGTCCGGCGCCCGCTACCAGGGCCGCAACGAGAGCTTCTGGGAGCATCAGGGCGAAGCGCGGGTGACCTGGGGCTACGGCGCTCCGGAGATGACCTGCCGGAAGGCGCCGTAATCCCTCAACCTAACTCCTCACGCCGGGTCCTTTACCCGCGCGTCGCGACGCGGGCGAGGACGGCGCAGGCTCCCGGCCCGGTTTCCAGCGTGGCGGCGGTGTCGTCCAAACGCGCGGTCCAGCCCGGCGACACCCGCGCCACGCTGTCGCCGGTGCGCAGGATCACCTCGCCGGCCAGCGCGTGAACCAGCGCCATGCCGCCGGCCGGGATGTCCGCCGCCGTGTCGGCCGGCAGGATGTCGAGCCGGGCGTCGGCCCGCTCGCGGTCGAAGATCAGGTTGAAGTCGCGGATCGGCCCGTCCAGCAAGGCACAATCCACCGCGGCGTCGCCGGAGAAGCGGAAGGGGGTGGCGCGGTTGGTCACGGTCGCCGGGACGCCGTCCACGGTCAGCCGCATGCCGGCCCCCTCGACGACGGCGATCAGCCGCTCGTAGCCGGTGAAGGCGGAGAAGGGGCCGGCCTCCGCCACGTCGGCGATGCTGACCCGCCACAGGAAGCGGCCAGCGGCGCCGGGCAGTTCCTGGAGGGCAATTTCGGTGGTCGTGCCGCCGCCGTTCTTCCAGGGCATGCGGCGGTAGCGGGCGGGGTCGAGAAGAGAAACAGCCATCAAAATCCTCACGGGACGGGGGAGGGCGTCCGGCCCATCCCCCGTCCCTTGTCCTCGTGTGCGTGTCTGCGACGCCGATGGGCGGTGCGTCAGGCGTCCCCGAGCGACTGGGTCAGGCCCCGGTGCTTGAGAAGCGCCTCGATGCGCGGCTCGCGTCCGCGGAAGGCGGTGTACAGTTCCATCGGGTCGCGGGTGTCACCCGACGAATAGATCGTCTTCAGCTTCGCCGCAAGGTCTGGGTCGAAGGGGTTGCCGGTTTCCAGGAACGCCTCGAACCCGTCGGCGTCCAGCACCTCCGCCCACAGATAGGCGTAATAGCCCGCGGCGTAGCCGCTGCCGGCGAACAGGTGCTGGAAATGGGTCGGGCGATGGCGCACGGCGATTTCCGCCGGCATGCCGATCTTGTCCAGCACCGACCGCTCGAAGGCGGCGACATCCGTGTCGGCGGCGTCGCTGCGGGTGTGGAACTCCAGATCGAGCAGCGCCGCCGCGGTGTATTCCACCGTGCCGAAGCCCTGGTTGAAGTTGCGGGCGGCGAGCAGGCGGCGCAGCAGGTCCTGCGGGATCGGCTCCCCGGTCTGGTGATGGCGGGCGTAGGTGGACAGCGTTTCCGGAACCGCCAGCCAGTGCTCGTAGATCTGCGAGGGCAGCTCCACGAAGTCACGGCGGACCGAGGTGCCGGACTGGCTCGGGTAGCGCACATTGCTGAGGCAGCCGTGCAGGAAATGGCCGAATTCGTGGAACAGCGTCTCGGCGTCGTCGAAGCTGAGGAGCGTCGGCTCGCCCTTCGAGAAGTTGTTGTTGTTGACGATGATCGGCGACACCGCCCCGTCGAAATTCTCCTGGTCGCGGTAGCTGCTCATCCAGGCACCGGAGCGCTTGGACGACCGGGCGAAATTGTCGTGCAGGAAGAGGCCGACATGACGCCCGTCCTTTTCGGTCACCTCGTAGACGCGGACGTCCGGGTGATAGACCGGCAGGTCGGGGCGCTCGGTGAAGGTCAGCCCGAACAGGCGCCCAGCGGTGTCGAAGGCCGCGCGCACCATGTTCTCCAGCACGAAGTAGGGCTTCACCTCCGCTTCGTCGATGTCGTACTTGGCCTGCCGCACCTTCTCCGCGTAGTAGCGCCAGTCCCAGGGGGCGATCGGCTCGTTCATGCCCTCCGCCCTGGCACAGTCCTGAAGCTCCGCGCGCTCGGCGGCCGCCTTCTCCTTGGCCGGACCCCAGACCTGCAGCAGCAGCCGTTCGACGGCGGAGGTGTCCTTCGCCATGCTGTCGTCCAGCTTGAAATCGGCGTAGCTGGCGTAGCCCATCAGCTTCGCCTGCTCGGTGCGCAGCGCGACGATCTCACGGATCAGCGGCCGGTTGTCGTGCTCACCCTCATGCTCGCCGCGGCGAATCCAGGCCTCATAGGCCACCTGACGCAGGTCGCGGCGGGCCGAGAAGGTCAGGAACGGCTCCACCGAGGAGCGGGCCAGCGTGATGACGTACTTGCCCTCCTGCCCGCGCTCCCTGGCGGCCTGGGCGGCGGCGTTGCGCGCGAAGTCCGGCAGGCCGGCGAGGTCGCTCTCCTCCAGGACGAGCTGCCAATCCTTCTCGTCGTGCAGCACGTTCTGGCCGAACAGCGTGTGCAGGGTCGCCAGCCGCTCGGTGATCGCGGTCATCCGCGCTTTGGCGTCCGGCGGCAGCAGCGCGCCGCTGCGCACGAATCCGAGATGCTGGCGCTCCAGCAGGCGCAGCTGGTCGGGGGCGAGGTCCAGCGTGGCGCGCCGCTCGTAGAGGTCCGCGACGCGGGCGAACAGCGCCGGGTCCAGCGCGATGCGCATGGAATGCTGGGCGAATTTCGGCGCGTAGTCGCGGGCGATGGTCTCCAGCGCGTCGGTGGTGTTGCTGGAGTTCAGGTTCCAGAACACGCCGCCGACCCGGTTCAGGAAGCGCCCGCTGCGCTCCATCGCCTCGATGGTGTTGGCGAAGGTCGGGGCGTCGGGGTTTCCGGTGATCGCCGCGATCTCCGCGATGTTTTCCGCCATGCCATGGTCGAAGGCGGGCGGAAAATGCTCGGCCTGGATGCGGTCGAAGGGCGGCAGGCCGAAGGGCGTGGTCCAGGTTTCGAAGAACGGGTTGCTCATCAAGGCCCCTTGCTGACCGGAAACGGAAGACATGCAAGGACATGGTGCCGCAACCGGTCCGCCACCACAACACGCCGGTCACAGCAGGGCGCATCCCAGAACGGCGAAAATAGAAGGAACCGCGGCGCGGCATTAGGATAATAAGCCTTGAAATCCACGCTTGAACGACATTGATCCGGTGCCATATCCAACCGAGACATAAAAAGGCTTCAAATCTCTCCTAAAGTTTGTTAGCCTCTTGTCAGTGGCGGCCAGGAATTGCTCTCTTGAACGCGCTTCAGGAGCGCCATTCCATGTGCGCATTTCCCTACAACCCCAGTCTGTTTTAGAGGTGACATCGGTATGCATGCATAGATAAATCTGTTTTCTTGTTCATATAGCCTTCAATTTCATGAGTCTTCGCTGTTTTTGCGTTTTCTCATGTAGCTTTACTTTCCCTGTGGTTGGCGGGAGGCGGTCGCGACGCGGCTGTCGAAATTGCTGGCGTGCGGACGAAAGTCCTTGCCTTGCGTGCCTCTCCACCCCGGCACGCCCCCGCTTCCCCCTGCTTCCAATGAAGGCTGCACGACGGACCGGTCCCTCTCGGGGTCCGGAACCACACGCATTTTGCCAAGAGCGGAGGCATCAGCGGATGACCGCGAAAATTGCCGTAAACGGCGTCACCCGGATTTTCGGGCGCCACCCACGTCAGGCGCTCGACCTGCTGAAGGCGGGTCTTTCCAAGGAAGAGATCTTTAAAAGAACCGGCCAGACCGTCGGTGTCCTCGACGCCAGCTTCGAGGTCGAGGCCGGAGAAATCTTCGTCATCATGGGCCTGTCGGGCTCCGGCAAATCGACGCTGGTCCGGATGCTCAACCGGCTGATCGACCCGACCGCGGGCGAGATCCGGATCGACGGGCGCGACATCACCAAGCTGTCGCGCGCCGAGCTGACCGAGCTGCGGCGGCGCGACCTGGGCATGGTGTTCCAGTCCTTCGCCCTGCTGCCGCACCTGCGGGTGTGGGAGAACGCCGCCTTCGGGCTGGAGATCGCCGGGGAAAGCCTGAAGGCGCGGCGCGACAAGGCGCAGCAGGCGCTGGACGCGGTCGGCCTCGGCGCCTACGCGGAGAGCTTCCCGCGGGAGCTGTCGGGCGGCATGCAGCAGCGCGTCGGCCTGGCCCGCGCGCTCGCCAACGAACCGTCCGTCCTGCTGATGGACGAGGCCTTCTCGGCCCTCGACCCGTTGATCCGGACGGAGATGCAGGACGAGCTGCTGCGCCTTCAGGCCGAACGGCAGCGCACCATCGTCTTCATCAGCCACGATCTGGACGAGGCGATCCGCATCGGCGACCGGCTGGCCATCATGGAGGGCGGCCAGATCATCCAGGTCGGGCGCCCGGACGAAATCCTCAAGCAGCCGGCCAACGATTACGTCCGCTCCTTCTTCCGCAACATCGACGTCACCAAGATCCTGACGGCGGGCGACATCGCCCGGCGCGATCAGGTGACTCTGATTCGCCACACCGGCGAAGGCCCGCGCGCCGCCGTCCGCCAGCTGCGCGAGCGCGACCGCGAGTTCGGTTACGTCCAGGATGGCCGCCGCCGCTTCCACGGCGTGGTGTCGGTGGAAACGCTGGTCACCGCCATCGAGCGGCACAACGGCTCCGCCACGCTGGACGAGGCGCTGCTTCCGGGCATCGAGCCGCTTCCCGTCGACCTGCCGATGGACGAGGTGCTGCCGCGCATCGCGTCGGCCCCGTGCCCGCTGCCGGTGGTGGACGGGCAGGGCGCCTATGTCGGGGCGATCTCCAAGACCGCCTATCTGGAAACCCTTGGACGGACGCGCTGACCATGGACTTCAAGCTTCCCATCGGCGATTGGGCCGACGCCGCCGTGATGTTCCTGCTGGACCACGCGCAATGGCTGTTCGACGGCATCGACCTCGTGGTCGGCGCGGTCGCCGACGGCGTCCAGGCCGCCCTGACCGCGCTGCCCGGCGTGGCGCTGGCCGCCATCGTGGTGCTGATCGGGCTGTGGCGGAACGGCTGGCGCTTCGCGCTGTTCGCCGCGGCCGCGCTGATGGTCGTCGCCGGGCTGGGCATGTGGCACCAGACGGTGGACACGCTGGCCCTGGTGCTGACGGCGACCGCCATCGCCCTGACCATCGGCGTTCCGCTGGGCATCGTGGCCGCGCGCAACGACCGGGTGGAAACGGTGGTGCGCCCCGCGCTCGACCTGATGCAGACCATGCCGGCCTTCGTCTACCTGATCCCGGCGGCCATGCTGTTCGGGCTGGGCCGCGTGCCGGGCATCATCGCGACGATCATCTTCGCCATGCCGCCGGTCGTCCGCCTGACCAGCCTGGGCATCCGGCAGGTCCCGCACGAGCTGGTCGAGGCCGGCCTCGCCTTTGGCTGCACGCCGCGCCAGCTCCTGTTCAAGGTGCAGATGCCGACCGCGCTGCCGTCGATCATGGCGGGCATCAACCAGACCATCATGCTGTCGCTGTCGATGGTCGTCATCGCCTCGATGATCGGCGCGGGCGGCGTCGGCAACGAGGTGCTGCGCGGCATCCAGCGGCTGGACATCGGCCTCGGCGTCGAGGGCGGGCTGGCCGTGGTGATCCTGGCGATCCTGCTCGACCGCATCACCCAGAGTTTCGGAACCCCGGACGCGGGGGGACGCTCCCCCCGGTCCGCCTTGCGCTCCCTGCTGAGCCGCCGCCGCGCGGCGCAGCCGAAGGACAACGCGCACCTGTCTCCCACGCACGGAGTCACCGAAGCGGGATGAACCGCCATCCCCAAAACCATACAAAACAAAGGATTTTTTGCATGAGACGCACGTTTCTGAAGATGATGGCCCTCGGCGTCGCCGCCGTGATCGGCAGCACCGCCCTGTCCTCCGCCAGCATTGCCGCCGCCAACACGGCTGAGGGGGACAAGAAGCCGGTCCGCATCGGCTGGACCGCCTGGTCCGACGCCGAGGCGGTGACCAAGCTCGCCCAACGCCTCATCCAGGAACGGCTGGATCAGCCGGTCGAGCTGGTGCTTGCCGACATCGGCCTGCAGTATCAGGGGCTCGCCAAGGGCGACCTCGACTTCATGATGATGTCCTGGCTGCCGACCACCCACGCCTCCTACCTGGACAAGGTGGGCAAGGACATCGTGCCGCTGGGCATGCTCTACACCCGCGCCCGCCTGGGCTGGGCCGTGCCGGACTATGTGCCGGAGGATCAAGTGAAGACCATCGCCGACCTCGCCAAGCCGGAAATCCGTGAGAAGCTGAAGGGCAAGATCCAGGGCATCGACCCCGGTTCGGGCCTGATGCAGGCGTCGGAGAAGGCGCTGAAGGACTACGGCCTCGACGGCTACGAGCTGGTGTCGGCCAGCGGTGCGGCGATGACCGCCGCGCTGGGCCGCGCCGATCGGCGCGAGGACTGGATCGCCGTCACCGCCTGGAGCCCGCACTGGATGTTCGCCAAGTGGAAGCTGCGCTACCTGGAGGACCCGAAGGGCTCGCTGGGCGGCCTTGAGCGCGTTCACGTCATGGCCCGCAAGAAACTCTACCAGGAGCACCCCAAGGTCGCCGAGCTCCTGACCCGGATGTACCTGCCGCTGGAGGATCTGGAGAAGATCATGCTGGAGGCCGACGCCACCTCCTACGACAAGGCGATCGACACCTACATCGCCAACAACAAGCAGCGCGTGGACTATTGGGTGACCGGCGAGATGCCGGCCTCCTAACCAGCCCGAGGCCCTGCCCACACCTTACGGCCTCGTCATTGAGGTTCGGACAGGGCCTCCACACTGTCCTTCAGCACGCCTTCCAGGCTTCCGGCCAGGGCCAGGGCCTCGTCCGGCGGCGCCTTTTCCAGCGCCAGCGCGAGGTCGCCCAGCCGCTTCGCCCCCACGTTCCAGGACAGACCCTTCAGCGTGTGGGCGGCGCGGCGGTGCTCCTCGCCGCTGGCCAGGGCGCTGCTGATCCGCGCCACCTGCTCCCGCGCGGTGCGCGAGAAGCCCTGCACGGCCTCGGACCAGCTCTCCGGGCCAAGAGCCTCGGCCACGCTGTCCACCTGTTCGCGGTCGAGCAGGTCCACCACCGGAACGCTTTCCGGAGCCGCCTCGGCAGCCACCGTGGGCACCGCCTTGGAAGCGGGGTTGCCGACGACCGCGCGGATCGCCGCGTCGAGCGCCGCCGGACGCAAGGGCTTGGGAACGAACCCGCTCATGCCCGCCGCCATGCATTCCGGAAGCGAGCTGCCCGAGGCATGGGCGGTCAGCGCGATCACCGGAACCCCGTTGCGCGGCGCCGGCAGAGCGCGGATCAGGCGGGTGGCGGTCAGCCCGTCCATGCCCGGCATCTGGATGTCCATCAACACCACGTCGAAGGGCCCCTCCGACCGTTCCACGGTCCGCACCGCCTCGTCACCATCCACCGCGGTGACCACGCTGTGCCCGCCACGGACCAGCAGGCCGCGCACGATGTCCCGGTTCACCGCGTTGTCGTCCACCGCCAGAATCCGCAAGGGGGGCAGGGGGACGGCCGGCGGCGCCTCCGCGGCATGGCGCAACGCCGCCGGATCGCCCGGCGCGCAGGCGACCGAAAACTGGAACAGGCTTCCCTTGCCGGGCGCGCTGGTGACGGAAATCGTTCCGCCGAGCAGCCCGCACAGCTCCTTGCAGATTGCCAGCCCCAGACCGGTGCCGCCGTAACGGCGGGTGATCGAGCTGTCGGCCTGGGTGAAGCGGTCGAACAGCGACGGGAGGGCATCCGCGGCGATGCCGATGCCGCTGTCCTCCACCTCGAACTCCAGAAGGAAACGCCCGTCCGGCAGGCCGGCGCCGCGGCGCGCACGCACGGCCACATGGCCGGTGCCGGTGAACTTCACCGCGTTGCCGACCAGATTGAACAGGATCTGCCGCAGGCGTGCGGGATCGGTGACCACCGCCTCCGGCACGCCAGGCAGCATGTGGCAGGTCAGGGACAGCCCCTTGTCCGCTGCCAAGGGCTGGAACACCGCCATCACGGCCTCCGCGAGGTCGGCGGGCGCGCAGACCTCTTCCTCGATGGCGATCCTCCCGGCTTCCAGTTTGGAAAAGTCCAGGATGTCGTCCAGCAGCCGCAGCAGGCTCTCCGCCGAGCGGCGGGCGACGCCGGCCAGACGCCGCTCCTCGGCGTCCAGCCCCTCGCTGTCCAGCAGGGTCAGCGTGCCCAGCACGCCGTTCATCGGCGTGCGGATCTCGTGGCTGATCGTCGCCAGGAACTCGCTCTTCATCCGGTTGGCGTGCTCGGCGCTGTCGCGGGCGCGGCGCAGGTCGGCCTCGATCTGCTTGGCTTTGGACAGATCGTGGAAGACACCGATGAAATGCTCCCGTCCCCCGGCCCGCCAGCTCGACAGGGCGATCTCGGTGGGCACCAGAGCACCGTCGGCGCGCTGGACCGGCACCTCGCGGATCATGCCGCTCGGGCTGCCGCGGCCGCTCGACTGGTAGTCCCGGAACAGGCGGTCATGGTTGCCGGCGTGCCCGTCCGGCATCAGGGCCGTGACGTTGCGCCCGATCATCTCCGCTTCATGGTACCCGAAGAGGGCCTCCGCCGCCGGGTTGAAGCCGGTGATCACGGCGTTCTGGTCGGTGACGACGATGGGCTGGCCGACCGCCGCGAACATGGCGCGGTAGCGCCGCTCGCTGTCGGTCAGCGACCGTTCCGCCCGCCGCCGCTCCGTCACGTCGGAGCCGGAGCCGCGGTAGCCGGCGAAGGCGCCCTGATCGTCGAAGACCGGCTTGCCGCTGAGCGACCAGATCCGGGTGTCGCCGTCCGGTCCGTGGACCGTGAATTCAAAATCGCGGAAGGGTTGCCGGTCCTCCAGGACGCGGCGCTGCTCCTCCCAATAAGCGCCGTCGCCGGCTTCGCGCAGGGCGATGTCCTCGCAGCGCCGGCCCCGGTACAGCTCCGGGTCGCGGATCGATCCGGCATAGGCTCCGGACACGCCGGCGAAGCACAGGTCGGCGTCCATCTCCCAGAACCAATCGGATGCCGTTTCCGCGATGTCGCGCAGCTTCGTCTTGCTGGCGCGCAGATGCCTCGCCGCCTCGTCCAGCGTGGCATGGGCGCGCTCCTGGGCACGGCTTTGCAGCGTCACCAGCGAGGCCAGGACGAACAGCAGGGCGGTAGTCAGGCCCGCCCCGACGGTGTAGGCGCGCTGCCGCGCCCAGGTTTCGGCCATGAACTCCGCCTCGCCGAAGCCCGCGCTGACGATCAGCGGGTAATTCTGAAGGCTCCGGAAGCTGGTCAGGCGGGCCACCCCGTCGACGGGACTGACCGAGCGCAGGAAGCCTTGAGTTTTCTCCTCCGCCTCCTGGAGGATCGGCGTTCTGCCGAGGTCCAATCCGATGATGCGGTCGTCCATGACGCTTCGCGCGCGCAGGATGCCGTCGCGGCCGATGATGGAGATGACGCCGTCATGGCCCACATTCAGGTTGTCGAAGGTGCGCCCGAAGTAGAAGGGGTCGAGCGAGGCGACGATCATCCCGCCGAACCCGCCGTCCGGGGCGTCGACCTTGCGGCTGAGCTGGATCGACCATTTGCCCGACGCCCGCCCGAAGACGGGGCGGCTGATGAACAGTCCCTGGACCGTTCCTTCCTTGTGCACGCGGAAATGCTCGCGGTCGGCCAGATTCACCCGGGCCGGGGCGTTGTCCACGCTGGTCTGGATCAGGTCGCCTTTGCCGTCCGCGTAGGCGAGTTGGAGCAGAAGGTCCGAATCCAGCGTCGCGTTGCGCATCACGTCGCGCAGCAGCGGGCTCTGGCTGCCCAGCCGGTACAGGTCGTAGCCGATGAAGGACAGGATGCGGTCGGTCCCGGCGATGGCCCGCGTGGTCTGTTCCGCAATGATGTGGGCCAGGTTGCCGGTGTCGCGCTCGGCCCGCTGGAGCGCGTCGCGCTGGTCGCGCTCCGTCAGGTAGACGGCCGCGGTCCAGGCCGCCGCGGTCAGCAGGAGCGTGGCCATCCACACCCCGGAGACCAGCGCCCTGGACCGGAACGCGTAGGCCCGGTGGCCGTGTTCGGGCAGGGGAAGGGAAACGGGGGTGTCCGGCATCACGCCCTCCCGTCTAGCGGAACGCGCCGGCGTCCGTCCCGGTGAAATCCGGGTCGGGATGGGCGTCGTGGATGGCGAGGATGGACGTCCAGGCGCGCAGGAAGGCGTCGACGCAGGCCGGGTCGAAATGGCTGCCGCTGTGCTCGACGATGTAGGCCTTCGCGGTGTCGAGCGGCCAAGGCATCTTATAGGGGCGGGCGGTGGTCAGCGCGTCGAAGACGTCGGCGATGGCGACGATGCGGCAGGCCAGCGGAATCTCCTCCCCCCGCAGGCCCTTGGGATAGCCGGTCCCGTCGTACTTCTCATGATGGCCCAGCGCGATCTCCGCGGCCTCGCAGATGAGGGGGTGCTCGCTTCCCTGCAGCACGGCGTGGCCGATCACCGGATGCTCGCGCATCACCCTCATTTCGCTGTCGGTCAGCCGGCCGGGCTTCAGCAGGATGGCATCGGGAATGCCGATCTTGCCGATGTCGTGCATCGGCGCGGCCTCGGCCAGCCGGGCGCAGTCGTCCGGGTCGAGGCCGAGGCTTTCGGCGATGACGCGCGAGTAGCACGCCATCCGCTCGATGTGCAGGCCGGTTTCCGGGTCACGATACTCCGCGGCCCGGGCGAGGCGGGCCACCAGCTCCTGCGCCTGCTGGCGGAGCTGGGCGGTCGCCTCCTCCACCCGGCTGCGCAGGATGGCGGCCTGATCGCGCATCATCCGCTGGCCCAGACGCAGGCGCAGAAGGTTCTGCGCCCGGGCGAGCAGCTCCGGCACGATGATGGGTTTGGTCAGGAAATCGGTGCAGCCGCTTTCAAGAGCGGCCACCCGCAGCTTCACCGACGTGTCGGCGGTGATCATCACCACCGGAACGTCGGCGAGATGCCGCTGGGCGCGGACGCGCTCCAGCACATCCATGCCGTCGAGGTCCGGCATGACATGGTCGATCAGGATCAGGTCGGGCGTGTTGACGGCCAGCCAGTCCAGAGCCTCCAGCGGACTGCCCATACCGATGGGCTCCGCGTCGTCGATCCGCCGGATGACCGCGCTGGTGATGAACAGTGTGGAGGGATCGTCATCGACGATTACAACCTGCATTTTTGCGCCCGCCCCAGACCACCATTTCGGGTATCATTAGAAAATGATAGCCGGCAAAATCTTAACGAATCTTGCTAAAATTGGTCATATGCGGGCGAAAAAGTCGCGGCCGGACCGTCCGGCCGCGTGCAGGGGAACTCCAGGGAAGCAATGGTGCCGGGTGCGGCTCAGCGGGCGGCGGTCAGACCGCCGTTGGTCGCAGCGCCGTTGGTCCCAGCACCCGGGCGGCTGAAGGCCGCGGCCAGACGGCGGAACAGGCTGCGCAGATAGGCGGCCCGCAGGGCTTCCGCCTGACGGCGGATGTTGCGCAGTTCCGTGGACGACAGGGGGGTCGCAAAGTTGTCGGCGTTCATGGTTGTCCTCATGGCGGCCTCGAAGGCCGTGGTTCGATGGGAATGTCTCTGGCGGTGCCGCTCGGGCGCCGGGGTCGGCGGCTGGCCATGGAAGGGGCCTGCGCGATGCCGGCGGAGGGGCGGTGCTGCCTGGCTGGATATATTGACACCACCATCCCGAAAGACGACGCGCCGATAACGCATGGCTTCCATTACTATGATGCAGCGCACAATCAAGAATAAAATGGAGCATGATCTTTTAAGAACACAAGTTTTCGCAGCGCTGTTAAAAGAGTTCATCGCAGCGCTGTGACAATGTGGACTTCCGCAGCGCTGCGAAGCGCGGACTTCCTGCTTATGAGGTGGGGGGACACAGCAGACCGGATGCCCCCCGGAGGACGGCTTGACCGCACTCCGCCGCCACGGCAGAGTCGAGGCCCGCCCCTCGAAGGAAGGGGATTCCGTCGAAGGGGAACCCGCATGCTCCGCCCAGCGCTGCTCGCCCTTGGCCTCCTGGCGCTGCCGACCGGCGCAGCGGCGGCAGGCTTTCCCTGCTCCAAGGCCAACACCCCGACGGAAAAGGCGATCTGCGCCGATCCGGCGCTCTCCGCTCTGGACGGGCGGCTGGCCGCGACCTACCGCGCCGCTCTGGAGCGCCTGTCGGGCGCCAGCCCGGAGGAGGGCACCGCTGGAGCCGCCGTGAAGGCCGACCAGCGGGCATGGCTGCGCGAGCGCGACTCCTGCGGCACCGACGCGGCCTGCCTGCGCCGCGCCTATGACGGGCGCGTGGCGGTCCTGTCCTTCCGCACCGATCCCGCCACACCGCCGCCGCCCGTCGGGCGCTACGTTGGCCGCTTCGACCATGAGGGGTTCATCGGCATCGCCGCCCTTGCCCTGCGCAACGGGACGGTCGCCGTCAGCGTCAGCGGCGCCGAGCCCACGGCAGGGCGCTGGGTGTGCGATTTTTCCGGCATCGGGCGGCTGGACGACCAGGGACGGCTGACGGTCGGCACCCCCGACGCGGAGGGCGGCGGCCTGATCCTGGTCGCGGAGGAGGGCGGCGAGGTAGCCATCCCCGATCTGGAGCCCAACCGCGCCGCCAGCGGCTACTGGTGCGGCCACAACGGCAGCTTCATCTGGAGCTACCGGCGCGCTCCCTGATCCGCGCCGCCTTGCGAAGCGCGTGCCTGGACGCCATTCCGGCGATGCATTGCGCGCAATGAAATGGCGCATGACCATTTACATTGCGCGCAATTCAATTTTGCGCGATAGTCCTTCTCGACAACAAGCGGCAACCCGCTTCCCCGATCGAAACGATCCATCTGTTCGAAGGAGTTCACGCAATGAAGATCCTCTACACGACCAAGGCGACGGCCACCGGCGGGCGTGACGGCAAGGCGGAGACCGACGACGGCCTGCTGTCGGTGGCGCTGGCCGCCCCGAAGGAGCTGGGCGGCAAGGGTGGCGCCACCAACCCCGAGCAGCTGTTCGCCGCCGGCTATTCGGCCTGCTTCCTCGGCGCCATGAAGTTCGTCGGCAACCGCGACAAGATCACCGTTCCGGCGGACGTGACGGTGACCGCCCAGGTCGGCATCGGCCCGCGCGACGACGGTGAGGGCTTCGGCATCGCGGTGGATCTCACCGTGTCGCTGCCCGGCCTGGACAAGGCGGCGGCCGAGGATCTGGTGGCACGCGCCCACAAGGTCTGCCCCTACAGCCACGCGACCAAGGGCAACATCGCGGTGAGCACGGCCATCGCGTAACAGGGCGCATAACAGGGTTTCATGCTCGCGGGCGTGTTGCGTGCCATACCCCCATGCGCTATGGGGTCGCGCGCAACAGGCCCGCGATGCGTCCCTGGCTGGGAACCCCCGAACGATGAGCACCGAGAACGACAACCCGCTGCTTCTGGCCAACCAGGCCTGCTTCGCCCTCTATTCGGCGAACTTGGCGATGACGCGGGTATACCGCCCGCTGCTGGAGGCGCTGGAGCTGACCTACCCGCAATATCTGGTCATGCTTCTCCTCTGGGAGCAGGACGGCCAGACCATGAAGGCGCTGGGGGAGCGACTGCTGCTCGACAGCGGCACGCTGACCCCGCTGCTGAAGCGGCTGGAAGGGCAGGGGCTGGTCACCCGCGGGCGCGATCCGTCGGATGAGCGGCTGGTGCGCATCCACCTGACGCCGCAGGGCACCGCCCTGCGGGACCGGGCGACGGCGCTGCCGGAGCACATCGCGGCGGCGGCGAACTGCCCGCTGCCCGACCTCGCCGGACTGCGCGACGCTCTGCTGCGCCTGCGCGACTCGCTGAACGCCGCCGCCGACCGGGACTGAACCCGGCCGCGACGGGCCCTCGTCAGCCGGCCTCGGCCATCGGCAGGCGCGGCGGCTCCTCGGTCAGCCGCTTGGCACGGCGGGCGCGGGTCTCCACCGTCGCGGCTGGGGTGACCGGCACGAAGTCGGTGGGCCGGCGGTCGTCGCCGGTGATCGCCCGCATGGCCGCCACGTTGGCATTCTCCACCGCCTGTGCCTTGCGCACCTGGGCGAGGAACTTGGCGCTGGGCAGCATCACGTAGGTGATCCCCTCGATGCGGGCGCCCACCTTGTCGTAGAGTTTCTCCGCGCTGGTCAGAATTCCTTCCTCGACCAGGGCATCCACCGCCGAGGTCACCGCGCGCAACGTGTCGCGACGGCGGCTCCACACATTCATGCCGCTGTTCTTGATGATCTCGTCCGCCGAGAGCGTCATCGCTTTGGCGCCCAGATCGCCCGGCGCCTCCGCCCCCGAATAGTCGTACTCGGCGCTGAGACGGTTGTAGAGCCAGCGGGAGACCGGGCTCTTCAGCCGCATCAGCCACTGGTAGCTGACCGGCTTGAATTCCAGGTTCCGGATGGCCGAGGAGACCAGCGGGTTGAACTGCAGGTGGGTTTCCTCGTCGCCCCCCTCGTCGCCGATCAGATCAGGACGGGAGCGGATGGCCAGCACCGGAAAGGCCGTGGATTCCAGCAGGTTGGCCCCGCGGCCTTTCTTCACCCCCTCCGCCGGCTTGCCGATGATGATGCGCGAGCGCGCCAGGATGGTCAGCGATTCGCGGATGTCGCGGATCGACAGGGTGTGGCCGACCGCCTTCAGTTCGCGCTGAATCTCGTAGAGGGTGAAGCGCATCTGGACCTTGTCGCGGTTCTCGCCGCCCAGCGACAGGCGCGAGCGGTCCATGGCGAGGCGGCGCACCACATGCTCCACCACCTGCTCGCGCTCGGCGGGGAAGACCTCGTATTCGATCTCGGTCTGGCCGTCGGCCTGGGCGGTCCCGTCGTCGCGGCTGACCTGGTCGCGGTTGACCATCTTGGTCAGACGGGCGGGCTGGATGGTCAGGTGGAAGGTGCTGCCGTGATAGGTGAACTCGCGCTTGATCGACGCGACGAAATTGCCCTTCGCCGGCGCGGTCTCCGCGGACCGTCCGCCGTCGCGCGAGGCGAAGACGTAGCGCGGCGCCAGATCGTACAGCGCGATCAGGTGCGACTGGGAGCGGTCCTCCAGCTCGAACAGAACCAGTTGCAGCGCGCCGGGTGTCGCGATCTTGCTCATCCAATCCCTCCTTGCCCGGCTATGACCATGCGGCGGCGGACGCGCCCTGACAACCGCTTCGTGACGGGCGACCTCCTTCGGTATAGAGCCTTTGCCCGCGCCCATGGAGCGATAGCCCGCGGGTATGGAGCAACAGCCCGCGCTTTCCCGGCATGGCGTTGACATCTTTCGACTCTGTCCGCGACTCCGCCCACCGATGCGAATCGTTCCGTGCCAGCAAAGACCCAGGCGAGGAGCAAGGCGCGGGCTATCACTCCATGGCCGCGAGTCGCCCCGCGAGTCGGAACTCCAGGGGGCCGAGCGGGGAAGCGCGAGCAAAAGCTCCATCCCATGCTCGCCACCGGGTTACCACCGGGTGCGGGTGAGGAAGGCAGGGCGCGGGCTATCGCTCCATGCCCGCGGGCTATGGCTCCATAGCAGGCGGAGGATCACCCGCCGAACCGCGGGCTGTCACTCCATGCTCCGGCGCACCGGCCGCGGGCCATGGCTCCATACGTCCGAATCCGGAGGCGCGGGCTATCGCTCCAGGGGCGCGGGTTCCCGCTCCAGGATTCCGATTCGGCGATGAAGCGCGGGCCATCGCTCCATATCGGCGGGCAAAGGCTCCAGAAGCGCGAGCCGGGGCTTCAACGGCGCGGGTTACCGCTCCATGCCCGGCTATGGAGCGATTGCCCGCGGTTTGAAGAGCCGCGCGCCGCTGGGAATCCTGATCCGCAAAGCCACCGGCCCGCATTCCGTGCGCAGCCGGTCCCGACAGCCTTGCGGAGACCGCACCATGACACCCCGCGACGACATGCCATTGGACGACACGCCGGATTCCGGACCGCCCGCGGACACTGGGCGGTGGGGCCGGATTCCGGCCTGGTGGCTCGGCCACCCCGCCATCGACGCCGACGGTCTGGCCGTGCTGGCGGCGCTGGCGACCTACGCCAACGCCCGCGGCGAATGCTGGCCGTCCCAGGCGACTCTCGCCACCGCGCTGAAGCGCAGCCGCAGCACGGTGAACCGCATCCTCGGCCATCTTGCCGAATCCGGGGTGATCGCGAGGGAGTCCCGCCGCTCCGCCTCAGGCGGGCGGCTGTCCTGCCTGTACCGGCTGCGGCTGGCCCCCGGCGACGGACCGATTCCGGCAGCCGGTGCAGCGTGCGACCAGGCCGCGATGCCCCCTGTGCAGACACCGGCCAAGGATGTCGCTCCCGCCGACTCCCCATGTGCGCCAGTGCGACAGGAACAGCCGGAATCCGAACAGACTCTGGACTCGCACACCTCGCGCGGGCTTGCGCAAGCCGTGCCGGACGGCTGGACGCCCGATGCCGGAGACCGCGCCTGGGCCGAAAGCCGCTTCGCCTGGGTGGATCTCGACCGTCACGCCGAAGGGTTCCGCCTGCGCTGCCAAGCCCACGGCTACCGCTACCGTGACGCCGGGGCCGCCTGGAAAGCTTGGCTGACGCAGGACGCCGCCGTCGGCAAGGCGCCGATGCTGCGGCCGACGGGCCCGGCCACCCCTGCAAGGCCGCCATCGAACGTTCCCGTTCCCGAACAGAAGCTCGGTGCTTGGATGGCCGCGGCGGCCAAGCTCAACGCCGGCCACGTCCCGCAGGCCTGGAGGTAAAGACACACCATGGCCACACAGCCGCGTTCCGCCCCGCCCAGGGGGCCAAGCCCATCGGTCGTGACTCCCTTGCCGACCCGTCCGTCACCGGCCTTCGACCCGTCCGCCCCCGCGGCCGAGCGCCGCGCCACGCTGGTTTCAGCCTTGCCGACACCCCTCCGGGACGTCCTCGCCTCCGGACGGCTGGAGCGCCGGCCGCGCTTCGGCGACCGCGGTTTCGACGGGGTGACCGAGGATTGGAGCCCACCCGACGGGGTGACCGGCCAACAGGCCCTGATGGCACGGCGGGCGCTCGACGAGTTGACCGGCTCCATCCTGGCCCCGGCGTCGCCGGACCATCTGCTCGCCCGCATCCTGGCCCTGCTCAGCCACTATCCGGCCAAGGGCACCGCGCCGGAGGTGGAGCATCTGGTCGCGCTCGACTGGGCGGAGGACCTCGGCGAGTTCCCGGCCTGGGCGGTGGACGCGGCGGCGCGGACCTGGCGCCGCACGCAGAAATGGCGCCCGTCCATCGCGGAGATGCGGGCGCTGTGCGAGGAGGCCTGCGCACCGGAATGGGCGCTGGCGCGGCGGCTGTCGGTGATCGCGGCAGCGGCAAGCGCGTCCGGAGACGGGGCGGGCGAGAGGACCAGCCACGGTCGCGCCGGCCGGTTGCGCGCGCTGGCCGGGGGAGCGGTCCGGCGGATGGGATGAGCTGACCGCCCGGCTGCGCCGCTTACGGCGTCCGCTCCTCGCGGATCGCCCGTTCGAAGGCGGCCAGCATCTCCACACCCTCGGCGCCGAACCGCCGCTCAATGGCCTGCCGCACCGCGGGCTGGGTCACCTTGCGGAACGCCTCCGCCTCGCGCGGGGTCAGCGTGTGGACCTCCATGCGCTGCGCCAGCGGCGGCAGGCCGCGGTCCGAGGATTCGATCAGGCGGCTGAGGCCGCGGCTGGCGACGACGCCCAGCCGGGCGGCGTTCATCACGGCCGCGCGGTCGCTGGGGGCGAGGTCGTCCAGGAACTTGGCGTTCATCACCCAGACATAGGGGAGGAACAGGTGGTTGCTCAGCGTCAGGTGGCGCTGCACCTCGTCGAAGCGGGCGAAACGGACGATCGGCACCGGATTCATCTGGCCGTCCACCGCGCCGGTGCCCAGGGCGTTGTAGAGGTCCGACCAGGCAACGTTGACCGGCGTGCCGCCCAGGCTGCCGATCATGGTGCGGTGCGTCTCCAGATCCATGGTGCGGATCTTCAGCCCCTTCATGTCCTCGGGCTGGCGGATCGGGCGCTTGGAGTTGGTGATGGTGAACAGCCCGCCGGGATCACCGAAGCCCAGCACGGCGAGTCCCGCCTTGCGCCGGATCTCCTCGGCCAGCCGGTGGCCGAAGGGACCGTCGAAGACGTCGTAGGCGTTGGCGACCGAGGAATAGGCGAAGGGCAGGTCGATGACCGCCAGCATCGGGTAGAGCGGCGCCACCCCGCCGACCGAGGAGATGGCCGACTGGATGGTCCCCTGGCGGACCAGCTTCACGGCGTCACCGTCGCGGCCCATCTGGCCTTCGGGAAAGATCTCCACGCGCACGCGCTTCTCGGTCGCCACCTCCACATGGTTCTTGAAGACGATCGCCATGGCCCCGGCGGTGTTGTCGAAGGCGTCGTTGCGGTTCGGGTGGGCCAGCTTGATGACCGTCTCGGCGGACACCCCGGCGGCGGCGAGCGCCAGCGCCAGTACCGTGCAGGCGGCCAACAGCCGCGCCGTCCATCTGCTTTTCATCGCGTCCTCTTCTGGCTACTTGGTCTTGAAATGCTCGGCGGGGTCCCAGCCCTCGTCCGGCGGGTCGGCGATCAGCCGCTCGCAGCGCGCGATGTAGAGCCGGGCCAGCGCCGCCACCTCCGGCTCGTCGGCCAGTGGCCGCAGGAGGTCCAGCGCGGCCGACCAGCGCCGGCCGCGGTAGAGCGAGACGGCGACGTGCCACTGGCGGCACAGGTCGTGGGTCTCCGGCGGGCGGGCGAAGGCCGAATGCGGGTCGAGCGCGCCGACCAGCTCGAACAGCTCGATCGGCGCCGACAGGCCCGAGGGCACGGCGAGATCGACGGGCCGGAACAGGAAGCGCCCGCGCACCGCGTGCTCCACCGCCCCGGTGACCAGGATGCTGGTGCCGTAGACCTTGTTCAGCCCCTCGATGCGCGAGGCAAGGTTCACGTGGGAGCCCAGCGCCGTGTACTGCATGCGGTCGGAGGAGCCGACGTTGCCCACCACCACCTCCCCCAGATGCAGGCCGAAGCGGGTCGGCATCGGCGGCATGCCGGCGGCGAGGCAGGCGTCGTTGATGGCGCGGTTGACCGACAGGCAGCCCAGCGCCGCCAGGCAAGCGTGCTCCGCATGGTCCGGGTCGGGGCGCGGGGCGTTCCAGAAGGCCATGATGGCGTCGCCGATGAACTTGTCCACCGTGCCGCCATGGCCGTGGATGCAGGCGGTCATCCGCTCGAAATAGGTGGTCAGCCGGTCCAGAACCTGCTGCGGCGGCATGGCTTCGCTGGTCGCGGTGAAACCGGCGATGTCGCTGAACAGGATGCTGAGGGGACGCGTCTCGCCGCCCAGCTCGCCGCCGTCGCCGGTTACGATGATGTCGCGCACCAGCGCCTTGGGCACATAGGCGCCGAAGCGGCGCAGCCCGCCCTTCATGGCCTCCACGGCGCCGGCCAGTTCCGCCACCTCCTGCACGCGGGTGCGGACGGCGAAGCGGCCGGTCAGGTCGAAATGGCGGATGCGCTTGGTCTCCGACACGATGTCCTGCATCGGGCGGGTCAGCCGGTGCGACAGCCACAGCAGCAGCAGGACCGACACCGCCAGCAGTCCGGCGCCGATCACGACGATGCGGTAGGTGGCGCGGCGGAGGGAGCCGACGAACTCGTCCACCTCCACCGCCACGCCGACGGTCCAGCCGCTGCCGATCCCGTCGGCCAGGGTTGCGAACTCGACGATGTAGTCGCGGCCCTGCGGCCCCAGCGGGGCGATGAAGCGGTCGCCGGCCCCGCTGTTGCGGCGCTCCACCGCCTCGGCCAGCACCGGATCGGGGAAGGACGCGGTGGTGTGGAGCGACGCCGTCGCGCCGTCGCCGCCGACCAGCAGGTCGGCCCGGTTGTGGCAGATCACCCGCCCGGTGCCGTCGATCACGAACACCGCCCCGGATGATCCGATGCGCAGGGCGTCCAGCCGGTCCGCCAGCCGGTCCAGCGAGACGTCGGCCCCGATGGTGCCGATGGGCACCCCGTCGTCGGTGGCCATCCGGTAGGAGACGGTGACCACCGGACGCCGGGTCGCGGGTAGGACGAAGGCGTCGGACATCACCGCCGCCCCGGTCTTCTGCGCCGCCACGTACCAGGGGGCGGTGCGCGGGTCCTCCGTCGCCTCCGCCCGCTCCACGCCGGTGACCTGCCCCCAGGAGCGCAGGTAGAAATAGGAGTCGGCGAACCAGCCGGAGCTGGAATCCTGCATGCGCAGGGCGAGCGCGCTGCCCGGCGGCGGCGCGGCGGGGCCGAAACGTCCGCCGTCGGGGGCCAGCCGCGCCATCTGGAAGAAGGCGCCGTCCCCGGCGAAGCCGACATAGAGCGAGGCGAGTTGCGGCAGGGTGGCCAGGGCGTCGGAGAAGTAGCGCAGCGATTCGATGCGGCGCAGCCCGTTCCGGTCGATCCGCCCGAACCCGGCCATCGCCTCGGCGACACGGGCCACCGGGCTGACCAGACCGTTCAGGTCGTTGGTGACCGTCTGGGTGGTGCGCGCGATGGACTGGGACGCCACCTCCAGCGCGGTGCGGGAGTTCTCATGATAGAGGTAGCTGAGCATCACCGCGATCAGCGGCACCGTCGTCAGCAGGAAGGCCAGCGCGATTCCCACGCGCAGGCGTATCCGGTACGGCGTTTGGGACATCGGGCGGTCTCCGGAGGGCCAATATTGCGGTGACAAGGGGCGCCTCAGCCGCCGGCCGGGGCGGACAGGTCGCGGACGAAGAGGAGACGGTCATGGCCGTCGTGCTTGGGCTTGCGCGCGAAGACATGCATGCCGACCGACAGCATTCCGCGCACGCTGGCCGTGTTCTCGGGCCGGACGGTGGCGAACCAGTAGCGGTGCCGGTCCGGCGGCAGCACCCCTTGGGCGGCGGTTTCGATCAGGCGCCGGTGCAGGCCCTGCCCGCGCCGGTCCGGATGCACGAGGATGCCGGTGAAGTGCAGCGCCCGGTCGAGGTCCCCGTCATGAAGGCCATAGTCGCGGCCCAGATTGTGGTCGGCCCGACCGGGAAACTGCACGGCGAGAAAGGCGGCAAGCGCGTCGTCGGTCAACGCGCCGAGCACCGCCCCATGGCCTCTGTGTGGCCCGGCCAGCATGTCCGACAGCTCGGCCTCGCCCAGCGGGTGCATCAGCGGGCCGCAGGCCTCCCGCTGGAGTGCCAGGACGGTGCCCAGCGCATCCGGCTCCAGCAGGGCGAAGCGCAGGCCGCTCATCGCCGGCCCTCCGTCCGCTGGCGCGCTGTGCGGTGAGGGACGGTCCGCCGCCACGTCAGCAAAGCGAAGAGCAGCAGGCTGCCGGCCAGAAGCCCGCCGATCAGGCCAACCCCCTCCGGTCCGGCGCCCAGCGGGACGGCGGCGGCCAGCGTGCCGAACAGCAACGGCCCGGCGGCCTGCCCCAGCTTGCGGGTGTTGACGTGCAGGGCCAGCACGGAATCGCGCCGCCGCGCCTCGCGCGCCGCCAGCAGCTCGACGTGGCGCATCTGGGCGGACAGGCCGAAGCTCTCCGCCAAGCCGATCGCGAACACGGCGGCGAAGGCCGTCCACAGCGACGCCTGGAGACCGAACAGGGCCAGCGCCCCGGCGATCATCGCCGCGGACAGCAGCGTCACCCCCGGAATCGGCAGGCGCCGCGCCGCCATCCGGGTCAGCAGCGGACCGGCCAGAACGACGCACAGACCGTGCAGCAGGTAGGCGCGGCCCACAGTCGCCGACGACAGGCCGAGGTCCGCGATGAACAGCGGCAGATAGAAAGGCAGGAACATCGCCGCCACCGCGGTGGGCAGGGAGATCAGCGCCAGGAACAGAGGCACCTTGATGCGCCGGTGCCGTGGGTGGACCGTCGCGCTGCCGGGCAAGGGAACCGCCGCAGGCGCGCATTGCGCGGCGTCCGGCGGGACGGTTCCGGGCAGGCGGGGAATGCCGAAAGCGGTGTAGAGCAATCCTGCCAACGGGATCAGGGCGCCTGCGGCGAACACCGTCACCGGCCCGTAGGTGGTGGAGAGCAGGGCGCCCGACACGGCCCCGCAATTCACCCCGGCGTACATGCCGGCGAACAGGCCGGGTTGCAGAGCGGAACCATCCGAAACCCCGCGCAGCCGCCCGATCAGGGCGTTCGCGGCGATGAGTCCGGCCATGCTGCCCGCCCCGCTCAGCCCGCGGGCCAGGACGAACAGCAGCGGGTCGGCGGTCATCGCCGCCACGGCGGCCAGCGCCATTCCCGCCCCCGCAGCGGCGAAGCCGGTCAGCGAGACCGCCCGCCAGCCGAGCCGCCCGGTCAACCGTCCGGCGGCCAGCGCCGCGGCGACCCCGCACAGCATCTCCGCCGTCAGCGGCGCCGCGGCGATCTGGGACGGGGACAGAAAGGGAAAGGGCTCCCCGCCGAAGCTGGTCATCAGCAGCGGGACGAAGGACACCGGCAGGAAGGCGCCGAAATACATCAGAAAGGCCGAGAAGCGGATGAAGCCGGCGAAATCGCCGGTCTCCCCCGCCGCGGCGCGCCCGTCGCCCGAACGATGGGCCATCCGCGTCCGTCCGCCGAGCGCACGGTCCATCTCGAACATGAACAGCAGCGAGGTGACGAGGATGGTCGCCATGTCCAGCCCGAACTCGGTCAGCTGCGCGGCCACCCGGTCGCCGTCCACCACGGCCACCAGCTCGCGCGACTCGCCGCCGCGGTCCTGGGCGAGCGGCCAGCGCAGCGTCACGTCCGGCATGTCCGACAGGAAGGGAACGCCGGTCACCATGTGGCGTCCGTCGTGCGCCGGCGGGCTTGCGCCGGGCATGGCCAGTTCGATGGATTGCAGGGTGGGCATGCTGGCGCGGATGCGCTCGAAATAGCCATCCACCCCGACCAGCGACCCATAGTCCAGTCCGCGCCGGACCACCGACTCGACGTCGTTGCGGATCATCCGGGCGATGATCTGGGTCGCCTGTTCGGCGGCCTCCAGATGGGCGGTGGAGATCAGCGTGTAGCATTCCGCCGCCGCCGCGGTCTGGGCGGCGAGCATCGCGCCGAGCGCCAGCAGCCGGCGCAGGCGCTCCAGCCGGACCCGGCGGCCTTCCGACGCGCGGCGCAGGCCGAAGGCCATCACCAGACCGGTCAGGCCGAGGAAGCCGACCGTCCCCAGCCCCGTCCACAGGAGCTGCGGCAGGGTGCGGTCGCGGAACTCCTCGACGCGGTCGTCCACCCTGGCGCTGTCGGACTGGATGATGAGAAAGCCGGCGGGAGCGTTGGCCTGCCGGCCGTCCCGCTCGGCCTCGCCGGGATTGCGGATCGGCAGATAGAGGACGTAGGACCCGCGGTCGGCGTCGTGCCGGAACCAGTGGGGGCGGCGCTCCAGCTCGGCGCGGGCATGGCGCAGGGTGGCTTCCGGCATCGGCTCCACGAGCCGTCCCCTGGCGGTGGCGACGATGCGTCCGTCCGCCACCGCCACCCCGATCCCCCCCGCCCAGGGCAGATTGGCGGCGAGCTGGTCGAGGATCGCCTCCAGCCCGTAGAAGTCGTCCAACGGCTTGCCGTAGCCCAGCGCGTTCTGGACGTTCTCCACGGTCTTGCCGCCGACCACCGCGAAGGCGGCCATCAGCGTGCCCGCGTGGTTCTGGCGGAAGGAGCCGAGATTGATGCTCAGGCTGAAGGCCAGAGTCACCCCGACCAGAAGCACGGACACCAGAAAGGCGCGGAGGGGGCCGGAGCGGCCGGACGGAGTGCCGGGTGAGGCCATGGCTAGAGCACTCCGTGCAGTGAATCCGCGGCCAGCAGCGCTGGGAAGGGGATGGGGTAGCCGATGGCTGCCGCCGTCGCCGCGTTCCAGGCGATGGACGGCGTGTCGAAATAGACCTGCGGCAGGTGGCGCAGCGGCTCGCCGGCCATGACGCGGGCGAGGGTGGCGGCGCCGAAATGGCCGATGCCCGCCATGTCGGCGCGGGCGATGCTCATCAGCGCGCCGCGCTCCACCTCCTCGGGGCCGAGTTGCGAGAAGGTCGGGATGCGCTGTTTCAGGAAGGGCCGGGCCAGCGAGGTGAAGCGGTCCAGCGGCCAGCGCCCGTAGGTGATGTAGACGGCATCCGCCTCGCGCGACAGCGCCTCCCAGGCGGCGGTCAGCTCGACCTCGTAGCGGTACTGGTCGAGATGGTCGATCGGCGCGCGGACGTGCCGGCGCACCAGTGCGAAGCCGAGCCGCTCGGCCGTCGCCTCGATGTCGGGCAGCGAGGCGATGGCCCGTCCCGTCGGGCTGTCGTCGTAGGCGATGCCCAGCCGCCGGAACTGGAAGGTCTTGTGGAAGATGGTCAGCTGGCGCTGGAAGCGCAGCGGATCGAGATGCGCCCACACATGATCGCGCCCGGTGTCGGTTTCCGATGCGACGATCCCGGCGGCGATCGGATTGGTGCAGGAGAAGGCGAGAACCGGCATCCGGTGCGCGTCGGTCGCCAGGGCGACGCCGGCGACGGTTCCCATGACGATCATCAGGTCGATGTCGCCCGGATCCTGCAGACGCTTCACAAGCGCCGCGGCCCCCTCGGGGGTCAGGTTGGTGGTGTGGGCGTCGGGGACGAAGTCCAGGACCGGGCTGCCGGCGCGGGCGGCCAGCCAGGACCACAGGCTGGCGGTGTCGGTCTGCCCCGGCCGGTAGGGCAGGCCCGTCAGCGGGCCGGTCCAGCCCATCCGCTCCAGCTCGCCGAGGATGGCGGCGAGCGTCGCGGCGTAGTTGCCGTAGGGCATGGATTCGGCGTAGCCGACACGCCAGCGCCGCGGCACGTCCCGGACCGACGGCAGGGGGCGGGGGGCGGCCAGGACTGCGGGCGACGGGCAGAGAGCGCCGAAGCCGGCGGCGGCGGCCCCGGCCATCCAGCCGCGGCGGGTCATCGCCGCGGCTGGATGGCCCGTGGTGGTGGATTGGCTGGTGACGGACGGCACGTGCGGGCTCATTCCGTTTGGTCCTCCCCTGCGGCGCTCGACCGGTAGCGACGGACGACCCGCGGCCCGAGAAGCGGGATTGCGCTGGGGCGCAGCCCGGACCGCGCCGCGATGTCCTCCACGGTGATCCGGTGATCGCCCTGCCGCCCGATCAGGACCGCCTCATCGCCCGGCTGGACGCCGGGGACGTCTGTCAGGTCGGCCAGCAGGCTGCTCATGAAGGGGCGCCCCAGGACCGGCGCCGGGCGCCCCCGGATCAGCAGGATCCCGCCGGCCAGCCGATGCAGGTGGTGACCGTCGGAGAAGCCGAAGGGCAGGACCGCCACCGGCGTGCGTCGGGGTGCCGCGCTGGCGGCGGCGTAATCGGCGGCGTCGCCCGGCTCCAGCGCCGTCACGCGGGTGACGCGGGCCTTCACGCTCATCACCGGAGCGAGGGGGAGGGGCAACTCCCCATCCACCATGCGGATGCCGAACAGGGCGGCGCCGCAGCGCACCGCCGTGCAGCCGATGCGCGCCGCGGCCCCGGTCAGCAGGGGCCGGCCGAGCGCCGCGCTGCTGAGCGCGTGGACCAGCGGCGGCAGCAGGCCGGTTGCCCGCACCGCCTCGACCGCCTCCCCGAACCGCTCCAGCTCCGCCAAGCCTCCGTCCTCGTAAGGGCCATAGGCGCCGGACAGGTGGGTGTAAAGCCCTTCCAGCCGCAGCGCCGGCGCGGCGGCAACCGCGGCCAGCAGGTCGGTCAGATCCGCCCGCGGCCCCCCGAAGCCGGCGAAGCCGGTGTTCACCCGGACATGCACGTCGACCATCCGTCCGGCGCGGTTGGCGGCGGTGGCGAGGGCCCGCGCCTCCGCCGCGCTGGTGACGGTGGCGCCCAGCCGGTGCAGGGCGGGCAACCGAAGCTGGCTGGGCAGCGGCGGGTCGATGACCAGGATGGGGGCCGTGACTCCGGCCCGCCGCAGGGTGATGCCCTCGCCCATGTCGGCGACCACCAGCCCGTCGATCTCGAACCGCTGGAGCGCCCGACCGACCGGTCCGGCGCCGTGGCCGTAGGCGTCCGCCTTCACCACGCCGAAGACGGCCTGACCGGGGGGAAGGCTGCGGCGCAGCCGTTCCAGGTTCCGGCCGAGGGCGTGCAGATCGATGTCCGCCCAGGCGGTGGTGCTGCCCCGCCGGCCCGTCCGCGTTCCTGTCATGCAAGGAACTTCGCGCTGATGTCGGTCGAGGATTCCCTGCCGATCTTGTCGAAGTGCTGATCCAGGAACTCCTCGGCCTTGTGACGGCCCGTTTCGAACATGTAGGTCAGGAAGTCCCAGTCGGCGTTCAGCTTGCTGGTGACGCCCAGCTTCTCCACGACCTCTTCGGCGTCGACGGTGTGGATGTGCATCTTCTTGTGCTTGTCCGGGCTGAGTTCGCCGGAGTCGATCAGCTTGGAGACGAAATCGACGACGCGAAGCTCGCGCATCATGCTGGAGTTGAAGCTGAGCGTGTTGACGCGGTCCATGATCTCGCGGGCGGTGCGCGGCGGCACCGGCACGCGGACCGGGTTGATCTGGACGATCAGGATGTCGCGGCTGTCGCACTGGTCGATCAGCGGGAACAGCGGCGGGTTCCCGGAATAGCCGCCGTCCCAGTAGAAGGCGTTGCCGACCTGGACCGCCTGGAACAGGAAGGGCAGGCAGGCCGAGGCGAGCACCGCGTCCACCGAGATGTCCTTGGGGCCGAACACCTTCAGCCGGCCGGCGCAGACGTCGGTCGCCGCGATGAAGGTCTTGCAGGCCGGCGCCTTGCGCAGCCGCTTGAAGTCCACCACGTCCGACAGCACGTCGCGCAGTGGGTTCATGTTCATCGGGTTCAGCTCGTACGGCGACATCATGCGCGACAGCGCGTCGAACATCTGCCAGAGCGGGGAGAAGTCCATGTTCCCCTTGCTGAACATCTTGTCGAGCGGGGTCGGCTGAAGCGGCCCCTTCTTCGCCTCGTCGGAGATGCGGCGCCAGAATTCGCGCAGTTTGCTCCGCGCGCCCTCAGGACCGCCGATGGTCAGGCCATAGGCGGTGACGGCGCAGTTCATGGCGCCGGCGCTGGTGCCGACAATGCCGTCGATGGTCAGGCGCCCATCCTCCAGGATGCGGTCGAGCACGCCCCAGGTGAAGGAGCCGTGGGCGCCGCCCCCCTGGAGCGCGAGGTTGATCGGCTTGGCGCCCTTCCGGTTGGCGGGTTGGACGGCGGGGGCGGGCATGGTCTGGTCGGGCATGAATGGCTCCGGTCGTTGGCGCCGTGGGTGGGTGGGCGCCAGGGTTGGGAATGGGGGTGGGCTCGGTTGCGCTCGGGCGTGCGGTGCCAGTCAGAGCGCCGGCTTCATGGTCGTCGGAGGGGCCTTCGGAGCGGCCTTGGGAGGGCGGGTACGGGTCAGCACGCCGTGCTTGGTGGCGCGCCGAGCCTGGGGGGTGTCGGGCGGCGGTTTCGCCAGCAGGTCGCGGTGATCGGGAACGGCGCTGCGCAGATAGCTGCGGATCTGCTGGATCCACTTGCGCGCCAGCTCTTCGGAGATGGACAGCTCCGCCGCGATGTCCGCGTAGGGCTGTTCCTCGATGAAGCGCATGCGGGCGGCTTGGCGCATCCGCTCATCCCGGATGCCGTCGAGCGACTCCAGGACCTTGACGAGCAGGGCGCGGTCGGCGTTGGTGCGTTCCGGGTCCATGGCGTCCCGCCCGCTGGACCCGTCGGCGATGGAGGCGATCTCGACGAGGGAGCCGACCAGGACGGGGTGGCGCTGGTGGGCGCGGTGCCGGTCGATGAAATGGTTGATGGCGGTGCGCCGCAACCAGGTGCGCGTGTTGAGGATGGAGCGCGCGTAGAGGGGCAGGACATCCGACAGGCTGAGGCAGAGCCCGCTCAGGCAGTCGTGGATTTCCTGCCTGTTTCCTTTGCACAACCTTTGATATGTCCAGAACAGGTCGGTGTAATGGCGGCACCAGAAGACCCAGAAGGCCGTCTGGTCTCCGGTCGCGATGCGTTCCAAAAGGCCGGAATCGTCCAATTCGTGGAGATCCTCCCCGGTGCGGGAGAGAAGCCGCGGCGATCCAGCCATGGACAGGGAGGGCCAGGGGCGTTTCGGTTCCCGCCGCCGATCCAACGCTGTTCCGGTGGGGGTGTCCCCCAAAGGTTGCGCTCTTTGCTGCATATGACGTCCCTTGCGCGTTTTGCTCAAGGGACGCTCGCCAAGTTCTATGCGTGAACGAACTGGATATACTTTTTTTCGAAATACCTATGTATTTCGGACGAGCTTATCTAAAAAAAAGCCTATCTGACTACAACCGCACTATGTCTTGATAATCAAGACATGGCTATGCACACGCAGGTGGATGCGTCGATTCTACGGGTTGGCAGCGAAGGATCGGGATAGGGCAGTAACGCCACGTAGCGCCGGGCCGTTCAGGGCCTTAAGGATAAAAGTGTATTAACCAAGGGGATCGAATGCTCGATCGCAGCCCCGACAATGTTTCCAGATTTCTATATTTCAGGGGGGAGATACCGCGGTGTGCGGGGCCATCCGAATCATCTGCCGGATGGCAGGAGTGGAGGGGCTCGAACCCCCAACCCCCGGTTTTGGAGACCGGTGCTCTACCAATTGAGCTACACTCCTGTCGCCGCCTTGCAGCGGGAAGCCGCTTTTAGGCGATTTCAGAGCGGCACACCAGCAGAAAATTGCTGTGATCCGATCCGAAACGCTCTTTCACCACAGACAGGGCGGAGAGCGGAGCTGGGGCAAGCGCTTCGACCGTGGCTGGACCACCGCCAGCCCTCCATCCCCGCAGTATGGAAAGTAAAAATTTACCAATAAAAGTAAATTTTGGTATGAAACGGAACATAGAGTCCGATGTATTTGTAGAAATACGACATATTTGAAAATACAGATGTCAAATTTTAAAGAATGATGTCAGGGAAGCCATGGTTGGCGCGGGAAGGGTTGGCGTGTGACGCCTCCCGCGTCACGGGCTCGCGAAGCCGTGGCGCAGCAGGATCGCCTGACCGGCTGGGGACAGGATGCTCTGGGCGAGCGTTTCCGACCGCCCGCGGTCCGCGCCGTTCAGGGCGGTCTGCTCCTTGCTTCGTGCGTTCGGGCCAGCTCGGAATCCTGGGAGACGGCGGGGATTGAGCGCGCTTGCCGACGCTCAGCGCACCAGCGCGACCGGCTGCCCGCTGTCCGGATGGGGGATCACCGCCATCGGCAGGCCGTAGATGGCGCGCAGCCGGGCGGGCGTCATGATCTCGGCCGGGGCTCCGCGGTCGATCAGCCGCCCTCCCTGCAGGGCGACGATGTCGTCGCAGAAGCGGGCCGCCATGTTCACGTCGTGCAGCACCGCGACCACCCCGATGCCGCGCTCGCGCGACAGGCGGCGGACCAGGGCCAGCACCTCCACCTGATGGGCGACGTCGAGCGCCGAGATCGGCTCGTCGAGCAGCAGGCAGCCGGCGTCCTGCGCGATCAGCATGGCCAGCCACACCCGCTGCCGCTCGCCGCCCGACAGGCTGTCGACCAGCCGGTCAGCGAAGGGCGCGGTGTCGGTCAGCGCCAGCGCCTCCTCCACCTTGCGGGCGTCCTCCGCGCGGAAGGCGCCGAGCGCGCCGTGCCACGGATAGCGGCCGAGCGCCACCAGCTCGCGCACCAGCAGGCCGGACGCCGCGGGCATGTGCTGCGGCAGGTAGCCGATGCGGCGGGCGAGCGCCCGCTGTTTCCAGCGGTCCAGGGGCCGGCCGTCGAACAGCACCCGCCCGCTGCTGGCCGGCTGCTGGCGGGCGAGAATCTTCAGCAGGGTCGATTTGCCAGAGCCGTTGTGGCCGATCAGCGCGGTCACCCGGTGGGGGAAGAGGTCGCAGGACGGCAGGTCGAGCAGGAGGCGCCCCGGCAGGGCGAAGCGCACCCCATCGAGGTGGAACATCGGCTCCGTGACGGGCGTCATGCCGACGTCCCCGGCGGGGTGCGCCGCCAGTAGGCGACGGCGAGCATGCGGTCGCGGTCGATGCCGCGCCCGCGCAGATGCTCGCGCAGCCGGGCGAGGTTGTCGAACTCGCAGGCGACCCAGGCGAACAGAGTGGCGCTGTCCGCCGGGAGGGTCAGGGCGCGCACCGCCTCGACCAGCGGGCGGGCCCTATCGGCGTTGCGGCGGTGCAGCCAGCGGACGGCGATTCCCGCGGGGGCCCGGAGCGGCAGCTCGTCTGCCGCGTCCTCCACCTCGATCAGGGCGGTGCCGCGGGCGTCGTCGGGCAGCTCCTCCAGGATGCGGGCGATGGCAGGGAGGGCCGTCTCATCGCCGGCCAGCAGGTACCAGGAGGCCGGGGAAACGCCGAGCCCGTAGGGGCCGGACATGCCGCAGAGGTCGCCGGGCCGCGCCCGCCGGGCGAAGTCGGCGCCGGGGGCCTCGCCGGAATGGCCGTCATCATGGCCGCCGTCCTCGTGCAGGACGACGTCGATGTCCAGCTCGCCGGCGTCGGCATCGACGCGCCGCAGGGTGTAGTAGCGGACCGCCGGCCGGCGCTCGGGGTCGGGCAGGACCGGCCGCCCGTCGGGGCCGGGGCGCGGCCAGGACGGCGCCTCCAGCCCCGGCGGCGGCAGGTAGAGGCGGACATGCAGGTTGTCCGACGTCGCGAAGCGGCCAAGGTCCCGGCCGTGGAAGGTGATGCGGCGCAGGCGCGGGGTCAGGTCGCGGACGGCGGCGACGCGGATTTCGCGGAAATCGGCGAACAGCGCCCCGGTCTCGACGTCGCCGGTCCAGACGATCGCCGTGTCCTCCCCGAGCAGGCCGAGCAACTGCTCGGTAATGGAGCCGCGAAACCGCTCCAGGAGGCCGCGGTCGTCCGATTCCGCCCGCAGACGCAGCGCGTCCGTGCCCACGGTCAGAGTCAGGCGGCCGAACGGTCCGTCCGTCGTCCGGCGGTCGCCGTCGCGGGTGAAGGTCAGGCCGTAGGGCTCGGAGGCGGCGACCAGCCAGTCCGCCGCGGCGGCGGGGGTGCCGGGGAGGAGGTCTTGGGGAATCGCGGTGTCGCAGGAAAAGCGGGGCATCAGCGCCGTCCCAGAAGCCAGAGGAGGAAGGGGCCGCCGATCACGGACGCGAGCAGCCCGGCGGGCACTTGATAGGGGAAGATCATGCCGCGTCCAAGCCAGTCGGCCGCCAGCATGACCAGCCCGCCGAGCAGGGCGGAGCCGGCGAGATGGGCCGCCGCCCGCTGCAGGCCCATCATGCGGGCGAGGTGCGGCCCCATCAGCCCGACGAAGCTCAGCGGCCCGACGATCAGCGTCGCCGCCGCGGTCAGCAGCGCCGACAGGCTGAACAGGACGGCGCGGCTGAGCGGCGGGCTGACCCCCAGCGCCGCCGCCACCCCGCCGCCGAGCGGCAGCAGGTCGAGCCAGCGGGCGACGAAAGGGATGGCGGCGACGGCGAGCCCGGCCAGCAGCGCCGTCGCCAGCGCGTCGGTCGGGCCGACCATGTAGGTGGAGCCGGACAGCCAGGTGACGAGCGTCTGCAGGCGCGGGTCGTGCCCGGCCATCAGGACGGCGACGACGACCCCGGAGATGGAGCTGGTGGCGATCCCGGCCAGCAGCAGCCGGTCGGGCGAAAAGCCGTCCCTGTGGCCGAGCGCCAGCATCGCCGCCAGCACCGCCGCCGCTCCCGCCCCACCGGCCAGGATCTGGGCGCCGCGGCCGGACGCCTCGGTCGAGAACATCAGAACGATCACACCGAGGATCGCGCCGGAGGACACGCCGAGGATTTCCGGCGCCGCCAGCGGGTTGCCGGTCATCCGCTGCAGCGTGGCGCCGGCCACCGCCAGCATCGCCCCGCCGGACAGCGCGGCGAGCGCCCGCGGCAGGCGCCAGGGCTCCACCGCGGCAAGAGCGCCGCCAGCACTCCATTCCCAGCCGTCTGGCCCGCGGCCGGCGGCGACCGCCGCCCACAGGGCCAGCGGCAGCAGCAGGGCGCCGGCGGCGAGCAGCAACGCCGGGCGGTGCGCCCGCGGCGGCGGCGCGGCGGTGGACGTGACTGGCGGTGCCGTCGTGCGCAGGTGGGGCAGCAGCCACAGCAGCATCGGCACGCCCAGCACCGCGGTGACGGCGCCGGTCGGCAGCTCGCGGTAGGTGACCGGGGCCAGCAGCACCAGGGCGTCGGTCGCCCACAGCAGGGCGGCGCCGCACAGTGTCGCCCAGAGCAGGCGCGGACCCAGCCGGCGGGCGCCGGCCATGCCGACGATGGTCGGGGCGGCCAGCCCGACGAAGCTGACCACGCCGACGGCGGCGACGCTCAACGCCGCCAGCATCACCGCGATCACCAGACCGGCCAGACGGACGCCCGCCACCGACAGGCCCAGGCTGCGCGCCCCGCCCTCGCCGAGGCCGAGCAGGACCAGCGGGCGCAGGACCAGCGTGGCGGCGAGCGCCAGCATCGCCAGCCGCGGCGCCAGGAAGGCGGCCGTGCTCCAATCCTGCTGGTCGAGAAAGCCGGCGCCCCACAGGAACAGGCCGATCAGCAGGTCGTGGTTGAACAGCACCATCACGCCGCTGACCGACCCGGCGTAGAGGCTGAGGACGAGGCCGGCCAGAACGACGGTGACCGGCGACAGCCCCTTGCGCCAGGACAGCGCCAGCAGCGCCGCCGCCGACAGCCCGGCGCCGGCCAGCGCCACCCATTCCCGCCCCAGCGCCAGCGCGTCGGGCAGCCACAGCGTGGCGACGGCGAGCGACAGGTGCGCGCCGGCGGAGATGCCCAGCGTGGCGGGCTCGGCCAGCGGGTTGCGCAGGACCTGCTGGAGGATGGCCCCGGCGAGCCCCAGCGCCGCCCCGACCAGCAAGGCGACCGCGAAGCGCGGGAACAGGACGTAATGGGCGGCGAGCTGGTCGAGCCGTCCCGGGTCGGGAGCGACGAGCGCCCGCCACCACAGCCCGGCCGGCAATTGCCGCTCAAGGACGAGGGCGGACACCAGCCCGGCCAGCAGGAACAGGCCGATGACCGGCCAGGCGGGATCGAAGCGGCGGGAGGGGGATGACGTCGCGGTGTCAGCCATGATGCGGCGCAATCCCCTCGCCGAGCAGGCGGGCGAAGCGCTCCGCCGCCGGGACGCCGCCGTAGAACAGGATGGGCGGCAGGATGGTGACCCGGCCTTCGCGCAGGAAGGGCAGCCCGGCGAACAGCGGCAGGGCGGCCAGCGCCTCCAGCGCCCGTCCGCCCTCGCTGCCGATGTTGACCAGCCCGGCGTCGGGGCGCCCGGCCAGCCGGTCCATGGTCACCGTGGCGTGGCCGTAGGGGCCGCTGGGGCCGGTCCAGGCGTTCGCGATGCCCAGCCGGTCGAGGACGTCGTGATAGAGGCTGTTGCGCCCGTGGATGAGGACGCGCCGCCCGTCGAGCACACTGAGGATGTAGAGCGGTCGCGGCTCCCATCCGGACAGCCGGTCGCGCGCCGCCGCCAGAGTGCGGTCGAGCCGGGCGACCGCCTGTTCCGCCGCCTCCGGCACGCCGAGGCCGGCGGCCAGCCCGCGCAGCGACGCGATGGCGAAGGCGAGTTGTCCACCCGGCTGCCCGCCCCTGTCGGAGCGGGTGTCGAAGGGCGGATGGACGGTGACCGGGGCGATCCGTTCCAGCCGGCCCTGCACCGCCGACAGCGTGCCGTCGCTGACGAAGCGTGCCGGGGCCAGCCGGTCGAGCAGCTCCAGGTTCGGCTCCGCCCGCGCGCCGACGTCCGGAACGCCGTCCGGCACCGCCGGTTCGACCACCGCCCGGCGGTAGCGGTCAAGCTCGGGCAGGCCGCGGGGAACGATGCCCAGCGCCAGCAGGGCCTGCGCGCTCGTCCAGTCGAGCGCGCAGAGTCCGCCGTCCGTCCTTCGCTCCGCCGCCCGCGCGCCGCCGGCCATCAGACCGGCAGAGAGCAGGACGGCAGGGAGCATGGCGGCGGTGCGAAGGATGCGGCGCCGGCCGACGGTGCCGTTGATGCCGGGCATCGGGGAGGCCTTACCAGCTGTACTTCAGCGTCGCCAGGATCTGGCGGCGGTTGCCGTACAGCACGGTGTTGTCGTAGAAGCCCGGCGAATAATATTTTTTGTCGGTCAGGTTGCTGACGTTGAGCGCGGCGCTGGCGCCCGCCAGCTCCGGACGCAGGGCGCCCAGGTCGTAGCGGATGGCGGCGTCGATCAGCGCGTGCTCGGGGATGCTCGCGGTGTTGGCGATGTTCTTGGACGAGCCGACATAGCGCACCCCCGCCCCGAGGCCGAGCCCGTCCAGCGGCCCCGCCTTGAAGGTGTAGTCGCCCCAGGCCGAGGCCATGTGGCGCGGAATCCCCTTCGGCCGCAGCCCGACCGAGCTGGTGGAGGACCCGACGGCCGGGTTGTCCTTGGTGATCTCGGCGTCGATGAAGGCGTAGGAGGCGATCAGGCTGAACGCCTCCGTCAGCGCCATCTTGCCCTCCAGCTCGACACCGCGGCTGCGGATCTCGCCCTCCTGCACGGCGTAGCCGCTGTAGAGCGGGTCGTTGGTCGACACGTTCTGCTGGGTGATGTGGTAGAGCGAGGCGGAGATGAAGCTGTTCCAGCCCGTCGGCTGGTACTTCACACCGACCTCGTACTGCGTGCCGGTGGTCGGCTTGAAGGTGCCGCCGCCGCGTTCCGGCGCCAGCGTGCCGGTGCTCGGCTGGAACGAGGTCGCGTAGCTGGCGTAGGGCGCGATGCCGTTGTCGAAGACGTAGCCGAGGCCGGCGCGCCCGGTGAAGTCGTGGTCGCGCGTGGTCTGGAAGCCGTTGGAAAGATAGTCGACCTCCTTGCCGACCACCCAGTCCTGACGGCCGCTGAGCGTCAGGATCCAATTGTCGTAGCGCAGCTGGTCCTGGAGGTAGGCGCCGATCTGCGACAGCTTGCTCTTCCCGTTCACCCAGGGGTCGGCGTAGAGGAACTCCGTCCCCGGATAGATCGGGTTGAAGATGTCGACGACCAGCGAATTCAGCGTGTTCCGCCGCGTCTCCTTGCCGGAGTAGTAGCCGTAATCGACGCCGGCCAGGATGGTGTGCGAGACCGGGCCGGTGGTCAGCTTGCCCTGGATGTTGCTGTCGATCAGGTAGGTGTCGGTGTTCTTCGGACGGTCCTGCAGCCCCACCGGGTAATAGCGGCCGTCCACCAGCTCGACCGGCCATTCGGTGCTGAAGGAGGACTGGAAGCTCACCCGCGAATGCATGTAGCGGGCGTTCTGGTGGATCGTCCAGCCCGGGCTCAGCTCATGCTCGACCTCGTAGCCGATCGACGTGTTCTTCACCCGCCAGTCGGACACGCCCGGAACGCCGAAATAGAGGTCGGTGCCGATCAGGTCGAGCGCGCTGCGCGGGATGCTCTGCTCCGACCCGCTCATCTTCAGCGACTGGTAGCTGGCGAGCAGGGTCAGCTTGGTCCTGTCGGTCGGCTTGAAGGTCACCGCCGGCGCGATGTAGAAGCGGTCGTCCGGCGCGTGGTCCACCTGGGTGTCGGACAGGCGGCCGAGCCCGGTCAGGCGGTAGAGCACCTTGCCCTCGCCATCGACCGGTCCGCCGAGATCGAAGGCGGCCTGACGGCGCTTGTAGCTGCCGGTCTGAAGCTGGATTTCGTGCAGCGGAGCGGCCGTGGGCCGCTTGCTGGTCAGGTTCACGACGCCGCCGGGCGCGGTCTGGCCGAACAGGACCGACGAGGGGCCCTTCACGATGTCGACGCGCTCCAGCCCGTAGGGCTCGAAATTGGTGTCGTAGTTGTTGAAACCGGCCCGCAGGCCGTCGCGGTAGATGCCGAACAGGCTGAAGTCGCGGAAGCCGCGCATCGAGAAGTCCGGGGCGCCGGGGCCGCCCGGATAATCGACCACGACGATGCCGGGCGAGTAGGCGACAGCACCGCCGAAATCCTGAACGGCGCGCTGGTCCATCTCCTCGCGGGTCACGACGGAGATGGTCTGCGGAATCTCGACGAGCGGCGTGTCCACCTTGGTGCCGACGGCGCTGCGCGTCGCGACATAGCCACCGGTGCCGCCGACGACGCCCTGGACGGTGATCGGGGCGAGAACCGTCGCGTTGCCGGACGATCCGCCGCTGACCGGGCCGCCGGCCGGCTGCTGCTGCGCCAGGGCGGTTGGCTGATGCGCCAACGCCGTCATTCCGGCCATCGTCGTCGCTAGCAGGACAGCTTTCAGACGCCCGCGCGTGCCCGTCGCCGGACGGACGGCCGCTGCGGCCGCACCAACCCCAATCTCCATCTCCAAACCCCCGAATGACGCTCGATCCGGCGGGTTCCGCGTCCTGCGAAACCCGTCTCCTGGCTCTAAGACGAAGGGGGTAGGCGGAACTTAAGGGGATTCTTTCATCGCCGTGAAATTTTTAGCGGGTGAATTCCTCCTGGGCGACCATTCCGGCGGTCAGCCGGAGCAGATGGTCGGCCACGTCGAAGTAGCGGTCGTCGTGGGAGATGACGATGATCGTCTTGCCCATCGCCTTCAGACTGGGCAGCAGCTCGGTGTAGAAGATCCTGCGGAAGGCCGGGTCCTGGTCGGCGGCCCATTCATCGAACACCAGCACCGGCCGCCCCTCCGTCCAGGCCTGGAGCAGGGCCAGCCGCTTGCGCTGTCCGGTGGACAGGTCGGTCGTGCTGAACACCCCGTCGACCAGACTGACCTTGTGGGCGATCTCCAGCCGCTCCAGATAGGCCTGAGCCTCCTCCGGCACGCGGTCGCCCGTCTGGATCAGGTCGTCGAACAGGAAGTAGTCGGCGAAGATGGTGGTGAAGAGCTGGCGGTAGTCGTCGCGCGTTTCCGGCGTGACCGGGGTGCCGTTCAACAGGATGTCCCCGTCCTGCGGGGCGTAGAGGCCGAGCAGCATCTTGATCAGCGTGGTCTTGCCGCAGCCGTTCTCGCCGACGATGAACAGGATCTCGCCGCGCCCGACGCGCAGCGACACGGGGCCGAGCACGAAGGGCTCCACGTCCGGCCCGGCCGGTGGGTAGGCGTAGCGGGCGTCGCGCAGTTCCAGCGAGTCGATGGTTTCGGGCGGGCGTCCGTCGTCCTTCATCAGCAGATGCGGCTCCGGCGAGGCGAAGGCCGCCGACAGCTCGGCGATGCGGCGGAAGGCGACCTGGGCGCGACTGACGATGGGCAGGGTGCCGATCAGATGCTCCAGCGGCCCCTTCATGTAGAGCAGGACCAGGATGAAGCCGCTGAGCGTCCCGCGGTCGGTGCTGGGCCACAGCGCCTCGACGCCGAGCGCCACCCCGATGACGATGAAGAACAGGGTGGAGCCGAACCCCTTGGCGACGACGAAGAGGGTGATCGAGCGGATCTGGACCTCGCAGATGCGGTCGATGGTCCCGCGCAGCGCCTCGCTTTGCAGGCGCAGCCGGCGCGGCCGGTTGATGCGCAGCTCCTTCGCCCCTTCCGCCAGCGAGCGGTAGTGCTTCTGCAATTCGTCCTCGTGGGCGCGCGCCTCCTGGAAGCCGTCGATGCCACGGCCGCGCGCGACGTACTGCACGGCGCTGCCGATCAGGATGGCCGCCGCCGTCGCCAGGAACATCGGCCAGGACAGCAGCGCCAGATAGACGAGGCTGCCCAGCGTGACGCTGAGCGACACCGCCAGCGGCGCGAAGACGAAGGCGAAGTCGCTGATGGTGTCCACGTCGTGGGTCAGCACCGGGATCAGGCGGTGGCTGCGGTAGCGCTCCAACTGGTCGATTGGTGCTGTCAGGATGCGGTCGCCCAGATCCTTGCGCAGCCGCGCGATGACCCGCTGCCCGATCCGGTTGGTGCCGATGTCGGACAGGACCGAGCCGGCCAGCGCCAGCGCGCACAGCCCGGCGAAGGCGAGCAGGAGTCCGGCGCCGGGGCTGTCGCCGGCGTGCAGGATGCGGTTGATGGCGGCCAGCAGCCCGGTCACGCTGAGCCCGCCCAGCACCCCCAGCAGGGTGGCGGCGGTCAGCAGCGGCCAGAAGGGGCGCAGGAGGTGGAGCAGAGCGGAAAGGCTGGAGGAACGGGGGGACGTCGGCATCGGGGTTCCTGGGGGACGGGGCGACAGACGGCCGCGCGACGACTCCGCCGGGAAGGCGGACGCGCACGGCCCTGACGACTAGGACGAACGAGCGGGGCAAAACTGAAGCGGCCCCGGCGGAGCGGTCGCGGCGATCCGCCCCGTCTTGCGGTGTGGTCCCGGTCTGCCCTATAGCTGGCACACGATTTCCGGAGCCGAGCGCGCCTGTATGCCTCCGTCCCATCCTTCCGACGACGACCGCGTGACCGAAGAGGCGGCGGACTGGTGCCTGCGCCTGCAAGCGGAGGAGGTGAGCGACGCCGACCGGGCCGCCTTCGAGCGCTGGTGCCGGGACGACCCGCGCCATGTGGCGGAATTCGACGCGATGCGGGAGCTGTGGGGCCTGTCCGCCGGGCTGCGACCGCGGGTGGCCGCGACCCCCGCTCCGGCACGGCCCGTCGAGACGGTGCGGTCTCCCCTTGTCCGGGCGCCGAAACAGCGGCGCTGGGCGCTGGCGGCCTGCGTCGCGGCGGTCCTGGCCGTCGGCTGGCCGGTGGGCTGGTCGTTCGGTGTGCTGCCCGGCACGGTGGATGTCTTCCTTGGCGGCGACCGGCACCGCGTGGTCGGTCTGCCCGACGGCTCGACGGTGGACCTGAACGTCCGCACCACCCTGTTCTACGCCCAGTTCCGCGACCGCCGCAGCGTCCTGATGGACCATGGCGAAGCCTATTTCGCGGTCGCGGGCGACGCCGCGCGGCCCTTCACCGTCTTTACCGCCGCCCATCGGGTCCGGGTGACGGGGACGCGGTTCAACGTCTGGGCCAACGACGGCGAGCTGGCCGTGACGCTGGCTGAAGGCGGGGTGACCGTGAGCGCCGCCGCCGCGGTGGGCGAGGAGCCCCTGCGGCTGACACCGGGCCAGCAGGGCCGCTTCGCCCGCGACAGCCGGTTCGGCAGCGTCGCGCGCGTCGATCCGACGCGGGTCCTGTCCTGGCGCGAGGGGAAGCTGGTGTTCGACGACATCACCCTGGCGGAGGCGGTCCCGCTGCTGAACCCTTACCTGTCGCAGCCGCTGCGCTTGGCCGACCGCCGGGTCGGGGCGATGCGCATCGGCGGCGTGTACGACGTCGCCGACCTCGACCGCGTGGTGGCGTCGCTGCCGCGGGTGCTGCCGGTGACGATCGCCGCGAAGGACGGCGCGCTGCTCCTCTCCGCCCGCTGAGGCCGGGGGGCACCAGCGGGCCAATCACCAGCGGTAGGACAGGGTCGCCAGCACCGCCCGCCGGTTGCCGACGAAGACCGAATCCTCATAGAAGCCCGGCGAGAAATAGCGGCGGTCGAACAGGTTGGTCGCGGTCAGCGTCAGCCCGACCCCGTCGAGAGACGGGCCGAGCCGGTCCAGCTCGTAGCCCAGGCTGACATCGACCAGTGTGTAGCCGGGGACGCGCACGCTGTTCGCGGCGTTGTATGTCGCGCCGACATACCGCATCCCGATGCCGGCGGTCAGGCCGTCGGCCGGTCCGTCCTCGAAACGCTGGCGCAGCCAGAGCGACGCGGCGTGGCGGGGGACCGAGGCCACCCGATGCCCGGTCTTGTCGGTGCCGCCGGGGGCGGCGGTGTCGCGGGTGACCCGCGCGTCGGTGTGGGTGTAGGCCGCCGTCAGATCGGCCGTCTCACCGATCGCCGTCCGCGCCTCCAGCTCGACGCCGCGCGACCGCGTCTCCCCGGTCTGGGTCAGATAACCGGGATGGTCCGGATCGGCGGTGGTGAGGTTGCTCTGCACCGCGCGGAACAGCGACGCGGTGAACAGCGCGTCGACGCCCTCGGGCCGGTAGCGCAGCCCGGTTTCGATCTGCGCGCCGCGGCTCGGCGAGAAGGGACGGCCTTGCGCGTCGCTGCCGCTGGTCGGCTGAAAGGAGGTCGAATAGCCGGCGTAGGGCGTCAGGCCGTTGTCGAAGCGGTAAGCGAGCCCGATGCGCTTGGTGAAGGCGCGGTCGAGCTGGGTCGTCTCCACCGGCACGCTGTCGGACAGCAGGCCGCGGACGTCCGTGCGGCTCCAGTCCAGCCGCCCGCCGAGCGTCAGCCGCCAGCCCCCGGCGGCGATCTCGTCCTGGAGATAGAGGCCGGTCTGGCGGATGCGGTCGGTCAGGTCGTTGAGCAGCGCCGCGTCCCAGGCGTAGGGGCCGCCATAGACCGGGGCGAAGACGTCGATCGGGTCGGCCACCGTGCCGTTCCGCCGCGTTTCATGCACCCGGTAGCGGGCGTGATCGGTGCCGGCCAGCAGGCTGTGGCGCAGCGGTCCGGTGGTGGCGGCGCCTTGCAGGTTGGTGTCGGCCAGCAGGGTGGAGCTGGTCTTGGGCCGGTCCTGCAGCCCGAACCGGTAATAGCGGTTAGCCTCCAGCGCGCCGGAGTCCGACCAGCTCCACCGGTAGGCGACGCGGCTGCGGCTGTGGCGCAGGCTGTGGCGCAGCGTCCAGTCACCGGTCAAGGCGTGGCGGACCTCGTAGCCGGCCGAGAGGGTGCGCGAGCGGTAGGAACTCAACCCCGGATAGCCCAGGAACAGGCTGGAATCGAGGCGGCCGTAGGGGTTGTCCAGGACCGTGCCCGACACCGGGAAGCTCTGCTCCGCCCCCATCTTGCGGAAATCGAGGAGGCTGGCGAGCAGGGTGATCTCGGTGCCCTCACCGGCCGACCAGAACAGCGCCGGGGCCACATAGAGGCGGTCGTCCGGCGTGTGGTCGACCTGCGTGCCGCTGCGCCGTGACAGCGCGGTCAGCCGGTAGCGGAGCGATCCCCCGGCGTCGATGCGGTCGCCGAGGTCGGCGGTGACCTGCCGCCGGTCATGGCTGCCCCCCTGGAGTTGGAGTTGGTGGAGCGGTTGATCGGTCGGGCGCTTGCTGGTCAGGGCGATGGCGCCGCCGGGCGGCATCGCGCCATAGATGGCGGAAGCCGGTCCCTTCAGCACCTCCACCCGCTCCACGCCGAAGGGCTCGTACTCCAGCCCATAGGGGTTGTAGCCGCTGCGCAGCCCATCGAGCAGGACGGCTTCGGAACTCTGGCGGAAGCCGCGGACATAGACGTCGATGGCGCCCTGGCCACCGGGATAGTCGATGGGGCGCACGCCGGCGCTGTAGGCCAGCGCGCTGTTGATGTCCTGGACGTCGCGCCGGTCGAGGTCGGCGCGCGTGACGATGGAGAGCCCCTGCGGCAGGTCTTCGACCGGGGTTTCGGTGCGGCCGACGCTTTGGTCGGGACTGGCGAGGCTCGCCGCCCGGCCGCTTTGCAGCGGTCGGCCCTCCACCGTCAAGGGGGGCAGGACGTCGGCGGTTTCCTGCGGCCGGCCGATGGTCGCCATACCATCGCGCAGGTCGAAGGACAGGCCGGTCCCGCTCAGCAATTCGGCAAGGGCCGCCGCCGGGGCCATCCGTCCCGCCAGGGCGCGCGACCGGCGGCCCGACACGAGGTCCGGGCTGTAGAGGATCTGCAAACCGGTCTGCTGGCCGAAGCGGGTCAGCGCCTCGCCCAGCGGAAGGGCCGGGATCGCCAGCGGCCTGTCTTGGGTCGCGGGCTGCACGGAATCGGGCTGCATGGAATCGGGCAAGGCGGCGGGCAGGGCGTCGGGCGGCGCGGCGAGCACCGACCAGCCGAGCGCCAGCCCGCCGAGCAGAAAGCCTGCGAGGCGCGGGGTCATCCAGAACTCGCGCAACGAATACTAGAAATCACCGCAGGAATTTCTGCCTTTTCCCCATTTGCAAATGACTGTCAGTTGCATTAGCTTGCGACGGCTTGTCAAGCCTTGGGGTTTGCCGCCCCGCCGCGGCGTCGCTTTGCACAAGGATCGTCCCATGCGACCGGTAGGAACCGCCGAGAATCAGACCCTGACCGACGTCTTCACGACGCATCGGCGGTCTCTGATCGGGGTGGCCGAGCGGATCACCGGGTGCCGCCACCACGCCGAGGACGTGGTGCAGGACGCCTTCCTGAAGCTGCTGGGAGCGGAATCGACCAGCTCCATCCGGGCCAAGGCGGGCTACCTGATGATGGTCGTGCGCAATCTGGCGATTGATCACTACCGCCGGAAAGGCCTGGAATCGCGTCTGATGGCGACGGAGGAGGAAGGGCAGGCGGTGAGCACGCCGGAAGCGGCCTCGCCGGAAAGCGTGAACGTGAACCGCCAGCTCCTGCAGACGCTCGAATCGGCGCTGGCCGATCTGCCGGAGCGCACCCGCTACGCCTTCGAAATGCACCGGATCCACGGACACAGCCAGAAGGACATCGCGGAGACCCTCGGCGTGTCGCCGACGCTGGTCAACGTCATGATCCGTGACGCGCTGATTCACTGCCGCAAGGCGATGAAGCGGGCCGACCCGTCGTCCTGAAGCACGGAGCGAGGCCTGATCATTCGGACCGTCGGGTGTTCAGCGTCCAGTAGGATGCGGTGGACGGCGTCCAGGGTGTTCACGGGACTTTGTTGCAGCGAGGCGGTTTCGCGTGCAGGAAGCCCTTTCCCGGCTCCCTGGTTACGCGACGCGGATGGAAACCGCCCGCCGCGATGTTCATCAGCGCAACGCCGCCCCGGCGCGAGCCGGTGAATCCCGCGACCGTGACGCGCCCATCGGCGACCAGCGCGGTTCCGACCGCATGGCCGGGATCGCGCGCCCAACCAGTTCCGATGTCCCGGAATGGGCGGCAAGCGCCTTGACGACCACTGGTTCGCCACCGTCGCCGATCAGCATCTCGCCTGCAATCGTTATGGCACGGTCCTGTCAGGGGGTGCTTGAAGTGCAGTGCGGAGGGCTCCTGGGAGCCCTCCGCGCGTGGTCACGATGAGGAGCGGCGGATGCGTCACGTCAGGACGGGGCGCGCCTTGGCTGCGTCCACGAGCTTCAAGACGCCCGCCAGCGCCCAGGAGCCGAGGGTCACCACCGCGAGGGCGATGGCGAGCGGGCGGTCGAAGAACACGGACACCTCTCCGCCGCTCTTCAACATGGACGTCATGAAGGTCTGCTCGATCACAGGCCCGAGAATCAGGCCGAGCACCGCCGGAGCCATGGGGATGTCGTTGGCTTCCATGAAATAGCCGAGCAAACCGACAATGGCGATGATCCCGACCGCGAACAGCGTGTTCTCGACCGAGAAGGCCCCGACGATGCAGAAGAGCAGGATGATCGGCGTCAGATAGGCCGTCGGCACCTTCAGGATCAGGCCGAAGGTGCGGATGCACAGGATGCCCAGCGGAATCATCAGGAGGTTCGCGACGAAGAAGATCGCGAAGATCGAGTAGATTGCCGTCGGGTTGTTGAGGAAGATGGTCGGGCCGGGGTTGAGGCCCTTCAGGAACATGACGCTGATCACGATGGCGGTGATCGCGTCGCCTGGGATTCCGAACACGGTCGCCGGAATGTAGGCTCCCCCGAGGGCGGCGTTGTTCGCCGCGCCGGCGGAGACGAGGCGTTCGACTTTCTGGTCGAGGGCGTTCGGGTCCTTGCCCTTTTGCGACCGGCGGGTGACCGCATAGGAGATCCATGCGGCGATGTCCGCGCCGGCCCCCGGCAGAGCGCCGACGAGCGTTCCCAGCGTGCTTCCGCGCAGGACCTCGCGGCGGTGTCGCCACATCAGGCGGCCCATGCCGGCGCTGACCGAGCCGACCGCCGGCTGCGCGCGCCGTTCGCCGGTTGGTGGAAGCGTCACGGTGCGCAGCAGCTCGGAGACCGCGAACACGCCGATGAGCAGCGGAATCAGGCCGAGGCCGCCGAGCAGATTGGTGACGCCGAAGGTGAAGCGGGGAGTTCCGGAGACCGGATCCATGCCGATGGTCGACAGCCCCAGCCCGAACAGCAGGGATGCCACCCCCTTGAGAAGCGACGAGCCGCCGACGAACGTCGCGCAGCTGAGGCCCAGGACCGCGAGCCAGAAATACTCCACGCTGCTGAACTGAAGCGCCAGTTCGGCCAGGTTCGGAGCCGCCAGGGTCAGAACCAGGGCGCTCAGCAGGCCCCCCAGAACCGAGGAGAACAGGCCGGCTCCGAGGGACAGCCCGGCCTTGCCTTCGCGCGTCAGGCTGTACGCGTCGTCGGTGTAGGCCGCCGACGCCGGCGTGCCCGGCATGCGCATGAGCGCACCCGGAATGTCGCCGGCAAAGATGGCCATGGCCGAGGAGGTGATGATGGCCGCGATCGCCGGCACCGGTTCCATGAACATGACGACCGGCACCAGCAGGGCCGTGGCCATCAGCGCGGTAAGGCCGGGGATCGCCCCCAGCACCAGCCCGTAGATGGCCGAAGCGACGATCACCAGCAGCAGGTGGACGTCGAGCAGCACGCCGAGAACGTCCGTTAGGATCACCATAGCAGCCACCCCGAAATGTTCTGAAGCGGTCCCCACGGCAGGGGTACGTGGAGCACGGAGGCGAAGATCGCCGTCAGCACGACCGCGGTGACGGCTCCCGCCGGCACGCTGCGGCGCAGGGGCTCACCGGATACGGCCAGCACGAGGACCATCACCAGGACGGCGGTGAGCAGGAAGCCAGCCGCGTCGACGATCAGCACGTAGAGGGCGACCGCGGCGGGAACGGAGCAGAACCGCACCCAGCCCTGCCTGGTCCGCGACCATTCCGGCCGGTGCCAGAGGGGTTCGGTGCGCAAGGTGCGGAGGCCGAGCAGCGCAATGACCCCTCCGACGAGGATCAGCCCCGAGCCGATGAGCAGCGGGAAGAATCCAGGGCCGAACTTGAGGTGGCGCGGCGGTTTCAGGTCGGCCGCGTACTCGATCATCAGGACGCCGATCACGATGAAGAACAGGCCGACGAGGACGTCTTGAACTTTCATGGCGGATAGCCTCCACCGTCAGAAGGAATGCATGGTTTGCCCGGCCCTGCCGATCACTTGCCGTAACCGAGGGCGTCCATGACGCGGGCGGTGTCCTTCTCGTGCCGCAGCATCAGCTCCTCAAGCTGCTTGCCGTTCAAGTACTTGACCCCGAAGTTCGCCTTCGCCATGGCTTCCTTGTACGCCGTGCTCTGCGTCGCCTTGGCGACCGCGGCGTCCAGTTTTGCGACCACATCGCCCGGCATTCCGGCCGGACCGCCGAGGGCCCGCCAGGTTCCGCCGTCGACGGCGGTGCCGATGGACTGCTTGGTGGTGGGCGCGTTGGGGAATCCAGGCACCGGTTCCGGGCTCAGAACGGCCAGGGGACGCACGCGGCCGGCCGACATCAGGGCGGACGCTTCGGGCAGGGAGGCGGTCTGGAAATCCACGCCGCCCGCCGCGAGTTCGATGAGGCCGGGGGCGGCGCCCTGGCCCGGCACCCATTTGATCGCGGCAACGTCGATCCCATAGTCGAGCATCATGCCGGCCACCGGGATGTCCCACACGCTGCCGCAGCCGCCGCTGCAGTGGACCTTGAAGGAGCCCGGGGCGGCCTTGATCGCCTCCAGGGCCGTCTTCAGGTCGTTGAAGCGGGACCCGGAACCCACCAGAAGGGAGGAGGAATCGCCGTTGAAGTTGGCGATCGGCGTGAAGTCCTTGGCCGAGAAGTCAGCTTGTCCCGTCGCCTTGTACCCGGCGTACGGGAAGAGCAACCCGACGGTGTAGCCGTCGGGCGTGGCGTTCTTGATCGCGGTCAGGCCGACCACGCCGCCCCCCTGGCCCTGGTTGACGATGGTGATCGGCTGCCCAAGAATGTCCTTCAGTTCCCGCGCCAGGATGCGGGTCGTCGTGTCGCCGCCGCCGCCGGCCGCCGCCGGAACGATGATGGTGACCGGGCGCTCGGGATAGTCGGCCTGCGCCGTGCCGGCCAGTCCGGCGAAAGCCATCAGAACGGATGCAAGAACGCTGAAACGCATGGATTTTCCTCCCATTGCCGTCCGACGCGCGCACGCCATCGGATCGATATCTACTTGTTGTACCCGACGGCGTTGATCGCGCGTGCGGTCTCCTGCTCGTGCTGCTCCATGAAGGCCTTCAACTCGGTCCGCCCAAGCCAGGCCGCCCCGAACCGGCGCGCCTTCATCTCGTGCTGGAAGCGGTCGCTCTCGAACGCGTCCCTCACCGCGGATTCGATCCGCGCCACGAGCGCAGGGTCCATGCCGGGGGGGCCGGCCAGACCGCGCCAGGTGCCGCCACTGTACGGCTTTCCGACCTGCTCGCCGACGGTGGCGACGTCCGGGTAGCCCTCGACGCGCGTCTCGCTCATCACCGCGATGCTGCGGACCCGGCCCGCGTCGCGCAGCGCGTCGACCTCGGGAAGCGAGCACAGGACGACATCGACGCCGCCGGAGGCCAGTTCCTGCAGTCCGGCCGCCGACCCGGCGGCGGGAATCAGATTGAGCCGTTTGGCATCAACGCCCTGGTCGAGAAGCAGGGAGATGAAGGGGATGTCCCAACTGGCGTTGCACGTGCCGCCGCACGAGATGCGGAGCGAGCCGGGGTCCGCCTTCAGCTTGGCCACGATGTCCGCCACGCTCTTCAGCGGGGAATTCTGCGCAACGTGCACCGCCGCGGGATCGGCGTTGAACTGGGCGATCGGGGTGTAGCTCGCCGACGTGAAATCGGCCTGTCCCAGCAGCCTGTACTGGGCGAACGGGGCGATCTGGCCAAGCGTGTAGCCGTCGGGCTTGGCCGTCGTATAGGTCGTCATCCCGACGACGCCCGACGCCTGAGGCTGGTTCACGACGTTGAAGGGGCGGCCGAGCTTGGCTTCGAGTTCCCGGGCGAGCAGGCGCATCGTGTAGTCGCTGCCGCCTCCGGCCCCGGCAATGACGATCAGCGTCACCGGCCGCTCGGGCCATTCGGCAAGAGCCGGAGCGGCCCCCCCAAGACACGTCAACATGGCAACGGTAACCGCCGTCCCGCGGCCAAGCCTGCCTGTGGCCAGTCCCATCATGAGCGTCTCCTCCAAGACATGCCGCAGGGCGGTTCGGCGCCCTGCCTTTTCTGTCGTATCCCACGATACGGGATGTTCGTCAAGCCAACATACCTTTATAACCAGCATTGACAATGCTAATCGGCGTTGACAGGTTATGGGCGCTGAACGCAAATACCGCATTGTGGGACAAACAAAGAGGAAACGTCCAAATGTCAATTTCGCTGAGCGGCATCATCCCCCCTCTGGTCACACCGTTCACGGCCGACGGGGAGATCGATGAGGCGGCGTTCCGCGCCCAGGTGCGGTTCATGCTGCAAAAGGGCGTCCACGGCGTCTGCGTCGGAGGAAGCACCGGCGAGGGGCACACCCTCTCGACCGAGGAACTGACCCGTCTCGTCGCCATTTCCTGCGAGGAGGTCGACGGCGCCGTCCCCGTCGTGGCGGGAATCATCGTCAACAGCACCCGCGACGCCATCGCCAAGGCCAGGGCCCTGGAGCATCTGCCGGTGGCGGCCTTGCAGGTGACGCCCGTCCACTACGTCTTCAAACCCGACGAGGACGCGACGCTGGAGCATTTCCGCACGCTCGCGGGCGAGACGCGGATGCCGATCGTCATCTACAACGTGGTGCCTTGGAACTACCTGTCGCCGTCGCTCCTGGTCCGCATCATGAAGGAGATCGACAGCGTCATCGGCGTCAAGCAGAGCGCGGGCGACCTCAAGCTGATGGCCGATCTGCTGAACGAGCAGGTGCCGGGCAAACTCGTCTTCACGGCGGTCGACGCGCTTCTCTACCCGTCCTTCGCGCTGGGAGCCCACGGCACGATCGCGGCGAATCCGGCCGCGGTGCCCGGCGTGACCGTCGCGCTGTGGAATGCCGTGCAGGCTGGCGACCATCCCCGCGCGCTGGAAATCCATCGGAGCCTGCTGGCCTTCTGGAACACGATCAACGGCGACAACCTGCCTGGGTGCGTCAAGCATTCGCTCAGCCGGCAGGGGTGCGAGGTCGGCGTCCCGCGCCAGCCGATGCCCGCCGCCACCGAGGCGCAGAAGGCGCGCATCGATGCCGCCCTGCGCGAGGTGCTTCGTTACGAGGCCTCGCCGACAACGGCCGCGGCGGAATAGCGGCGTCAGCCGAAGCCACGGAATGCCGGCCACCCTCGGAAGCGCGCTTGCGGGGGTGGCATCCCCAGGGAGGGAAGCCAGGGAGGGACGATGAGCGCGTCGACACGACTTGACCCCGGAGGGCCGGTTGGCCGATCTTTGCCCCGCCCTGCGCCTGAAGCAGGCGGAACTGGGCTCCACGACCATGCCCGGTACGCCTGTCCGGCAGGGGAGCAGAAGGAACAGGCATTCTTGAAGACGAACAACATCAAGTCAGCTGGAAAGATGCTCAGCGTCCTTGAATGTTTTTCCACCGTCGACCGCAGGCTGTCGCTCGCCGACGTGGCCCGCCGGACCAAGCTTCCGCGCAGCACGGCGCACCGCCTTATCCTGACGCTCAAGGAAATCGGGTTCCTGGAACAGGACCACAGCCGCGACGAGTACCGGCTCGGCATCAAGCTCTTCGAGCTGGGGTCGATCGTTCTGGCCAACATGGACGTGCACCGCGTGGCGAAGCCGTATGTGGATGCGCTCAGCACCCTGTCGCGGGAGACCGTCCACCTGTGCGTCTTCGACGGCATGAAGATGGTCTTCATCGAGCGGGGCGCGGGGGGCCGATCCGGCCAGAACAACGCGACGACCACGATGGAGGCGTCGCCCTGCCATTGCACCGGTGTCGGCAAGGCGACCCTGGCCTTCCAATCGGACCTGGTCATCGACCGCGTCCTTGGGATGGGGCTTCCGGCCTACACACGCAACACCCTCACCGACCCCGACCGGCTGAGGGAGGATCTGGCATCGATCCGCCAGCGCGGATACGCCATCGACGATGGTGAGATCGACATCGGCGTGCGCTGCGTCGCCGCGCCGATCCGCAACACCAGCGGGCATGTCTTCGCCGCGGTGAGCGTGAGCGGCCCCGCCACGCGCATGACGCACGAACGGGTGCAGAGCCTCGCCCCGGTCGTCATGAGCCACGCGGAGTCGATTTCACTCCAGCTGGGCTACAGCAACGACGGCGCCGCCGCGGCGCCCGCACCCAACGCACCCATCACGTAACGGGCGGGGCCGGCCCTCGGCGTCCGGCTCCAAGCCCCACAAGCCTGCATCCGACCATCGAACCCTTCCAGTGACCGACGCGCCGGAGCGCTGCGGGCGGAGGGCTGCCATGGCGCGCGGACGCGGCGCAACGGGAGAACTCCATCGTGAAGAAGCTGATCAACGATCCCGCGCACTATGTGGACGAGATGCTCGACGGGCTGTGCGCCGCCCATCCGTCGCTCATGCGCGATGGACCGGCGGGCCGGGTGATCCGCCGCACCGAAGGCGCCCGGGCGGGCAAGGTCGGTATCGTGACCGGCGGCGGATCCGGACACCTGCCCCTGTTCACCGGCTATGTCGGTCCGGGCCTCGTCGACGCCTGCTCGATCGGCAACGTCTTCGAAGGCCCCACCGTGGATTCCTGCATGGCCGCGATCAAGGCGGCGGATGGTGGGCGCGGTGTCCTGCGCCTGTACGGGAACTACGGTGGCGACCGCATGAACTTCGACATGGCGGGGGAGTTCCTTGAGGAGGAGGGGCTGGAACTGAGCACGGTGCTCGGCACCGATGACATCGCCAGCGCCGCCCCCGCAGAACGCAGCAAGAGGCGCGGCGTCGCCGGCATCGTCTACGCCTACAAGATCGCCGGCGCCCGGGCCGACGAGGGCGCCTCGCTGGCCGAGGTGACCGCGGCGGCGGCGAAGGCCGTGGAGCGGACGCGGACCATCGGCTGCGCCCTCTCGTCCTGCCAGATCCCCGGTGCGGCGGAGCCGTCGTTCCGCATTGCCCCAAGCGAAATGGAAATGGGCATCGGCATCCACGGCGAGCCCGGAATCTGGCGCGACACGCTCAAGCCGGCGGATGCCGTCGCGGACGAGATGGTCGACCGCCTCCTGGCGGAACGGCCCGAGGGAAGTGGAAACCGCGTGTCGGTCCTGGTCAACAGCCTCGGCGCCACCCCCCTGGAAGAGCTTTTCATCCTCTACCGGCGCATCGCGGAACGGCTGGACAAGGCTGGGCTGGCGGTCGTCCAGCCGCTGGTCGGGCCTTACGTGACCTCGATGGAAATGACCGGCGTGTCGCTCAGCCTTTGCTTCCTCGATGATGAGCTGGAACGGCTTCTCGCCGCTCCGGCGTCCTGCCCCTTCTGGAAGGTTGGTTGACCATGGGCCTGACCGTCACACAGATTGCCGCCGGTGTCGCCCTCGCGCACGCGCGCATGGCAACCCTTGAACAGGAACTCAACGCGGCCGACTCCCGGCTCGGCGACGGAGACACCGGCGGCATGTTGCGCCGGGTGCTGGATCTCATGGCCGAGCAGCGGATGGATGGGATTGACGATGTCGGGGTGAGCCTGGGCATCCTTGCCAAGGCTGCGGCGGCCGCCACGGGATCGAGCCTCGGTACCTTGCTCGCGACCGGGCTCCTGACGATGTCGAAAAGGACGAAGGGGCGGGCCGAAATCCCCTGGAGCGAACTGGCCCCCCTTCTCGAGCAGGCGCGCGATGCCGTCATGGCGCGCGGTGGCGCGAAGCTTGGGGATAAGACCGTGGTCGATGCGCTCGATGCGGTTTCCTCGGCCCTGGCCGGTGCCGGGGATCAGGCTGCGATCCGCGCAAGAGCGGTCGCAGCCTGTGACGAGGCGCTCGTCCGCTTCCGGAACGAACCCTGCCGCATGGGACGGGCCCGCATGTATGCCGACAAGAGCATCGGCATGGACGATCCCGGCATGCTCGCCTTCGCGCGCCTCATCGAGAGCATTTGTCGGCGCGGTGCGTGACGCTGGGGGCCGGGTTGCAAGATGTCCCGTTCATGAACCGGCACCCGGTGGCGCTTTTGAAACGGCACCCTCAACCCGTTGGGGGTGCCTTCCTGAGGGACCGCGCCGGCCCCGCACGCTCGTGCCACGATGCGGACCTGAGCGTGGCTATCCGACGGGTCTGGAGTCGTCGCCGACCACGGCCATCGAGGCGACGACCAAGCACGGATCGGTCAGCCCCCTCCTCGGCGGTCGGTCAACCGCCTCCATGGCGCTCAACGCCCGGATTTTCCGCCAGATAGTCCCACCCGCGCACAGGTCTCCTAACTGCGATCGTAAGCCGCTACCGCTACCGGCAAAGCCTGAATCACGGCGTTGCCGACCGCGGGAAGACCCGCCAGCACGGCGCTGACGACCTCGTCGCGCGTGGCGCCCAATCGCTTGGCTTCGGCGACATGGAAGGGCAAACCGCTCTCAAGACGGGCGGCGGCCAGAATTCCAATGTAGACGAGCTCAGCGGTTTTGGCGTCCAGGGCGGAGGCCAATCCCAGCTTCTTCACCGCTTCGAGCCACGCCTGCTGGTGAGCCGGTGCTTCTTTCATGAACGTTTGGAAGGCATTGCTTACTTGTGCCGTGTCGGTCATCGGTTCATTCCGCGCTGGTCGCAGGCTCCTTTGGGACTCCTGCCGGTCGGTGCCTGCGACACAATGATCTGGATGTTTGGTCACTGGGCGCAGCGATCGTTTCGTTGTCGGTCGAGACCTTCGGCATGACTCGTCGTCTGGCGCCTCGGAACGAAGAGGATCGATCGCGATTTATATCCGATTATCGTGCACAGGTCAGACAGCGGTCAAGTCGACGCTCGGACTGAATTGCGCCGGGTTTGTCGAAGGCTGTTCGGCTTGAGTCACACCGCCAAGGCGACGCCCTCGGAGTGAGGCTTATGACTGAAACTCACCGCGCGTCTCGAAGGCCTGGAGGACATCCTCATCGTCATGCAGGCGCGCGGCGGTCACCGATGCCGCTGGAGTGGGCCAAACGCATCCTTTGAGGAAAGCCCGGTCCGGGTATGGCGCGAGTTTCGCGGGTTGTCCTTGCGAGACCGTTCGTCGGTGGGTTTTGAGGTTCAGGCCGGCGATCGCCGACAACCCGCGGCGCCTTCGGCAGAGGCCCTGGAACTGCTCATCCAGCGCCGACGGGACAAGGCTGCGGCACGCAAGCTCATGCGCAAGATGTTCAAGAAGCAGGGCTTCGCACCCACACAGGTCACCACCGACAAGCTTGGTCCTACGGAGTCGCTTTCCGTGAGATCGGTCTGACGGCGCGCCTTGAGCAAAGCCGGCGACAGAACAACCGGGCCGAGGTCTCGCACCAGCCAGTCCGTTGACGCAAGCTTAGGATGCAGCGGTTCATCTCCATGCACGCTGCCGCTTCCGGCATCTTCAACCTCCAGCACCATCTGATCTCCCGCCGCATCCTGCACACCTCTCGGGCGCAGGCGATGGCCAATTGGCGGGCCGTGAGGGGCGCGCACCCACTGCCCTCGGTCGGCGTGGTGTCGCGATGTGGTGTGCCGGCCCAGCGCCACTTATGACGAGGATATGAATGTTACAAATTCCGACAAACTAGGACTAACACCCAATCCGAAATCGTATGATAGAAATAGCTACCTCAGATGGAGATCCGGTGGGGTCTTCGTTAATCAAAGGTTAGCAACGAACATCGCGTGAAGGTACCGCTCCAATGAATTCGTCCACCAAGGTCGCCTCCTTCATCTTCATCCATAAAGAAGATGTGGGTAAGAGAAAAGCGTCTTGGTGGGTTTGCTTGGCGGCAAGCTCTATCGTCGCGGGCGTGGCGTCGCCAGCGCTCGCGCAACAGTTGCCGGCCCAGCTCCCCTCGGGCGCGGAACCGCGTCCGGAGGCGCCGCGTCCGGTGATGCCACTGCCCTCGGTGCCGGGTGGTGCGGTGACGGTGCCGAAGGCGCCCGCGGCGGAGGCGCCGGCGGGGGCCGAGAATTACCGCCTTACGTTGCGGAGTGTTTCTGTCGAAGGCGCCACCGCCTACAGCCAGGACAGCCTCAAGACGGCCTACCAGGACATGCTGGGCCGCGAGGTGTCGGTGGCGGACCTGTTCAAGATCGCCAACGACATCGAGTTCCGCTACCGCAACGACGGCTTCATCACCAGCCGGGTCATCGTTCCGGCCCAGACGATCGAGGACGGCACCTTCCGCCTCCAGGTGGTCGAGGGCTTCGTGTCCGACATCACCTATCCCGACGACATCGGCCCGGCGCTCGCCGCGGTGAAGCGGCTGGTGGAGCCGCTGCGTGGTGTCAAGCCGATCAACGTCGCCGAGGTCGAGCGCCGCCTTCTCCTGGCGAACGACCTTGCCGGCCTGACCGTGCGCGCCAGCCTGGAGCCGGCGCCGGACACGCTCGGCGCCTCGGTGGTGGTGGTGAAGACGGACCGCAAGGCGGTGGACGCCCTGGTGTCGTTCAGCAACCGCAACACGCCCTATCTCGGCACCGCCCAGACGACCGCGACGGCGGCGCTGAACTCCTTCGGGCCGAACGCCGACACGGTGAACCTCAGCGGGCGCGTGTCCTCCCCGGCGTCGCGGGCTTGGTCGGTCGGCGCCGGCTACCAAGCGCTGGTGACCGGCGACGGGCTGACCTTCTCCGCCACCGGCTCCTACTCCAAGTCGCGGCCCGGCCTGACGCTCGACCCGCTGGACGTGGAAAGCTGGGTGGCCGCGGGCGTGGGAACGCTCAGCTACCCGGTGATCCGCTCGCGCCTGGAAAACCTGCGCGCCGTCGGCGAGTTCGAATACCGCGACGTGAACACCGACATTTCCGGCGACCGCTTCAACCGCGACCGCCTGCGCATCCTGCGCGGCGGTTTCAGCTATGACCGGACCGACAATTGGGACGGCATCACCGCGGTGCGCGGCCTCGTGCATCAGGGTCTGGACATCCTCGACGCGACGAAGCTCGGCTCCGCCTACGCATCGCGGGAGCGCGGGCGCAGCGACTTCACCAAGCTCACCGCCGACATCACCCGCGTGCAGCAGTTGCCGGCCAACTTCAGCATCCTGGCAACGGCCACCATGCAGGCCGCGGGCACACCGCTGCTGGCCAGCGAGCAGATCGCGTTGGGCGGCCCGAGCTACGGCCGTGCCTTCGACGAGGGCGAGATCTCCGGCGACAACGGCTGGGCCGGGTCGCTGGAGCTGCGCTACACGCCGGTGCTGCCGGACAACGCCTTCGCGCAGGCCGTCCAGATTTACGGCTTCGTCGATGGCGGCGAGGTGTGGAACCGCTCCAGCCTGGAGCAGAACAGCCGGAATTCGCTGGTCTCCGTGGGCGGCGGCGTGCGCGCCAGCCTCGTGGAACGGCTTTTCGCGACGCTTGAGATCGACAAGCCGCTGACCCGCCGCGTCGCGACCGAGGGCGACAAGGACATGCGGGTCTTCTTCAACATCACTGCGCAATACTGATAGGGCCGGGGGATACAGGACATGGGCAAGGGCAACGTCACCACCACCTCCGGCTTCACCGAGATTCCCGGCGCGCGCCGCCACCGCCAGACGCTGCGCCAGCGGCTGCTGCTGTCGTCCGCGGCGGAGGCGCCCCAGCGCGGCGGCGGCACCCGGCATCAGCGCCGCGCGGCGAAGGCCCGGGGAGGCATCGACTTCGCGCGGCTGGCGCTGCGCAGCGTGATCGGTGTGGCGCTGTCCACCCTGTTCGCCGGCGCGGCCTACGCCAACCCGCTGGAGGGCACCGTCACCGCGGGCGCGGCGACCATCCAGTCGTCGACCCCGAAATCGATGGAGATCCTGCAGTCCACCGACAAAGCCATCATCAACTGGAAGTCCTTCAGCATCGACGCCGGTGAGAAGGTCACCTTCCAGCAGCCCTCGGCGTCCAGCGTCACGCTGAACCGGGTCACCGGCAACGACCCGTCCAAGATCATGGGCAGCCTGTCGGCCAACGGCACGGTCATGCTGGTCAACCCGAACGGCGTGGTGATCGGCGCCGGGGCGAAGGTGGATGTCGGCGGGTTGGTGGCGACCACCGCCAACATCTCCGACGCCAACTTCATGGCGGGCAAGTACCAGTTCGACCAGGCCTCCGCCAAGCCGAACGCCATGGTGGTGAACGAGGGCGACATCACCGTCAAGGACAGCGGTTTGGCCGCCCTGGTGGCCCCGCACGTCCGCAATTCCGGCGTCATCCGCGCGAAGCTGGGCAAGGTGGCGCTGGGCGGTGCCGAGACCTTCACGCTCGACTTCCACGGCGACGGGCTGATCAGCTTCGACGCCAGCTCCGCCGTCAAGACGGTGGCGAAGGACGCGGACGGCAAGCCGGTCGCGGCGCTGGTCGTCAATTCCGGCGAGATCGCCGCCGAGGGCGGCAGCGTCACCCTGTCGGCGCGCGCCGTGAAGGGCGTGATCGACAACGTCATCAACACCGACGGCGTCATCAAGGCCACCTCGGTCGGCAGCGCCAACGGCAAGATCGTCCTCTCCGGGGGCGACACCGGCACGGTCAACATCGGCGGCACCGTCGACGCCAGCGGGCGCGGGGAGGGGCAGACCGGCGGCACCGTCGTCGCCACCGGCGCCGAGATCGCCGTGAAGAAGAACGCCCGCGTCGACGCCTCCGGCAGCAAGGGCGGCGGCGAGGTCGCCATCGGCAGCAAGACGGGCCGTTCCGGCACCTGGTCGGACAAGGTGACGGTCGAGGCCGGCGCCACCCTGTCCGCCGACGCGGTGAAGTCCGGCAAGGGCGGCAGCGTGACGGTGCTGTCGCAGAAAAGCACGAAGCACGCCGGTAAGATCTCCGCCCGCGGCGGTGCCGAGGGTGGCGACGGCGGCTTCGCCGAGGTGTCCAGCCACAAGGACATCACGCTGACCGGCAGCGTCGACCTGACCGCGCCGAAGGGCGCGGCGGGCACCTTCCTGCTCGATCCGGAGAGCCTGCGCATCGTCAGCTCCGCCGGGGGCAGCCAGGACGGCGCCGCGGCGGACGGCACGATCGGCGTCAACGACCCCAACCTGGGCAGCGGCGATGCCGTCAACACGGTGTCGAAGCAGGTGCTGGAGAGCATCGCCGGCAACGCGAACATCGTGCTGGAGGCGTCGGGCCTCATCACGGTGGAGACCAGCCTCGATCTTCAGACCATCGCCGGCCACAGCTTCACGCTGCGGTCGCTGACCAGCAGCGGCATCGCCTTCACCGACGCCAGCTACGAGATCCGCACCAACGGCGGCGACATCGTGCTGGAAGCCAACGGCATGGCCAGCAGCCTAACCAACATCGGCAAGCTGACGACCCGTGGCGGCGCGGTGCGGCTGACGGCCACCGACAATGTCCAGCTCGGCAACCTGATCGACACCACGCCGGTCTCGGGAAGCGCCGGGGCGGTCTCCGTCAAGGCCGAGAGCGGGTCGCTGACCGCGTTGGACGCCGGCCGGATCGTCGGCGGCCCGGTCACCCTGACCGCCGGCGGCTCCATCGGCGCCAGCGGTGCGGCGGTGTCGACCAGCAGCACCCAGCTCTCCCTGGTCACCGGCGGCAACCTGTTCGTCACCAACGACCAGACGGTGACCGACCTCTCCGTCACCAGCACGCACCGGACGGTCGGGGTCGACAGCCACTTCTTCCTGGCCTCCACGGGCCTGATCTTCACCGTCACCGATTCGGCCGGCAGCACCGCGCTCGACACGATCAGCCAGGTCGGCGGCCTGAACAGCTTCGCCTTCCGCAGCGACCGCAACATCCAGGTCGGCACGGTCAACGCCGGAGCGGGATCCGTCGCGCTGACCAGCACCGCCGGCAACATCACCGGCACGGGCGCGAGCCTGCTGACCGGCGGCGCGCTGACGCTGACCGCCAAAGGCTCGTCGGGCAGCAATGGCGCCATCGGCACGTCGTCACAGGTGCTGAACACCGCCGGCGCCAGCCTGACCGCCACGGCCGGCAGCGGCGGCATCAACCTGTCGAACACTGGCGCGCTGACCCTGGCCAGCCTGACCAGCGGCGGCTTTACCACCGTCGCGGCCACCGGCAACCTGACGGTCGGCGCGGTGGCCATCGGCAGCAACACGCTGACCCTGACCAGCAGCGGCGGCAGCATCCTGAACGACGCCGACGCCTCGACCACCATCAGCTCCTACAGCCTGGTCCTGAACGCCGCCGGCAGCATCGGCACCAGCGGCACGGCCCTGACCGCCGGCTCCTACAACATCGACGCCACTTCCGGCGCGGGCGGCGTCTTCCTGACGATGTCGGGCTCGGCGGTGCTGGGCTCCATCGTCTCGACCAACGGCGACGTCGCGATCACCACCGGCGGCACGACCACCATCGGGACGATCACCAGCGCCAACGGGACCAGCAGCATCGCCGTCACGGCGAACGGCACGGTGTCCGACATCACCGCGACCACGGTCGATGCCGGGGCCGCCGGTAACGTCACCCTGACGACCGCCAACGGCAGCATCTCCGCCTTGTCCGGCACGATCACCGGCGACAACGTCACTCTCGCCGCCGGAGGCAGCACCTCCACCGTGATGGTGAACACCGCGGCGAAGCGGCTGACGGTCACCAACAACGCGGGCAACGTCACGGTCATGCAGACCGGTGCCGTGACGGTGGACAACATCACCTCCACCGGCTCGTCGATCTCGCTCACTGTGAACGGCGGCGCCGCTACGCTGGGGACGATCAAGACGACCGCCGGCGCGATCTCTGTGACGGCCACCGGCGGGGCGATCCTGGGCAAGGACGCGAACAACCGGCTGTCCGCCAACGCCATCAGCCTGAGCACGGACGGCGCCATCGGGAGCGTCGGCACCCATCTGCGCACCTCCACGGGGTCGCTGACGCTGAGCAACGTCGGGGATCTGTATCTCGACAACAGCGGCGTGATCCTGACCGGCCTGTCGATCACGAACCGGCACGTTGGCGGGGCCGCCAACGCGCTGGAACTCACCTCCGAATACTTCAACTTCGTGGTCGGCGACAACGGCACCGCGACCATTCTGGAGGCGGTCGGCAGCCCGAAGCTATCCACCCTCACCTTCGACAGCGACATCGACCTGATCGTCGGCGATCTCGCCACGGTGGGGGCGGGCGGCACGGTCAAGCTGACCTCCACCACCGGCAGCATCCGCGACGACGGCAGCGTGAACACGCGGATCAACGCCGACACCGTGACGCTGAGCGCCGCGGCGGGCAGCGTGGGCGACGCCAACGCTCCGCTGGCGCTCAACGCCACGAAGCTGACACTGACCACCGGCGGCGACCTGCACGTCACCAACCTGTCCGACATGGCGGAACTGACCGTCACCAGCACGCATGCGGACACGACGGTGGTGAACAGCTACTCGATCACCGCGCCGAACTTCACCTTCGACCTGACCGACGACGCCACCAACGGCTATCTGCTGCGCACGCTGGTCGACACCACCGGCCAGATCTTCTCCTTCAAGGGCGACCGCGACATCCGGCTGGGCCGGGTCGACCTGACTTACAAGAACGGCGTCCTTCCCGACAACGGGACGCCCTCGCCCAGCGAAACCTACAGCATCTTCAACGCCGAGACGACGAACGGCTCCATCCTGGACGACGGGACGAAGACCACCCTGGTGCTGGCCGGGTCGGTCAATCTGGTCGCCAGCAAGGCGATCGGCAGCGGTTCGGGCACCGAGTATCTGGACATCGTCACCCCGGTCCTGAACGCCCGCGCGTCGGACGGCGGCATCTACGTCACCCTGCCGACCTCGACGGGCGTCGACAACCAGAAGAACCTGATCACGCTGGGCAGCCGCTTCTTCAGCGCCGCCGGCAATCCCATCGTGGTGACGGCGACCCGGGGCGACATCGCCTTCGGTTCCAACTTCTCGTCCAGCGCCAGCAGCGATATCACGGTCACGGCGACCAACGGCTCGATTCTGAACCCGAACAACGCCACGTTGCGCACGAGTTCCGCCGGGACGGTGACCCTCACCGCCGGGAAGAACATCGGCACGTCCGGAAAGGCGCTGAACGCGGAGGCCGGCACGGTCGTGGCCACCGCCGGCGGTTCGATGTGGCTCGGCCTGGGCACCGGCCCGACCGGGCTGGACAGCCTGACGGCCGGCGGTGACATCACCGTCACGAAGTCCAACGGCGTCATGACCGTCGGGTCGGTCAACGCCAACAACGGCACCGGAACGGTCACGCTGACGAACACCAGCGGCAGCATCCAGGACGATTCGGACAGCACGACGCTCATCGCTGCCGGCAAGGTGATCCTGAGCGCCAATGGAAGCGTCGGCGGCACCAACGCGCTGAATCTGGCGACGGCGAACCTATCGATCACGACGGGCGGGTCCGTCGGCATCACCAGCACGATGGCGCTGACCGACCTGACGCTGACGCGCGGCTCCTACTCCGGCGGCACCATCGGGATCACCACGGTCAACGGGCAGGTCTTCACCCTGTCGGACAGCTCGTCGCAGTCCACGATCCAGACCGTCACCAGCAGCACGGCGCTGAACTTCGCCTTCAATTCGTCGCGCGCGGTCAAGGTCGGCACCGTCAGCGTCGGAACGGGCGGCAGCGTCGCCATCGTCTCGTCCAACGGTGTCACCAACACCGGCAACGGCAGCAAGATCACCGCCGGCAAGGTGTCGCTGGAGGCGGGGAGCAGCTCCTCCATCGGTGATTCGACCCTCTACGGTGCCATCAGCCTCGACACCGGCAACCTGTCGGTGACCTCGGGACGCGACATCTACGTCGACAACAATGGGCGCGCCTTCAACAGCCTGGCGATCACCAGCACGAACAGCACCACCAGCTCCTCGACCGCGAGCACTTTCTCCATCGGCAGCACCGGTGCCCAGATCTATACGCTGGTCGACAGCGGCACCAAGGTTGCCATCGACATCGCGAGCGCCCAGAACAGCAACTTCAGCTTCGTCGGCAAGAAGAACATCGAGGTCAACCAGATCACCGCCGGCGGCGGTGCCGTCAGCCTGACCACCGCGGGCGGCGGAGAAAACTCGACGATCACCATGGTGGGAGCCGGAACCATCACGGCGTCCTCCGTCACCCTGTCGGCCAACGGCTCCGGCACCAACGGCGGTTCCATCGGCACCAGCACGCGGGCGGTGAAGACCTCCGCCGCGTCGCTGACCCTGGTGAGCAACGGTGACCTCTACATCAACAACAGCAACACCGCGCTGACCGCGCTGGACGTCACCGTCACGCACAAGACGTCCACCGCCACGGGGACCTATCAGTTCAACGCCCTCGGCTCCAACCGCAGCTTCACGGTGACGGAGGCCAGCGGCATCCAGACGCTGGCCCTGTCCACGCCGAGCAACGGAAGCATGGACCTGCGCTACAGCGTGGATCGCGGCATCGTGGCCGGCACGATCGACGCCGGCACCAGCTCAACCGGCTCGGTGGCGCTGACCTCCACCGGGGCGGCTTCGGGCGCGTCCGGCGGTCCGTCGATCAACGGGTCGGGCACGATCACGGCGGGCTCGGTCTCCCTGACCGCGACCGGCGGCAACGGCAACGTCGGCGGCACCAACCAGGTGCAGACCAGCACCCAGAAGCTGTCCATCGCGTCGGGCGGCAACGTGACGGTCAGCAACAACACAACCCTGACCGATCTGACGCTGGACTTCCGGCACAACAAGTCCGGCGGCGGCAGCAACAGCTACTCCATCAGCTCGACCGGCCTGACCGCCAGCTTCAGCGATTCGTCGTTGCAGGAAGGCCTGACGGTGACGAACGTCACCCAGAGCGGTCTGAAGCTGAACATCAGCAACGACAAGGCCCTGCGGATCGCCAAGATCGACGTCGGGAACAGCGGCACCGTCGATCTGACCGCCAATTCCGGCAGCTCCAGCATCAGCGCCACGAACAGCAGCGGCGCCGCGGTCACTGCGGGCAGCCTGACGCTGAAGGGGACCAGCGTCGGCCACACCAACAGCGGCTCCTACTTCACCACCCAGGTCGGCACGCTGTCGGCCAATCTGACGGGATCGCTGACGCTCAGCAACACCGGCACCCTGACGCTGAAGGATGTGAAGGCCGGTTCCTCGGCGGACATCAAGGTGACCAACAACGGGTCGCTGCTGCAGTCCGGAACCAAGCCGCTGAGCGCGGACAAGGTGACGCTGACGGTCGAAGGGGGCTCCATCGGGGCGTCCGGCACGCCGCTGCTGACCGAGACGCGGACCCTGGAGGTGATCGCCGGGCGCAACGTCTATCTGACGAACGGCGCCGACCTGCACGCCCTCAGCCTGGATGTCAGGCACGCCTCGACCGGCGCGCAGAACGCCTACGACATCCGGTCGGAAGGGCTGACCTTCGCGCTCACCGACAGCAACACCGGCAGCCAGTACACGCTCGGCAGCGTCGTGGACGCAAGCGGCCTCGACTTCTCGTTCAAGAGCGACAACAGCGTCGCTCTGGGAACGATCAACAGCGGCCTCGCCCGCAAGGTGACCATCGAGACCACCGGCACCGGCAAGGACATCTTCAGCAACGGCAGCTCGATGGTGACCGCCGGCACGGTCACCCTCACCGCGACCGGCGGCATCGGTCAGGCGGGGTCGTCCGCCAACCACATCGCGACGATGGCCGACACGCTGGCGCTGACCACGGCGACCGACGCCTTCGTGGACAACGGCAAGGACCTGACCGCGCTGTCGCTGACCAGCTCGCGGACGACCGGTGCGGGCACCTATCAGATCACCGCGCCGCAGCTCGTCTTCACCATGACGGACGACGGCGTCACCACCACGCTGAGCGAGCTGACCGACACCACCGGTCTCGCCTTCAAGCTGGACACCCAGCACGCGTTGTCCATCGGCACGCTCAACGCGCAGAACTGGGGCACCGTCGACCTGACCAGCGCAGGCGCCATCACGGGCGCCGCCTCGGCGAACGCGGGCAACCCGGCCAACCGCATCACCGCGGGCACCGCGACCCTGAGCAGCGGCGGCGGCATCGGCTCCTCCAGCAACAAGATCCATCTGTCGGCGTCGTCCGCGACCTTCAACGTGAAGGGCGATCTCTACGTCGAATCCGACACCCGCATCGGCACACTCAAGATCAAGAGCACCTCGTCCAGCATCAACGACCGCAATTACAGCCTGACCTCGGTCGACACGTCCGGCTCGGCCATCGCGCTGACCGGTGCCGAGAGCAGCACCCAAGCGGTGCTGGCCGCGCTGACTGACCGCAGCGGCGTGCGCTTCACCTTCGACAGCCACCGCAAGCTGGTCGTCGGCGGCCTTGACGTCGGCAAGACCGGCACGATCGCCCTGATCGCCGACGCCGGCATCGTCGGGAACGGCCATTCGGTCCTCAAGATCAACGCCGGCGTCACCAGCCTGACGTCCTCCTCCAACGTGGTCGGTGCGCAAGGGGGTGAATTCATCAGCATCACCACCGGCAACCTGACGGTGAACGCCAACAACGGCGCCGTGATCAACCTGCACGGTTCGACGGTCATCGACTCCATGAGCCTGGGCGGTGCGCTGACCCTGAACAACTCGATCGGCGACATCGCGCTCGGCTCGATCTCCATGTACGGCGCCAACGCGGTCATCAACAACCAGGGCGGCTCGATCCTCAGCGGTTCGATCAGCGGCAGCAATCTGGTGAACCTGACGGCGACCGGGTCCATCGGCAACGTCTCCGCCATCTCGACGCAGGCCAACTCCACCAGCACCACGCTGACCGCCAGCGCCGCCGGCAGCATCGCGGTGTCGGAAGGCAAGGCCCTGATCGCCCAGTCGGTGGTGAGCACCGGCGGCGGTTCGATCAAGCTGTCGACCGGCTCCTCGGGGACCAGCCTCCTGACGGCCGGCACCATCACCACGACCGGGACGGTGTCGCTGACCAGCGGCGAGGGCAACATCCGCGCCAACAGCGGCAATCTGGTGAGCGGCGGCAGCGTCGAGCTGTCCGCCACCAAGGGCGGCATCGCCGACACGGGCTCCACGCTGAACGTCGCGACGACCGACCTGACGCTGAAGACGCCCGGCACCTTCAACATTGCCGACACGCTCGACCTCGACAAGCTGACCATCGACCGCACGCCGGGCACGACGGGGGCGTCGACCTCCGGCACGATGAGCCTGACGGCGGCCAACCTGAGCTGGAACGTCACGGACAGCGGCGGCACCACCACCTTCACCACGCTGACCGACAGCACCGGCCTGGACTTCACCTTCAAGGCGCCCGGGGCCATCGCCATCGGCACGGTGAACACGGGCGCCTCCAGCACGGTCAGCCTGACGGCGACGGGCAACAGCGCGACCGCCGGCAGCATCACGGCGGTGAACAACAGTTCCACCATCACCGCCGGCTCCCTGAAGCTGGACGCCCAGAAGAAGACCAACGAGCAGGGCAACAGCAGCGCCATCGGCAGCAACGCCACGGCGCTGGGCATGAACGTGTCCAGCCTGACCGCCAGCAGCGGCACCGGTGGGCTGTTCGTGAAGAACGCGGCGGGGCTGAACCTCAGCTCGGTCACCACGGGCGGCGCCCTGACGGTGATCGCGGCGGCCGGCGACCTGACCGTCTCCAACCTCTCCTACGACAGCACCAAGGCGCTGACCCTGACGGCAACGGCCGGCCGGATACTCAACGGCGGCTCCAGCCTGAGCCTCGGCACCGGCAGCGCCACGCTGACGGCGGGGGCCGGCATCGGAACGGCGGACTCGGCGTTCAAGGTCACGACGTCCAGCACCGGGCGCTGACCACCAACGTCACGGGGGCGGGTGGCGTCTACCTCGACATCGCCGGGTCTCTGACGGGCGGGCTGACGGCCGCCGTCCAGAACGGTCCGGTGGTGGTGTCGGGCAGCGCAACATCACGCTGACCAACGTCGCCATCGCCACCGACGCGGCGGGCAACAGCATCACCGTGACCTCGACCGGCGGGTCCATCACCGCCGGGACGGTGACGGCGGGCGCCAACAACGGCTTGGTCACGCTGAGCGCCACAGGCAACGGCGGCAAGATCCTGGCCGCCAACGGCGGCTCCGCGGTCACCGGCAAGACCGTCGCGCTGAACGGCGCCGGCGGCATCGGCACCTCCTCCGCCCGTGTCGGCGTTGGCGGGGCCCAGGTGCAGGTGAACGGCGCGGTCGGGTGACATCTATCTGAGCACGACGGCGCCTCCGCGCTGGCCTATGCCGCGACGACCGGCGGCAAGATCGAGTGCAGGCCGGCGACCGCCTCCAGGTGGTCAGCGCCAGCACCGGCGGTGGTGCGATCACGATCTCCTCCACCGCGGTGGACGCCGACATCATCGCCGGCAGCATCAACGCCGGCACCGGGGCGGTCACTCTCAGCTCCACCGGCGGCGGCGTCTATGACGACGGCCTCGCCGAGACGCGGATCGTCGGCGGTTCGGCCTCGTTGACCGGCAGCAAGGGCATCGGCACCTCCAGCCGGTCGGTCCAGACCACACCGGCAGCCTGACCCTGGCGAGCGCCACCGGCAGCGTCTACCTGACCGACGCCTCCACCGGCGGCGTCACCGTTGCCTCGGCCACCGCCTCCAGCGGTTCGGTCACAATCGAGTCTGCCGGCACGATGACGGTCCAGTCGGTGTCGGCCAGCACCACCAACGGAGCGGTCGCGCTGACCGCCGCCGGCTCCATCCTGGGCAGCGGCAACGGCACCCATGTGACCGGCCATTCGGCCAGCCTGACCGCCAACGGCGGCAGCATCGGCACCGTCACCGACGCCGCCACCGGCGCCGGCACGCCGATCAAGATGAACGTGTCGAGCCTGACCGGCCTGACCGCCACCGGCACCACGCCGGTCATCTCGGTCGACAACATCAACAGCGCCGCCCTGACGCTGACCGGCAACCTCGTCACCCTCGGGTCGGGCGGGTCGGCCTACATCCGCACGGCCGGCAACCTGGACGCCAGCGCCGGCCTGTCGATGACCAGCGGCAACCTGCTGCTGCAGTCCGGCGGGGTGCTGACCCTGCCGACCGCGGCGATCAACCTCGGCACGGGCGCGCTGACCCTGAAGGGCGCCACCGACGTGGTGGCCGCGGGGCCTCGCCGCGGTCGCTGTCGATCACCGCGGGCTCGCTGACCTTCGCCAGCGGCTCCAACGGCGGCGACACCACCTCAACACCACGGTCGGCACCATCGACGCCAGCCTGACCGGCTCCGGCAAGAATCTGACCGTCAACAACACCGGCACGCTGACGGCGGCGACCCTCGGCGCCAACGGCACCGTCACCGCCACCAGCAGCACCGGCATGACCGCGACCTCGGTGACCGGCGTCGGCACGGTCAGCCTGACCGCGACGACGGGCGACCTGACGGTCGGTACGGTCAACGCCGGGGCGAGCGGCGTCATCAACCTGTCGGCGGCGGGTGGCAGCCTGCTGACCGGCAACGGCACCAGCCTGACCGGCGGCACGCTGAACCTGACCTCCAACACCGGGATCGGGACCAGCAGCGCCGCCTTCACCAGCACCATCGCCAACATCTCGG
>NZ_CP022256.1 GCF_003119195.2 Azospirillum baldaniorum | reverse complement strand
GCGGATGGGCGCAATACAGCCACAGGAAGCGGCCGTCCCGGCTCCAGCAGGGCTGCGTGAAATAGAAGGATTGCTGCAGCGGTGCCGCCGACCGGCGCAGGAGATAGGAGGTCACGCCGCTGGTCGGGTCGGTCGACGGGCTTGAACAGCCCGTTCAGCCCATTCCGCAGAAGCTCCGGCAGGCGGTCGGCCAAGGGCGTTCGTTCGTCGTGCGCTCGCCCGGTGGCAGGCGCAGGCTGTACGTCCGGTGGCGACGGGGCCAGCTTCAGGTTGCCGCTTATGAATTCCTGCGACGTCATGAAACGCCGTCGAAGCCCGGACAAGGTCTGGGCGGCCGCCAAATGGCTCGCCACCTGCTGAGGGCCTTCAGGCGGCCGGCCGAGCAGGATGCGATAGGCCGCGTGAACATCCAGCGCATCGATGCTTTCGAAATTAACGGGGCGATCGGTTTGAAAGGCCTGATAAAGCCGCAATGACGTGGGAAGAGCGGCGTTTCCATCCATCCGGACCGTCCAGCGCTCCTCGGTTTCGAAGGTTCGCAGAACCTCACCGCTGGCGGAGATCAGGACCAAGCGGGCGCTCGCCTGATGGGTGCCAGGAGGCAGCGGGCCGAGGCAGACGGGAAAGCTGGCGCCGTGACCGGCCGATCGGGCGAAAGAGATTTGGGCAGTGGAGCAGCGCGCCCGATGTTTCTCCGTGCTCGGTATGCACATGGACGGAAACATGCGGCGATCGCCGGTGCTCCGGAGCCGTCCATCCAAGGGTGGCGACTTTTCGTTGCAGGCATAGACATCGATCAGCATGGTGCCGCCGGGTGAGACGGTGTCCGGCTTGTTGCGCAGTTGGAACGTGTGGGCGTACGGCCGGGTCAAGGCATCCGTGCGAGCCTCGGCAGCGAGCGTCAGCAGCTTCTCGCGCACGGCCTTCGCGGCTGGAACCTTCGAAACCGGCGGCAGCAGGCACGGCACAGAGCGTATCGACGACAAGGATCTCCCGTTCCAGGCTCCGGGCGAGCCTGTCGACGCCGTTCATCACATCGGGAAAGCGGGGGGCGGTAATCGATGCCCGCATGAAATTCCGGTCGGGGGCAGGTGCCGGCTCCAGAATTCCAGATTCCGGGACAGGATAGGATTGGTGTGGACCGAATCCTCAAAGAAGAGATCCACCGGACGGATTCCAGTCCTGGAAATTGTCCGGGCTGTACCCTTGCAAGGCTTTCACGTTCGGGCAGTCCGGACAGATAGGCCCGGAACTGGTCGATCCCGTAGGTGATCCCGAGGGCCTGCTCCATCGGCCGAGATGCCGTGATTCTCCTCCCAGGGGTCGATGCAATGGACGGTGGACGCTGGGATCGGCGCTTTTCGCCCAGGCCCAGCTCGATCGACCGAACAGAGAACCGATCTCGACAATGGTGCCATCGGGAGGAACAAGCGCTGCAACAGCTTCAATTGCCTGCAATTCCCATTCAGACATCTGACCTGGAATGGAAAGGTTGTAAGGCATGACCGGAACTCCAGAGTAAATTTATTCTGTTTTGGCTCATTTATGAGCATCGCCATAAGATTTTTTAATCAAACAGCGTATCTATTTACTTTTACTTAATATACTACTCCATATTCATTTATACCAATGCAGTCCTATGTGCGTTTACGACAGCCCTTTGTGCACATGAATGGATGTTATCCCGACGCCTATTGGCCGCTGATCATTGTTGATTCCACGCTGAGCTGGGCTTGAGACGTGGCTTGGTCTCGATAGTGATATCCAGGGAAGGCAGATTAGCAGTTTCTTTGCTTATGGGAACAGATACCAGAAAATTACCAAAATGGAGAAAAATTGGCCATCACGGCTTCCGAGGCATTCGTCATGACAGAAATAGAAACATTGGAATTCACTTTTCAAGCCTCTCAATGCTATACTCAACAGTACTTCCCTCTAGTAAGTCGTCAAAATTTGGAAAGGATATTTTTGCATATTTTTCTTTTGACCAGCATCCCCAATATTCTTGAGTATGCCATCCCTTCGATCCATATATATTGATCCAGCTCCATTTTTCCGAAAAAGATGCGATCTCCTAAGCGAGGAAGGGCATCTTTTTTGGCATTGTTCTTTTGTATAAATTTACATGGCGCATTTTGGCAAATTGGATGCACACGATTTTGGTGCATAAAACGGCGTAATTCTTTTATAAGATCTCCGTTCCAAATCTCTTCGATTGAGCTGTGATGAAGGCTTCCTATGTCTTGTGCTGAAAAGCAGCAAGGACGCACAGTCCCATCTGTGATAACTTGCATCCAATACCATGGTGCTGTGCATTGACGCGGCGATGACATTGATTTTACTCCAAATGAAGTTTCTTGTTTCCGCTAATGCTAAAGCCTATCCAAGAATTTCAGCATTTCTTTTTGCTTCTTTAAGTTTTTCATGAACCTCATCTATTACGGAGTCGATCATCTGCTCTGAATAATTAAATATAAAATCTCCTCTTTCGACTTTCCAGTTTAACAAAGTATGCGCATTGAAAGCGTTTAAATCGTTAAAGTGCGTGTGGTCAGCTCCAATAGCTTTCGCGAAATAAACAAAATAAGGAATTTCTTTGTAGTTTTCTTTCATAATTGTCATGTTGAGCCATATTTTAAGCTCTGAATCAACTTTTTCCCTCCGTTTGTCGCACAATCTTTTTATATTCATTGATACTTTTTCAAATTTCTCGCCGCGTATTTTCTGATACATTTCGCGAGTGCAGGCATCAAGAGATATATTTATAGTTTTCAAATTTGAATCTAGTATTTTGCTAATTGTCGTATCTGTTAGGAGCACAGCGTTGCTGTTCACTTCAATATGTGCTTCGTGATTGTCTTGTACAGCTGAAAGAAATTGCCAAAATGCTGGACTAAGGAGAGGTTCTCCGATACCATGGAGTTGAATGCTCTTCGCGGATTTAAGAAATCCTTCCAGCTTATCCGCGACCTCCTTATCCATATGCTTTGGTCGGCGCACTGCACCAATAGCATGTGGGCACATTACGCATCTAAGGTTGCAAACAGAGGTGGATTCTATGGAGAGTAGAACTGGCTTGCTGGTTACGAACTCTTCTCCTTGCTCCCAAGCAAGAAGCGCTCTTTTTTCATTATCGGCAGGTGATCCAAGTTTTCCATCAATTAAATAATCCATTTACCTCTCCTTTTGAGAGCTAAAAATGAAAAATTTTTCCTCTAAATAACACATTGTGTCATTAAGGTCACTAAAAATTTTTTATACACTGAGGCTTTTGCTATCTATGCAGGTGGAGGGGGTGGAGAAGTTTTTTTGAAGCGGGATGCGGCTTTGCCGCATCCCGCGTGAAGCGTCATTTTATCCGTCCATTGCTCCGGCGAGCACCGCCGCTGGACTGTTCGGATCGTTGGTAGCAACTTTGATCGCAGCGTAAAGGTCGGTGTAGCGGATGCCTTCCTCGGTGCCGGGGAAGAGAGGACCAGCCAAATCCAGCGTGATGGTGGCGAGCGGGCGGCAGCCGGAGGCGCGGGTGTCTGCATTCACGTAGCCGGCCAGGACGGTGCGGGCGGCTCCCTGGGGGCGGTTGGCCTCGAAGGCCAGAATATGCCAGTAAGCGGCGTCGGGGCCGAAGGGCGTGGGGATAGGCTTGATGAGCGCCATGGTGAATGCTCCTCTTGACGTGGGGTGTCAGGCGATCACGGCGAGCTTGCGCAGCGCGCCTGAACCGTCCCTGATCTCGATGAAGCCGGTGACGGGTGCGTCGCTGCCGACCGTGAAGGTGCCGAAGCGGATGCGCCCGGTGCTGCCCTTCGCATACAGCGCCAAGTCGATGCTGGCGTCGTTCCCTTCGGCGTAAATCTGCACCGGCTGTCCGGATGATTGGGCGCGGACGAGCAGGGAGTTGACAATGGTCCCACCAGTGCCGCTGCCGAAGCGGGCGAGTGATCGGCCGGCCCCGTTCAGCAGCAGGATATCGGAAGAGTCCTGCATGCTTCCCTTGCTCATCAGGCGCAGGCCGATGTTGGCGTCCGCGCCTTCCGCCGCGATGACCGGAGGGGCGCCGGACGCTCCGGAGAACACGACCAGATTGTTCACCTGCCCGGTGACGGCGGCGGCTCGGAACACGGCTCCTCCACCGGCGACCAACGTCATCTGGTCGTTGGCCGGCCGGCAGAAGCCGGTGTCGGCGTCACTGGAAAAACTGAGTGAAGGGGCGGCGAGACTGCCGGCTGCCAGTTGCACGCTGCCTGCGAAGGTCGCCGTGCCGGTGAAGCTCGGGTCGGCTTTGGCGGCGTAGGGGGTAAGATTGACCGGCGGTGTGCTGATCAGGCTGAGCGTATAGGGGGCGGTCATGGCGTCACCCGAAGAAGGTCAGGGAGACGGTGCAGTCGGACGGGGCGACCAGCCCCAGCAAGGTCGTTCCGTCCAGTCTGCGCGCTGCGGGGGCCAGTTCGGGCGCCACGCCGCTCACGTCGTCCGCCACCGGGAGAACCGCGGCGGCTCCATACTGCACCCAGAAGGGGCCGGTGGACGCAAAAAGGACTGTTTTCGCATCGTTAGGCACCGAAACCGTCTTTCCCGTCCCGGCGGCGAGCACCAGGGCGTAGCGGGAATCGGAGACGGAGAGCACGGCGCTCGGTGTGCCCATAGCGTCCTTATGAGTCAGCAAGTCTCTCATAAAAATCTCCTTTTTCATGTGGCTCAGGCACGAAAAAACCCGCCTCGGCGGTGCCGGGCGGGCGAGTCTCCTCTCTTTGTAACGCGATCCTACGCCATTCGCGGCTTCAGCATCAAGAATTTTTTCCTGTTTGCTGATCCCCGCATATTTTGTTTCCCTGTGATATTTTTTGATTCACGGCTCAACTTGAAAAGTTGTTTACCGTCTGCATCGTCGAATGGTATGGAATGAATTGGACGGCATTTGTTCTTTTGTCGTCTTAAAGTCGATGAGCATCTGAAATTTGCCAGAAGAGAGTGTGATGAACCGCCTCGTTCACATCGTTTTGTCGGACCGTGGATGGATTCTTGAACGTCTGGCAAATGAAATTGCAAAGAGGCTTTCTTACGTTCGTTTTGATACATTGCCCGATGCCTCTTCCCCTATTCAATATTATATAACTTACGGATGCCGTAAGGAGCGCGTCTCTCCAGTAGAGGTGGCGCTTTTCACGCACCAGGAACAGGACCCGGCCACGGCGGGGCGGTTTCTGACCGCGGCGCGTGACGTCGACGCGGCCATCGCCATGTCGAAGGCGACCGGGCGGATACTGGCGGACGCCGGCATAGCGAACACGGTGATTTCGCCGGGTGTCGATCTTGACCGCTTCGCCCCCACCCTGAAGATCGCCGTCGTCGGCCGCACCTATCACACGGGCCGCAAGGGAGAGGCGCTCGTCAATGCGGTCATGGACATTCCGGGGATCGAGTGGCACTTCACCGGCGAAGGGTGGCCCGGACCGGCGCTGAAGCTGACCGACGAGGAACTGCCGGCCTTCTACCGCTCCATGGACTACATTCTGGTGCCGGCGACCAATGAAGGCGGCCCGATGTGCGTCCTGGAAGCCCTGGCTTCCGGCGTTCCGGTGATCGGTTCGAACACCGGGTGGGTTCAGGATTTTCCGCACATTCCCTTCGACAACGGCGATGCGCAGTCGCTGCGCGCGGTTCTGTGCGGCCTGCGCGAGAAGAAATTCGCCCTGCGCGAGGCCGTGTCCGGCATGACCTGGGACGCTTGGGCCGAGGGGCATGACGCGCTGTTCCGCCGCCTTGCAACGGAGCGGAACCTCGTGCCGACCAGCGCTCCGGTCTCGTGCCGCCGGGTCCGTTCCGTCGCCCTGCTGAGCCATGGGCTGGAGAGCACCGTCATCGGGGGCCCCAGCGTCCGTATTCCGCGCACCGCCCAGGCCCTGCGGCAGAAGGATATCGAGGCGGCCGCGCTTCGCTATCCGACGGTCGACCTGCCCCGCTACGATCTGGTCCACGCCTACAATGTGTGGCCGCCGGTTTCGGCTGTCCGGATCGCCCGCCGGGCAGCGACGCTTGGCAAGCCGTTCGTCTTCTCTCCCATCATGCTCGACCTGTCCGAGGCCGGGCTCTGGCAGGCCGACATCCTGCGCGTCTTCCGCAGCGCTACCTCGCCGGAGCACGCGGAAGCGGCGATGGCCTGGGCCAGAACCCGTCAGGCCATGCGGTCGGAGGACGGCCTGCGCGGGGAGCCTGAGCCCGGTTACCTCGACGCCCTGCGCGAGTTGGCGGAGACGGCGGACGCCTTCGTCTTCCTTGGCGAGCGGGAACGCGCGCTGACGGCGACGCTGGTGCCCTCCCTGCCCGAGGTCAGCCGGATCGTCCGCAACCCGGTCGATGCCGCGCTCTTCTCCTGCGGCGATCCGGACCTGTTCCGCTCGGCTTACGGGCTGAAGGACTATGTGCTGTGCGTCGCCCGGATCGAGCACCGCAAGAACCAGCTCCTGCTCGCCCTGGCGCTGCGCGACACCGGCATTCCGCTCGTCCTCATCGGCCATCCCGGCGACGAGGAGTATCTGCGGCTCGTGAAGTCCTTCGGCGGACCGAACCTTCTTATCATCGATCGCCTGGAGCCGGGCTCGGAAATGCTGCGCTCGGCCATCGCCGGAGCCCGCGTCTTCACCCTGCCGAGCTGGGCGGAGGGAGCCCCGCTCGCCGCGCTTGAGGCCGGCGCGGCCGGTGCGCGGATGGTGCTGAGCGACCGGTCGTCGGAGCGGGAGTATTTCGGCGATCGCGCCCTTTACTGCGACCCCGCCGACCCGGCCTCCATCCGCCAGGCCGTTCTGGAGGCCTGGGAAGGCGGTTGGTCCGACGGCGACCGTGAATCCCTCAAGGATCATGTCGCCCGCTCCTTCTCCTGGGACGTCCACACGACCGCCGTGACCGACGTCTACGAGGAGGTCGCCGCGCGCCGCGCGGCCGGAATTCGTCCGCCCGGCGTCGCGCGCGTGGCGCCGCTGCCCGTGCCGGTCCATAACGAAAAGGCCGCCGCAGAGACGGGCGAGGTCCAGGACCCCCTCGAGATCGTCTTCGATCTGACCACCCTGGCCAACAACGCCACCACCCGGTCCGGCATCGTGCGGGTGGAGCGTTCGATGGCCACCGCCCTTCTTGCCACTAAGGGGGTGCGGGTCCGCTTCGTGGTGTGGAGATCGGTCGAGGTCGGCTTCGTCGAAATTCCCCAATCGATCGTCGCCCGCGACCTGCTGTCCGCCTATCTCCAGGCGACGACCGTGTTCCCGATCGAGAAGGGGACCTTCCGTCCGGGCTCCCGGTTCGTCGTGGTCGGCAGCAGCTGGATGCAGAACGCCTCCTACGTCCATTTCCTGTCGACTTTCGCCATTGAGCACCGGCTCGAACTGTCGGTGCTGATGCACGATCTGACCCCGGTGCTGTTCCCGCATTGGTTCCTGGACGGCTATTCCGGACGCTTCACGGCGAACCTGAACACGCTGCTTCAGACGACGGATCGCCTGCTCGCCTATTCCGACAACACGCGTTCGGACCTTGAGGCGCTTGCGCTCGAAACGGATCTCGACCTGTGCTCGATCGGCAAGTTCCGGCTGGCCGACGCCATCGGCATCTTCGCCATGGAGATGTCCGAGAAAGGCCGGGCGATCCAGGCGAAATTCTCCAAGGTTCCCTTCATCCTCGCCACCGGCGGCATCCACGCGCGGAAGAACTACGGGCTTCTGTACGACGTCTGGACCATGCTCCGGACGACGATGGGCGATCGCTGCCCGCATCTGGTGATCGCCGGCGGGGTGTTGTGGAACGGCGGCGAGATGGCCCGGACGATCCAGGAGGATCGCCTGGTCAACCGGCACATCCATATTCTGAACGACGTCGACGACGCCCTTCTCGACTGGCTCTATCGGACCTGCCTGTTCACGGTCTACCCGTCGCTTTACGAAGGCTGGGGGCTGCCCGTCGGTGAAAGCCTCAGCTACGGCAAGATCTGCGTGGCGTCGAACCGCTCCTCGGTTCCGGAAATCGCCCCCACGCTCACCGATCTGCTCGACCCTCTGGACCGCAAGCTCTGGGCGGCGGCCATCCAGCACTACGCGACGTCGAAGAGCGCCCGTGACGCGAAGGAAGCCCGCATCCGCGACGAGTATGTTCCGACCTCGTGGATGGACACGGCCGCGGGGATGCTGAAGGCTTTGTCCACGCCCCTGGTTCCGGCCCGGCGCGACTTTTACACGCTCGGCGATCTCGTGCTGTTCACCGCGGAGGAGCCGGTGCCGCGCTACCGTCATGGCGGCTGGTTCCAGCGCGAAGGCTGGGGGGCCTGGGCAAGCTCGCGCACGGCGAGGATTCGCGTCGTCCTGACGGCGAAGCCGGACGAGGATCTGATCCTGACGGTGATCGCCAAGCATTTCAGCAAGGCGAACAAGACGGACCGTTGCAGCGTCGTTGCCAACGGCGTGAAAGTCGCCGACTGGGATTTCCGCTCCACGACCGGGCGGGGCGGCTGGCCCTACGCTGCCGGCAAGGCGCTGATTCCGAAGGGGTTGATCGACGACGATGGGCAGATCGTCATCGAGTTGACCGCGATGGAAAGATACAAGGTCAGCGAGGTCGTCGCGAATTCCGAAGACCATCGTCTCCTCGGTCTCGGCGTGACCGGCTTCAGCCTGCAAGCGGTGTCGACGACGACGAACAGCCTCGACCTGCTGGCGACGCGCAGCGAGCTTCGTGGCGCGCTCGGCGCCCCGCCCACGCTGAACCTCGCGCAGGCGTTCAGGCTCAGCGCGGCGCGTCCCGCCTACCCGGTGAACCGCAGCTGGATGGCGGCGGCGGTGGACGACGCGCAGCTCGCGGTCGACGCCGCGACCGTCCATTTCGACGGCTTCCGGTCCCAGAGGGGCAGCCTTCGCCTGCGGGGCGGCACCATCGATCTGTCCGCGCAAAGCGACGCGATGTTGGAGGCGGCCATCGTCGCGGACGTTTCCGCTGGCGAAAGCCTTGTGGTCTCGGTGCTGGTGAACGACGAGTTTGTCGACAGCTGGACCATCGAGACCGACGTGCCGAGCTCCCGGCGCATGGTTCTGCCGATGGCGGTCCTGTTGAAGAGGGATCCCGCCGAGATCGTCTTCCTGTCGACTCGGATGATCGGCAATCAGGAGGCTGGGCCGGGCGAATTCGTGATCGCCCAGCTCCGATTGGACCAGCCCGTTCCGCAGGCCCAGCGCACCATCCCCGAACTGCCGAGCGGGCGGAGCGTCGTGCTGTCCTCGGCCAACGCGGCGGTCCAGCGGGCGTTCATGCCCTGGGGTTGGTACGCGGCGGAGGAGCAGGGCGTCTGGTCGATCGGCGACCTTGGGCGTCTCGATTGCACCGTGAACATCGAGGGCCGGAACGAGCTTCTGTTGCTGGAGGTCGCGGCGCTGTCGACGGGCAAGCCGGACGACAAGGCCACAATCGCCGTCGAAGGCACCGACATCGCGGTTCCGGTCGATCTGACCGCTCCGAATGTCGGCTTGGTGTCGCGGATCGTGCCCCTCGGTCTCGGTTCCGCGCTGCCGCAGGGGAGCAAGGAGATCACGATCGCGTTCCGTCGGAACGCGGCCGTCAGCCCGCAGCGCTTGGGCATGTCCGGCGACCGCCGCCTGCTTGGCCTTCGGGTCGCCGAGGTGGAGCTGAAACGCTTGGCCACCCTGCCGGAAAAGGCCTTCCTGGCCGCGTCCGACGAGGCGCTGGAGCGGGTCGCCCTGTTCCCCAACTGGCATGTCAGGGAGGCGCTCGGCCGTTGGACCAACGGGGAGCGTGGAGACATCTGGATCGCGATCCCCACGGATATGCGCCCGGGCTCCCGCATGACGCTGCATTGCGCCGCGGTCTCTGCCGGTCATCAAGGTCAGGCGCGGGTCGATGTCCTGATCGACGACGTCGTCGTGACCAGCCGGACGATGTCGCACATGGACGCGCAGGCCGTACCCGTCGAGTTGCCGTCCGGAACGGGCCGGGCCGGGAGCCTCATGAAGGTGTCCCTGGTTACGGACAGCGCGCTGGTTCCGCAGGATGTCGGGCTTGGCTCGGACTTCCGGTGCCTCGGCGTTCTCCTCGTCGGCATCGAATGGCATCAGCCCGCCGCTGCGGCCCAGCACAACGGAGTCCATCACAACGGGACGCAGCCGAAGGCGGAATCCGGGGCTGGGCTCGAGGTCCTTTCTGAAATCCGCTCCGAGGCCAACGGGGAGGCTTCGGAGAAGGATGGCATGATGGCCGCCTCATTGGCCAAGAAGCCACGGGCCGCCGACTGGAAAGCGGCTCCATCGTCTGCGAAGCAGCCCTCGGTCTCGGAGACCGGCCAGACGACCTGAGGGTCGGGAATCCAAAGGAGCGGCGGCGGCCTTCTTCTGCGCCCAATGGATGCGGGGGCAGGGGGAGGCTCCGTCGCCGGTCCACAGCCGGCTCGGAAGAGAGCTGGGCAACGGTTTTTCAATTAACGAAGTGTCAACAGTGCGTTGGCGGTATGGGGCGCGCCGATCCGGTTGCCGCATGGCAACCGGATGTGGCCAGGGTATGGAAGAAAAGGACGCTCGACGCGCCTTTCTTCCCGTCTGCCGGGTGAATTGGACAGCGATGCTGCAAAGCCAGAAGACGGGCGGCCAACCAGATGGTATATGAAGTTCCTCCTCATAAAGGCTGCCTTGGCACCTCAAGCGGGGGCATCGGCCGGTCACCTTGGGCAACACCCCCGGTATCTATGGTCCGTTCATGACTGACATCATCATCGTCACCGGGGGAGCCGGCTTCATCGGCTCGAACATCGCCGCCGCCCTGCACGGCTGGAACGACTGTGAGATCGTGGTCTGCGACCGGCTGCGCAGCGGCCAGAAGTGGCGGAATCTCGCCAAGCATCTGGTGGCGGATTTCGTGGCGCCGGCGGAGCTTCCGGCTTTCCTTGACCGTACGGCGGGCACCGTGCGCGCGGTGGTCCATATGGGGGCCATTTCCGCGACGACCGCCACCGACGTCGATCTGATCGTCGACACGAACATAAAATTCTCGGCCCATCTTTGGGAATGGTGCGCCGCCGGCGGCGTGCCGCTGATCTACGCCTCCTCGGCCGCCACCTACGGCGACGGTGCGCGGGGGTTCGTGGATGACAACGACCCGGCGGCCCTGGCCGAGCTTCGTCCGCTCAACGCCTATGGCTGGTCCAAGCACGCCTTCGACCGCCGGATCGTCGATCTGGTGCGCCGCGGCCGGCCGCGGCCGCCGCAGTGGGTCGGGCTGAAGTTCTTCAACGTCTATGGCCCGAACGAATACCACAAGGGCGACATGATGAGCGTGGTGGCCAAGAACCACGCGGCGGCGGCGGTGGGGGACACCGTTCGCCTGTTCAAGTCGCACCGTCCGGACTATGCGCATGGCGGGCAGCTGCGCGACTTCGTCTATGTGCGGGACTGCGTGTCGGTCGTGCGCTGGTTCCTGGATCATCCCGAAGCCAGCGGCATCTTCAACGTCGGCAGCGGCGAGGCGCGTTCCTTCCGCGACCTGATCGAGGCGCTCTACCGCGCGGCCGGCCGCGAACCGTCGATCGAATACGTCGACATGCCCGAGGTTCTGCGCGACCGCTATCAATACTACACGCAGGCCGATCTCGGCTGCCTGCGGGCCATCGGCTACGACCAGCCCATGACCCCGTTGGAAGAGGGCGTGACGGACTACGTGCAGAGCTTCCTATCCCAGCCCGATCCGTACCGGTGACGAACGGACAGTGCGGCGCGGACCCGAGATTGGGGGAATCATGACGGCATACCTTACGGACATCGTCGACGGCCTGGGGACGGCGCGTGTCGCCGTGGTCGGGGACGTGATGTTGGACCGCTTCGTTTACGGCGACATCGAGCGGATCTCCCCCGAAGCCCCGGTTCCCGTGGTCAAGCTCGACCGCACCGAGGAGATGCTGGGCGGAGCCGGCAACGTCGCGGCGAACGTCGCCTCGCTCGGCGGTTCGGCCCTGCTCGTCGGGCTGATCGGCGCGGATGGTGCCGGGGCCTGCGTGCGACGGCTCGTGTCCGGCCTGGGCGGAATGGACCGTCTGGTCGAGTCCGGGGATCGCCCGACCATTCTCAAGACCCGCATCACCGCCCGCCAGCAGCAGGTTGTCCGCCTGGACGAGGAGCGGGTCGGCCCGCCGTCGGCGCGTGAGCGGGAAGGCCTGCTGGAGGCTGCCACAGCCGCGCTTGGCGAGGCCGATGTGCTCCTGCTGTCCGACTACGCCAAGGGCGTGCTGGCGGGCGACATGCCGACGCGGCTGATCGCCCTGGCGCGCGCGGCCGGCCGGACCGTGATCGTCGATCCCAAGGGGCGCGACTACGCGCGTTATGAGGGGGCCGACGTGGTGACGCCGAACCTGCGCGAACTGCGCGAGGCCACCGGCATGCCGTGCGACGGAGACCAGGCGGTGGTCGTCGCCGGGCGGACCCTGATCGCCCGCCACCGGCTGAAGGCGGTGGTGGCGACCCGCAGCGAGCAGGGCATGACCGTGATCACCGCGGACGACCATGTGCACCTGCCGACCATCGCGCGCGAGGTGTTCGACGTCTCCGGCGCCGGCGACACGGTGGTGGCCACGCTCGCCTGCGCCCTGGCGCGGGGCGTCGCCCTGCCGGACGCCGCCCGTCTGGCGAACGCCGCGGCCGGCATTGTGGTGGGCAAGCTGGGGACCTCCCAGGTGACCCGGGACGAGCTGGCCGCCATCACCCGCCGGCAGGAGATGGACGAGAGCGACCGCAAGATCGTCCTGCGCCACGAGGCCGCCGCGGTGGCCGGACGCTGGCGCCGCCAGGGGCTGAAGGTTGGTTTCACCAACGGCTGCTTCGACCTGCTGCACCCCGGCCACCTCTCCCTGCTGCGGCAGGCGCGGGGCGGCTGCGACCGGCTCGTCGTCGGCATCAACACGGACGAGTCCGTGCAGCGGCTGAAGGGGCCGACCCGGCCGATTCAGTCCGAGCTGGCGCGGGCCGCGGTGCTGGCCTCGCTGGGAATGGTGGATCTGGTCGTTCTGTTCGGAGAGGACACGCCGATGGAACTGATCGACGCCATCCGCCCGGATGTGCTGGTGAAGGGGGCCGATTATCGCGTAGACCAGGTGGTCGGCGCCGATCTGGTCCAATCCTACGGCGGCACGGTGCTGCTGGCCGACCTCAAGGACGGCTTCAGCACCACCCGCACCGTCGAACGCATCCGCCTCGTTTCCTGACCTCACCGCTTGCGATAAGGCCGATCCCGTGACCCTTTCCGCCTATCTTGACGAAACCATCGCCCTCCTGCGCGCCACCCAGGAGCATGGGTTGGACGGCGCGCTTGACCGCGCGGTCGATCTCACCGCCGCGGCGCTGACCGAGGGACTGCCGGTGCTGGTGTGCGGCAACGGCGGTTCGGCCAGCGATGCCATGCACATCGCCGGCGAGCTGGTCGGCCGTTTCCGGCGCGAGCGGCGCGGCCTCAACGTGGTCGCCCTCTCGGCCAACCCCGCGGTGCTGACCGCCTGGGCCAACGATTACGACTATGAGACCGTCTTCTCCCGCCAGGTCGAGGCGCATGGCCGCCAGGGCGGCGTCTTCATCGGCATCTCGACGAGCGGCAACTCGAAGAACGTCATCGCGGCTCTGCATGTGGCGCGCGAGATGGGCATGGCCACGGTCGGCCTGACCGGCCAGGGCGGCGGCGCCATGGCAGAATTGTGTGACGTTCTGCTCGACGTCCCCTCGCGCGTGACGCCGCACATTCAGGAAGCCCACATCTGCCTCTACCATCTGTTGTGCGACAGGGTGGAAGAGCGTGTTGCCCAAAAGACGGAATACTAACTACTAAAAGTGCGGATCAAAGCCTCGCCTCGGTGGACTCAAACCGCTGATTTTTATCGGTCCAAGAAAGGTTTTGATCAGTACATCTAGGGTGTTTCTGAGCTGGAATTCTTCATAAAAGGGAGTGATAATTCCCCAAAAATTGCACTGAAATGCCATCTCCCTCATTATAATTATTAAAAATATTACTGAAAATTGAAATCGATTGGACTTTTTTCGAAGAGGTGGATGTTGGCAGAAAGAGAATGCGAGATGTAAGGGGAGTCTTGTGCTGTTCGCTATTTTAGATAGCTAATCGGACTGTCTTCTGTCAAAAAAAGAATCAGGTGAAGGAAGAGTCATGATGAGAGATGATGAAATAAAAGCAGTAGTTCTTCATCCTTTTCAGTACACAGAGCATCCTATGTCCTATATGCCGTTCTCAAGCAAGGTAGTCGGATGGGCTTTGTCTCGCAGTGGCATCGAATCTATTAAAGTCATTTACAGGGGTGTGGTTCTGGGAGAAGCAACTTATGGGCTTCCCTGTCATCATGAAACGGCAATACAATCTGGTGGACTAGATTACAATATTAATTGTGGATTCGAGTTTGATTTCTATATGATACCAAAGGATAATGACGCAGAACTGATAAAGTTTGAACTGGAGATTACAGCAAAATCTGGCGAGCAGCGTTCTCTAGTTTTTCATTTTTCTGGAAATAGTACAGAGAAATTTCCTGAGATACTGAAGCGCTCATTGGCTAATGAGAGCATCTCCCTTAAGAGCTTTTTCTTGAATTTAAGGAAAAGATCAGCATCCAATGCTGTTTATTATATACTTAATGAGAAATTGATTGACAATAAAAGTCCTAAGGAAATATCAACTCTCCTTGCAAAGTTGCGTTGGATGTCTAATTACTTCAGCGATGTATCTCTCTATACAACAAAGGAAATTCGCGATCACCTAAATTTTGGTTTTGCGAAGGAAGCTGAACATTTAAGGATTCGCTCCTTTTCAGACCTGAAGGCATTTGTTGATCGTGGAGCTGCTTCTAATGATTTTCCAAAGATTCTGTCCGTCTTTCTAGCGGATTGGAGGCAGATGCAGATGGAGCTTCAAGAGCTGCAGTTCGCTGCTCGGGGTTTGATGGGGCAGAACAAATCTGTTTACCGATACCGACCGCTTCCGATTGATAGAAGTACTATGTCGTTTTCCAGTGTATTTGGTGCGACAGAACAGGTGCCGCCTGATGACGAATCCGGTAACGGAGTTTACTGCATTAATCTGGTTAGAAATTCTTCGGATATCCCAAGATTGCTTGAGGCAATTGGACGATTCTCTTGCTCAATGTCCCCTCAAGATGCTTTCGAGGATATTTTTGAGGATATTGATGGTATTGCGATTGGTGGGTTCCAAAAAGGTATATTATCCGATCAACTAGCATCTCAAGAAGTAATTAGCAGAGAGAATATATCTCTAGAAGCGCATCAAAGGAATCAGCTTGTCTATATTAATTCAAATGGAATTACATTTGATCCCGCGTTGATAAAATCTGCTCTTGTGATCAAGATAGATGCAATGGGAGATGTTATTACGGCAATTAAGCCTATTGAGCACCTGAGAAAAATTATACCAAATGCCCATATAACACTGTTGGCGACACCTTACACCGGCATGATTGCTCATGCTCTAGGGATTGCAGATGAAATCTTGACAGATAGAAACATTATTCTACGCGGTGACCGGAGTTGGGATCTCGCGACAGAACTCCGAATCGACGATCAGAACAGGAACATTCTTTCAGAATGCAAGGCTTTCGTAAAAATCGGATTCCGTACGAAAGGCATGATGTTTGATCTTGAAATATCTAGAGATTACCCGGAGCCGGGGGTTCCTGGTCAGGAGCAGAGAATCCATATTTCTGAGCAAATTATGGGGCTAATTGAAAGAATGTCTATATCAAACAGTACATTTTCAAATAATCTGCGAAACCCAATAGAATTTATCGAAAGATGGAAAGATGTGTTGTCCCCTCTGCTTAAAAAAATTCTTGGAGAGAAATATTGCGTTGTCCAGGTTGGGCCGGATAATGACGTTCGCTCGCCAACTGTTAGGTTTATGCAAGAGGCTATTTCCGAAATTCATCAAATTTCGGGCTTGCGCATTGTGTTGATCGGCGTTCCAGGTGAAGCGGCACGCTGCTCGGAAATCGCTGATAGTGTTGCTCAACGCGGCATTCCGGTTGTAAATCTAGCTGGAGCCTTGACAGACATTGAGCTAATGGTCTGCATTGCTGGTGCCAGCTCCTTTGTGGGAATAGATAGCGGTCCCAAACACTTGGCAGCAATGTTCGGTATTCCAGGTGTAAGTATTCATGGAGGTCGTCATTCCCCCCGCGTTTGGGGAAGCTTCTCTCCAAGACTGCTTGATGTCTATTCTCCAGTTCAATGCTCGCCTTGTATCCATATGACTCGGGAACAATGCCATCGACAGATGGAGTGCCAAGAAAATTTATCACCAAAACAGGTTGCTTCAGCTTTCCGTTTGGCAACGTCAATGGAAAATATATGAAATTGACGCATGGGGCCTGCCGTTGGGTTTGGCATAGAACTCATAAAATGTTATGGAGTGATACTTTTGATTTACTGTGGATCTCCTCCGGCTAATCAGATTCCAGGTTTCTTAGTTCGGCTATGGATTGGGAATTCTGCAACCTGCAAACCATTTTTCCAACGGAAGCGGTGCTGCACGGCAATTCCTTCATCCTGCAGAAATGTCAGTGGATTTGCCGGGCGACTTTAAGGAAGATGCCTTGGAATTTCATTCCAAGCCGTGCTCGGGGTGTTATCAAGGGAGACGTTCCGCCTTGCGGGGCCGGTCGAAGCCATCCGGCGAAGGATCCGGTCCCGGCCCGTCGCCCCGCTTCGCAACACGGCAACCGCCTTGTCATTGCCAGAAAAGACACCGCTCCCGGCCATGCGCATCCTCCTGCTGTCCCGGTACGGTCTTCGGGGACCCAGCAGCCGCCTGCGGCATTATCAGTTCATGCCGGCGCTGGAGCGTGCCGGCATGTCCGTCGAGACGATGCCGCTGCTGTCCGACTCGTACCTGGAAGCGCTCTACGCCGGCCGGCCGAGGCCTTTTCGCAGCGTCGCTCAGGGGTACTTGGACCGCGTCCGCCGCTTCTGCGACACGCGCTCCTTCGATCTGCTGTGGATCGAGAAGGAGGTTCTGCCCTGGTTGCCCTATGGCGGTGAGAGCGCCCTGCTCAACGCGGCTCCGCCCTATGTGTTGGATTTCGACGACGCTTGGTTCCATCGCTACGACCTCAGCCGCTGGTGGCCGGTGCGCCGCCTGCTCGGCGACAAGCTCGACCGGCTCATGCGGCGGGCGGCGCTGGTCACCGTTGGCAACGGCTATCTGGCCGGGCGCGCGGAGTCGGCGGGCGCCCGCCATGTGGAGATCCTGCCGACCGTGGTCGACCTCGACCATTACCCGGTTCCGTCGCCCACCGAGCCCAGTCGGCCCATGGTGGTCGGCTGGATCGGCTCCCCCATCACGGAGCATTACCTGGATCTCATCGCCGGCCCCTTGCGCGATGTGATGGAGACCGAAGGCGTGCGGATCAGCCTGGTGGGGGCTTCGCCCGCGGCGCTGGGGGCTTTGCGTCCCGACCGTTATCTCTGGGAGGAGGAAACGGAAAGCCGGCGCATCGCCGGATTCGACGTCGGCGTCATGCCGCTGTCGGACACGCCGTGGGAGCGCGGCAAGTGCGGCTACAAGCTCATCCAGTACATGGCCTGCGGCAAGCCGGTGGTGGCCTCCCCCGTGGGCATGAACCGCGACATCGTGGAACACGGCGTCAACGGCTTCCTGGCGACGACGCCGGAGGACTGGACGATGGCGCTGGGCCGGCTTGCCGCCGATCCGGACCTGCGCCGCCGCATGGGCACCGCCGGGCGGGCGCGGGTGGAGGCGCTCTACTCCCTCGACCGCATGGCGCCGCGCCTCGTGGATCTTCTCCAGGCGGCACGGCGCGGTTGAGCCCGCTTCGGGCCGCGGCGTCAGCTCAGTCCGGCTGCGGGCGCAGCAGCCCGTAGGTGGGGCCCAGCGGTTCGAAATGGGGGTTGTAGAAGGGATCGGCGCTCAGGCCGCCCCAGCGGGCGCGCAGCCGTCCGGCCTCGACCGCCAGCCGGGCCGCCTTCTCCGCCGTGTCGTCAGCGCCGCGGGTCTGGGTTTCCAGGTGGAGCAGCCGGGCGTAAGGCGTCCACAGCACGCGCAACCCCGCCTGCTGGATCTTCAGGCAGTAATCCACGTCGGCGTAGGCCACCGGCAGGTGCACCATGTCGAAGCCGCCGACGGCCTGGAAGGCGGTGCGCGACGTGACAAGGCAGGCGCCGGTCACCGCCGACACCGTGCGTGGCAGAATCGCCTGGCCGAGATGCCCGGGCGCGTCGCCGGGCAGCCCGGCGAAGGCATGGTCGGCGGTTCCGCCCGCCCCCAGGACCACGCCGGCGTGCTGCACCGTGCCGTTGGGGTAGAGCAGCTTCGCGCCGACCGCTCCCACTCCCGGCTGGGCCAGGCGCCCCACCATCTCGGACAACCAGTCGGGTTCGGTCACCACGATGTCGTTGTTGAGGAAGCACAGGACATCGCCGCGGCACCCCGCCGCCGCCGCGTTGTTGATCGCCGCCCAGTTGAAGGGGCCATGGAAATCCGCCACGCGGACCCGCGGGTCGCGGGCGAGCGTGTTGAAAAAGGGACGGGACTGCGGCTCGGCGCTGTCGTGGTCGACCAGAACGACCTCGAAATTCGGATACACGGTCCGGGACAGCAGGCTGCCGACGCAGTCGCGCACAAGATCCACCGCGTCCTTGGTCGGCACGACGATGGACACCATCGGCGCCGGGCAGGGCAGGGCAGGGCGCACGCGGGCGTGGAACAGCCCGCCCGATGCCCGGAACGTCTCAAGATCGGCGGTGACCGTGGCCCGCCGGCCGAGCCGGGCCAGATGCTCGCGCACGCAGCGCCCGATGCCGTCCAGGATGGCCGCGTCGTTGCCGCCTTGGCCGGACAGCGACGACGGGTTGATGCGCCAGTGATAGAGCACCCGCGGCACGTGGCGGATGCCGGCGGCTCCCACCCGCTCCAGCAGCCGCAGGACGAGGTCGTGGTCCTGCACGCCTTCGAATCCCGGCCGCAGGCCGCCGAGTTCGCCCAGCAGCGCCCGCTTCACCACCAGAAGGTGGCAAACGTGGTTGACCGACTGGAGAAGCTCCGGATCGAGGTCCGGCTTCAGCGCCGGATCGACATGGCGGCCATCCGGGGCGATGCGGTCCTCGTCGCTGTACAGCACGGGGGCGCGGCTTTCCCCGATGGCCTCCGCCATGCGCAGCAGAGCGTCGAAGGACAGACGGTCATCGTGGTCGAGGAAGGCGACGTAATCGCCGCCGGCCAGACCGATCGCCCGGTTGGTGGCGGCGCACACGCCTTGCCGCGCGGCCGCGAAGGACACCCGGATGCGGGAATCGCGGGCCGACTCGTCGCGCAGCAGGGCGCGCACGGCGTCGCTGCGCGAGGCGTCGTCGGCGATGCACAGCTCCCACCGGCCATAGAGCTGGCGGCGCACGGACTCGATGGCCTCGGCGAGCATCCACAGCGGCGGGTCGCAGACCGGCATCACCACCGAGAACAGAGGGCCGTCCTGGCCCAAGGCCGCCGCCCGCGGGGCGAGCCGGGCCCGCCGGCCGGCGGTTTCCGCCCCGTGCTCGCGGTGATAGGCGGCGTAATCGGCGATCGGATAGGCGGCCAGGCGCCGTTGGCGGGGCAGGTCGGTCCGGATCTCCTCCAGCAGCGCGGCCAGCCCGTCCAGCCGGTCGGCCAAGGCGCCGCTGCGGCTGGCCCGCACCTCGTCCAGGACGATCGGGATGGGACCGAAGACGACGGCGCCGCTGCGCCGGTCGCGCAGGCTCAGCTCCGTTCCCGACAGACCCGGCACGGCGGACTCGAAGCCGTGGTCGCAGGTGGTGAAGCGCGCCAGCAGGTCCCGGCGCTGCTGGTTGGCGACGATGCGGGCGATCGGGTGGCCGTCCACCAGGACCTCGACCTCGACCGCCTCGCCCTCGTCCTGCGTGTTGACCGCCCAGCCCAGGATGCGCTGTCCCTCCATCCGGTCCACATGGGCGACCACCGCGCGGGGCCCGGCGACCGTCTGCGGCGCGTTTTCCAGCAGCTGCCCGCTTTCGGCCACCCGCACGGAGACCGGCAGGCCGGTCAGATCCACCCCGGGGAACAGCGCGGCCAGATCCACGGCGAAGCGGCAGCGCACCGGCTGTCCCAGCAGGCGGCTCAAGGCCGGCGCCTCGCGGTCCGGAAGGATCGTCGCCTCGGCCCGGCCGGCGGCGACGCGCAACGCCACCGGGGCGTGCGGGGAGGCCGTCGACAGGACCCAGCCGGACAGAAGCGTCCCCGCGATCGCGTCCAGCCGTCCATGGAAGTGCCACGCGTGCGCCGGTGAGCCCGCCCCCAGGTCTCCCGACAGGGTGTCGCCGAGGGGCTGTCCATCGAAAGGCCGGGGGATGATGTCGGTCATGGAGGGCGCGAATCCAAATCGAGGATGACCATGAGGCAATGGTGCGAAGCGTGCCAGGGCAAGAACCGGATCGTCGCAGGGCTGTTCATAGCAGAAGTGCGGCCGTTTGACTGTCCGTATTGCGCCACGCCCTGCTTCGCGCCCTTCCAGGCCGGGCGGCTGGGAGCTTGGCCGGCATGGCCGGCGAGGGGCGCCGCGCCCCGCCAACTTGACTATCCACGGCCTTCCCTGGTATGCCTTCGCCGAAACGTCGTTTCCCTGGCGGCTGGATTTTCAGGCAATGTGCCGCCCCGGAATTTAAAGGCCTCAAGAGGAATACCATATGAACGCCATGTTGTTGGGTGCGTGGCAATATCGTTATTTTATTTTCTCCTCAATAAAAACCGACTTTTCCACCAAGTTTATTCGCAGCCGTCTTGGTGGCGCCTGGATGATATTGAACCCGTTGGTTCAGGTTGCGATCTTTGCCTTTATTCTTTCCGCCGTCCTTGCTTCCAAAATCCCCGGAATCGACAGCCAGTACGCTTACCCGATCTATCTGATGTCCGGCATACTGGCATGGTCGCTTTTCACGGAAGTCGTGACCCGCTGTCTGACGCTGTTCATCGATAACGGGAATCTCCTCAAGAAGCTGGTATTCCCGAAAATCACGCTGCCCCTGATCGTGGCCGGCAGCGCGTTGTTCAACAATTTCCTGCTGTTCCTGGCCATCATTATGATCTTCGGCGTTCTGGGCAATCTTCCCGGGACGGCACTGCTCTGGATGCCCCTGCTGGTCGTCGTGAACATAGCACTGGCGCTCGGCATCGGGTTGATCTGCGGGGTTTTGAACGTGTTCCTGCGCGACATAGGCCAAGTCGTTCCGGTGATTTTGCAGCTCCTTTTCTGGTTTACGCCAATTGTTTATATGGAAAACATTATCCCACCCGAATACAGGGCTTGGTTGCCCTCTAATCCCTTGTTCCATATCATCACCGGCTATCATGATGTCCTGCTGTACAACCGCAGTCCCGACTGGCAGCAGCTTGGTATCATCGGCGTGCTGGCGCTGTTTTTGCTGGCGTTGTCGCTTTTCATGTTCCGGAAGGCCAGTGCCGAGATGGTGGACGTCCTATGAGCGGGGAACTCCATGTTCACAACCTCGGCAAGGCGTATCGGCAGTACGGCAGCGAACTGCGCCGCATCCTGTCGTGGTTTTCGGTGCCGGTCAGGCCGCGCGCCGAATATTGGGCTCTGCGCGGCGTGTCCTTTTCGGTAGGGCGGGGCGAGGCGGTCGGGATCATCGGTCAGAACGGGGCCGGCAAAAGCACCCTGTTGAAGCTGATCACCGGAACGACCCGGCCCACCGAAGGCAGTGTCCATTCGCAGGGCCGGGTTGCAGCGATCCTGGAACTGGGCATGGGGTTCAGTCCCGACCTGACCGGCCGACAAAACGTCTACCATGCCGCCGGTCTGGTCGGTTTCAGCCATGCCGACATCGACCGAATGATCGGCGGAATCGAGGACTTCGCAGAAATCGGCGACTATTTCGACCAGCCGACCCGCACCTATTCCAGCGGCATGCAAATGCGCGTCGCCTTCGCGGTGGCGACGGCCGTCCGGCCTGACCTTCTGATTGTCGACGAAGCCTTGTCGGTGGGCGACGCCTATTTCCAGCACAAGAGCTTCGACCGGATCCGGGCTTTCCAGAAGCAGGGCACAAGCTTGCTTCTGGTCTCTCACGACAAGGGGGCCATTCAGTCGATCTGTGACCGGGCTATCCTTCTGGAGAAGGGCCGGCTGCTGCGCGACGGGACGCCCGAGGAAATCGCTGATCTCTACAACGCCCTGATTGCGGAACGGGAAGCCGGCACCGTCACCCAGCAGACCCTGGACGATGGCCGGGTGCAGACCGTATCGGGGACCGGAGAAGCGACCGTGGAAGACATCGCCCTTCTTGGTCCCGATGGAAGACCGGTCGAACTCGTGGATGTCGGAACCAATGTGACCCTGCGGGTGCGTGTCCGCATCCATGCACCGATCCCGCGTCTGGTTCTGGGCTACATGATCAAGGATCGGCTGGGTCAAGTCATATTCGGAACCAACACCCATTTGCAGGATATGCCTTTGCTCGACATGCTTCCTGGTGAATGTGTGGAGTATTCATTTGCATTTCCTCTCAATTTCGGGGTGGGAAGTTACTCGGTATCGACAGCTCTGGTCAGCACTGACACACATCTAGTGAATAATTATGAGTGGCGGGATCTTGCTCTAATCTTTAATGTAGCAAACATGACCCGCCGACATTTTGCAGGATGCAATTGGATGGAACCCGAGATTGGGGTGAACCGGATATGACATTCATTTCTTACGCGCAAAACTATGAGGACGTGATGCTTCATCGCGCCCTCAAGGGCGTCGAGAAGGGGTTCTACATCGACGTCGGTGCGAACGACCCGGTCCAGTATTCGGTGACCAAGGCGTTTTACGAGCGGGGTTGGCGCGGGATCAACATCGAGCCCATCGACGCTTGGTACGAACGCTTGACCGAAGAACGGCCCGAGGACATCAACCTGAAGGTCGCGGTGACCGACCAGCCGGGCATCTTGAAGCTCTTCGATGTTCTGGGATCAGGCCTATCGACCGCCAGCGGCGACGTTGCCGACCGTCACCGCGAGAGCGGCTTCGAGACGCGGGAGCTCTTCGTGCCGGCCCTGACCTTGGAGTCGATCTGCCGGGACTACAAGGTCGGCGACGTCCATTTCCTAAAGGTGGACGTCGAGGGGGCGGAGCGGCAGGTCCTGGCCAGCATCGCGCTTGAAGCCTACCGTCCCTGGATCATCCTGGTCGAGGCGACTGCTCCCATGTCGGAAGAGGAGAACCACCATCTGTGGTCCTCTCTGCTGACCGACCGGGGGTATGATCAGGTCTATTTCGACGGGCTGAACCAGTTTTACGTGGCGCGCGAACACGCCGAACTGGGCGAAGCGTTCCGCAAGCCGCCGAACGTCTTCGACCGTTTCGTCCCCCATGAACTGGTGATCGCGCGTAACCACGGCGCTGCGGCCGAGGCGGAACTCGCCCGGGTCGAGGCGGAGCTGGACCGCGTCCGCAATCTCGCGGAAGAGCGAGGCAAGTACGGGAGCCGGGTCGAGGCCGAACTGGATCGCGTCCGCAAGCTTGTTGACGAGCGAGGTGAACACAGCGTCCGGGTCGAGGCGGAGTTGGATCGTGTTCGCAAGCTCGCGGAAGAGCGGGGCGCCCAGACCGGGAAAGCCCGGGAGCGCATCGCCGCGCTGGAGGGTGAATTGGCCGGGGTTCGGGGGGAGATCGAACGCCTCCAAGCAAGGTTGGCCGAGCTGAGCCAGGAAAACCAGCACTGGTGGGCCCTTGCTGACGAGCTGACCCGTACTCTGCAATCGCTTCGTGGCAGCTTTTCCTGGCGTTTGACGGCGCCGCTGCGCTTCTGGCGCAGCGCTGTGCCTCTGGGGTACAGGCGGAGCCGGACATTGCTAAGGCGGGTTTTGGGTGCTCTGGCGCGCCGGAGCGCCAAAGCCGTGCGGTGGTGGATGCCGGGCCTGTTCCGTGTCCTGGTCGGAAACTCCCTGATCCGCCGCATTTACGAGCGGATGAACCGGCCGGTTTCCGTCGCGCCAGCGGTCAACGCGGTTGCCGTATCCCCTGCCGCCACCAGCAGGCCAGCTGGCTTTCCTGCCCATTCCGAACCGGTGGACATGACCATCGACAGCCGGGACACATCGGCGTTGCTGACGCGCTCGATGCTGGTTTGGGATTTGGGGAGACGGATTGATGGGTAAGGTTGACCGGCGCACGACGCGGCTTCTGGTGGATCTGCAGGCCTGCCAGACGGTGGGGTCGGCGCGTCGGGGGGTCGGGCGCTATTCGAAGGCGCTGTTCGAGGCGATGGCGGAACTGCGCGGTGCGCGCGACCTGTTCGGCTTCGTGTCGGAGCACCATCCCCACCGTCTGGAGACGGAGGCGGTTGGGCAATCCCGCCTTGTGCAGGCTCCCCCTCTGCCCGAGTGGGGGGTAGGACGGGATTACGACGGCGGCGAGCGCGACGCGCTGGACGGTCTCTTGTACCGGTCGGCGGTGAACGCGGTGCGCCCGGACGTCGTGCATGTGTCGCATGTCTTCGAGGGCTGCGGCGACCGGGTGCCTCTGCCGCCGCCCGCCGGGCGTCCGGCGGGGCAGGTGCTCTCGGCGACGCTCTACGACCTCATTCCGGTGCGTTTTCCGGAGCATTACTTCCAGGGTCTGGGGCTGGAGCGCTGGTACCGCCACCGCGCAGCCTGGCTGCACCAAGCCGACCTTCTGCTGGCCATTTCGGAGGCCAGCCGGCGCGACGCCATCGACCTGCTGGGCATCGACCCGTCGCGGGTCGTGGCCATCCACGGCGGCATCTCCGAGCATTTCATGCCCGTGGCGGAGCCGGAGCTGGCCCGCCGTACCCTGCGGGCCCGCCATGGGATCGACCGCGCGGGCTTTGTTCTTTACACGGGCGGCGACGACCACCGGAAGAACCTGACGGGAGCCATCCTCGCCTTCGCGGGGCTGCCGCCGGAGGTGCGCGAGACGCTGCAACTGGTGATCGTCTGCGCGATCGAGGCGGAGCGCAAGGCGGCGCTCGCCGAGGTGGCCCGCAAGGCGGGGCTGCGGGGCGGCGACATTCTGTTCCTGGGCTTCGTTCCGGAAGAGGATCTGGTTGCGCTCTATTCGACCTGCACGGTGTTTTTCTTCCCCTCGCTGTACGAGGGGCTGGGCCTGCCGGTCCTGGAGGCGATGGCCTGCGGCGCGCCGGTGGTCGGCGGTGCCAATTCGAGCATCCGCGAATTGATCGTGCGCGAGGACGCGCTGTTCGACGCCACCGCCCCCGACGCGATCACCGGCAGCCTGCTTCGGGTGCTCAAGGATCCCGGCTTTGCCGACGATCTGCGCCGGCATGGGGTGGCGCGTGCCAAGGACTATTCCTGGCGCAACACCGCGCGCCTGGCGCTGGAGGCCTTCGACGAGGCGCTGGAGCGCAAGCGGGAGAGCGGCGTCACCGCGGCCCGGCAGGGCTGGCTGCCGCGCCGACGGATGGCGATGCTGACGCCGCTGCCGCCCTGCCGGTCGGGGATCGCGGACTACAACGCCTATTTTCTGCCCTACCTCGCCCGCTACTTCGACATCGACCTGTATGTCGACGGCTACACGGTGACCGACCCGGCGATCGCCACGGCCTTCCGGATCTACGACGCCCGCGACCTGCCGGCCAACGCGGCGGCCTACGACGTCATCCACTACGAGTTCGGGAACTCGGATTTCCACGCGCACATGGTGCCGCTTCTGGAGCGCTTTCCCGGGGTGGTGGGGCTGCACGACGTCTTCCTCAGCGGGCTGATGGGGCATCTGGAGTTCACGCTCCAGGACAAGGACCGCTACGCCCTGGAGATGCTGTACGGCCATGCGGGACAGGCGCGGCGGTTCCTGGCCCCGGCGCAGGGGGAGGCGAACGGGGTCGGGGCGGCGGCGGTGGCCTTGCCCGGCAGCAAGCGGGTGCTGGACCGGGCGATCGGGGTGATCGCCCACTCGCCGTTCAGCCTGGACACGGTGCGGCGCTTTCACCCGGAGGGCTGGGCGGCACCCTACCGGATTGTTCCGCAGATGGTCGCGCTGCCGCGTTCGGGGACGGCGGTGGACCGGGAGGCGGCGCGCGCGGCGCTGGGATACGGGCCGGACGACGTGATCGTCGCGACCTTCGGCCATGTGACCTGGACGAAGTGCGGGGACCGTCTTCTGGAGGCCTTCGTGTCGTCGGCACTGCGGGACGAGGGGCGCTGCCACCTGGTTTTCGTCGGCGAGATCCTGCGGGACGACTTCGGGGCGGCGTTGCGGGAGCGGATTGCCAAGTCGGGGCTGGGACGGCGGGTGCGGGTCACCGGCTTTGTGTCGGAGGCCGACTACGAGCGCCACCTGCGGGCCGCCGACATCGCGGTGCAACTGCGCACGAACTGCCGGGGCAGCACATCGAAGGGAGTTCTGGACGGTCTGGCCTACGGCCTGCCGCTGGTCGTCAATGACGAGTCGAGCTTCAAGGACTACCCGCCGGACGTGATGGTGAAGCTGTCGGCGGAGCCGACGCCGGCGGAGATTGCGGCGACGCTTCTGGAGCTGGTGCGGGACCCCGGACGGCGCGCCGGCTATGCGCGGCGTGGCCACGCCTATGTGCGTGCGCAGCACGATCCTAATCTGAGCGCCGCGCAGTACGCCGCTGCCATCCATGAGTTCATCGAGCGCGACGCCGCCGCGCGGTCGTCGCATTACGCCCGGCTGCTGGCGCCGCATCTGGCGGCCTGCCCGGATCGGGCGGGGGCTGCCGCCCGCGCCGCGGAGTTCCTGGACCGCCGTCAGGTTCCGGCCTTCGCCAAGCCGCGCCTGTTCATCGACGTCAGCTATATTATCCAATTCGACCACAAGACTGGCATTCAGCGTGTCGTGCGGGAAATCGTCCGCGCCGCCTACTGCACCGAGCGGGCGGATTTCGAGGCGGTTGCGGTGGAGCGTGTTGGGGACCAGCTTGTTCCGGCGAACCGTTGGCTGGCCCCGCAGGGCCTGCTGCTCCGGCACGAAGCGGAAGCGGCCACCGCCGAGCCGGTGGTGTTCCGGCCGGGCGACCAGCTCTTGATGCTCGACTCCTCCTGGGAGCTATACGAGGCGTTCGAGCCGATCTTCGAGCGGGCACGGCAGGCGCGGGTGCCCGTCGTCACCGCCGTGTACGACCTGCTGCCGGTTCTGCTGCCCCATCAGAACTTCCCTGAACGTGCTCCGCAAAACTTCGAAGTCTGGCTGCGCGCCGCGATTGCGGCGAGCGACGGGCTCGTTTGCATCTCCAAGGCCGTCGCCGACGACCTGATCGCCTACATGGCCAAGCATGGCCTGGGGCGCGAGGGGCTGAAGGTCGGCTACTGGCATCTGGGCTCAACCTTCCCGGCCCAGGCCGACGCCCCGGCGAACAGCGCGGCGCGAAACGGGGCGATGACGCCCTACGCGCTGATGGTCGGGACGATCGAACCGCGCAAGTCGCACGCGCTCGCCCTGGACGCCTTCGAGCGGCTGTGGGCGCAGGGATCGGACCTGTCGCTGGTCATCGCCGGCCGGCCGGGCTGGAATGTCGACGGCCTGATGGAGCGACTCCGCACGCACAGGATGCTGAACCGGAAGCTGTTCCTGTTTGAAGGCGCCGACGACACGGAGATCGCCCATCTCTACCGCAACGCGGCCGCCCTGCTGTTCCTCAGCAAGGGGGAGGGCTTCGGGTTGCCGCTGGTCGAGGCGGCGCATTACGGCACGCCGATCGTCTGCTCCGACCTGCCGGTCTTCCATGAGATCGCGGGCGACCACGCGACCTATGTGGAGATCACCGATCCCGATCGCCTGGCGCGGGAGATCGCGGCCTGGCGGGACCGCTTCGCCGCGGGGACCGTGCCGGAAAGCGCCGATATGACGCGTCTCTCCTGGAAGGAAAGCGTAAGCGTTCTGGCCGACATCCTGATTAAGAACGGGTGGTATCGGAGCCTGTAACGCGGCGGCCGGGGCCGATGCGCCGTCAGGTTTGATTGCGCCCGGTAGGGGCGCGCTGACGCGCTCGATGCTGGTTTGGGATATGGGGAGACGGATTGATGGGTAAGGTTGACCGGCGCACGACGCGGCTTCTGGTGGATCTGCAGGCCTGCCAGACGGTGGGGTCGGCGCGTCGGGGGGTCGGGCGCTATTCGAAGGCGCTGTTCGAGGCGATGGCGGAACTGCGCGGTGCGCGCGACCTGTTCGGCTTCGTGTCGGAGCACCATCCCCACCGTCTGGAGACGGAGGCGGTTGGGCAATCCCGCCTTGTGCAGGCTCCCCCTCTGCCCGAGTGGGGGGTAGGACGGGATTACGACGGCGGCGAGCGCGACGCGCTGGACGGTCTCTTGTACCGGTCGGCGGTGAACGCGGTGCGCCCGGACGTCGTGCATGTGTCGCATGTCTTCGAGGGCTGCGGCGACCGGGTGCCTCTGCCGCCGCCCGCCGGGCGTCCGGCGGGGCAGGTGCTCTCGGCGACGCTCTACGACCTCATTCCGGTGCGTTTTCCGGAGCATTACTTCCAGGGTCTGGGGCTGGAGCGCTGGTACCGCCACCGCGCAGCCTGGCTGCACCAAGCCGACCTTCTGCTGGCCATTTCGGAGGCCAGCCGGCGCGACGCCATCGACCTGCTGGGCATCGACCCGTCGCGGGTCGTGGCCATCCACGGCGGCATCTCCGAGCATTTCATGCCCGTGGCGGAGCCGGAGCTGGCCCGCCGTACCCTGCGGGCCCGCCATGGGATCGACCGCGCGGGCTTTGTTCTTTACACGGGCGGCGACGACCACCGGAAGAACCTGACGGGAGCCATCCTCGCCTTCGCGGGGCTGCCGCCGGAGGTGCGCGAGACGCTGCAACTGGTGATCGTCTGCGCGATCGAGGCGGAGCGCAAGGCGGCGCTCGCCGAGGTGGCCCGCAAGGCGGGGCTGCGGGGCGGCGACATTCTGTTCCTGGGCTTCGTTCCGGAAGAGGATCTGGTTGCGCTCTATTCGACCTGCACGGTGTTTTTCTTCCCCTCGCTGTACGAGGGGCTGGGCCTGCCGGTCCTGGAGGCGATGGCCTGCGGCGCGCCGGTGGTCGGCGGTGCCAATTCGAGCATCCGCGAATTGATCGTGCGCGAGGACGCGCTGTTCGACGCCACCGCCCCCGACGCGATCACCGGCAGCCTGCTTCGGGTGCTCAAGGATCCCGGCTTTGCCGACGATCTGCGCCGGCATGGGGTGGCGCGTGCCAAGGACTATTCCTGGCGCAACACCGCGCGCCTGGCGCTGGAGGCCTTCGACGAGGCGCTGGAGCGCAAGCGGGAGAGCGGCGTCACCGCGGCCCGGCAGGGCTGGCTGCCGCGCCGACGGATGGCGATGCTGACGCCGCTGCCGCCCTGCCGGTCGGGGATCGCGGACTACAACGCCTATTTTCTGCCCTACCTCGCCCGCTACTTCGACATCGACCTGTATGTCGACGGCTACACGGTGACCGACCCGGCGATCGCCACGGCCTTCCGGATCTACGACGCCCGCGACCTGCCGGCCAACGCGGCGGCCTACGACGTCATCCACTACGAGTTCGGGAACTCGGATTTCCACGCGCACATGGTGCCGCTTCTGGAGCGCTTTCCCGGGGTGGTGGGGCTGCACGACGTCTTCCTCAGCGGGCTGATGGGGCATCTGGAGTTCACGCTCCAGGACAAGGACCGCTACGCCCTGGAGATGCTGTACGGCCATGCGGGACAGGCGCGGCGGTTCCTGGCCCCGGCGCAGGGGGAGGCGAACGGGGTCGGGGCGGCGGCGGTGGCCTTGCCCGGCAGCAAGCGGGTGCTGGACCGGGCGATCGGGGTGATCGCCCACTCGCCGTTCAGCCTGGACACGGTGCGGCGCTTTCACCCGGAGGGCTGGGCGGCACCCTACCGGATTGTTCCGCAGATGGTCGCGCTGCCGCGTTCGGGGACGGCGGTGGACCGGGAGGCGGCGCGCGCGGCGCTGGGATACGGGCCGGACGACGTGATCGTCGCGACCTTCGGCCATGTGACCTGGACGAAGTGCGGGGACCGTCTTCTGGAGGCCTTCGTGTCGTCGGCACTGCGGGACGAGGGGCGCTGCCACCTGGTTTTCGTCGGCGAGATCCTGCGGGACGACTTCGGGGCGGCGTTGCGGGAGCGGATTGCCAAGTCGGGGCTGGGACGGCGGGTGCGGGTCACCGGCTTTGTGTCGGAGGCCGACTACGAGCGCCACCTGCGGGCCGCCGACATCGCGGTGCAACTGCGCACGAACTGCCGGGGCAGCACATCGAAGGGAGTTCTGGACGGTCTGGCCTACGGCCTGCCGCTGGTCGTCAATGACGAGTCGAGCTTCAAGGACTACCCGCCGGACGTGATGGTGAAGCTGTCGGCGGAGCCGACGCCGGCGGAGATTGCGGCGACGCTTCTGGAGCTGGTGCGGGACCCCGGACGGCGCGCCGGCTATGCGCGGCGTGGCCACGCCTATGTGCGTGCGCAGCACGATCCTAATCTGAGCGCCGCGCAGTACGCCGCTGCCATCCATGAGTTCATCGAGCGCGACGCCGCCGCGCGGTCGTCGCATTACGCCCGGCTGCTGGCGCCGCATCTGGCGGCCTGCCCGGATCGGGCGGGGGCTGCCGCCCGCGCCGCGGAGTTCCTGGACCGCCGTCAGGTGCCGGTCTTCGCCAAGCCGCGCCTGTTCATCGACGTCAGCCACATCGTGAAAGACGACCACGGGACCGGGATTCCGCGTGTCGTGCGGGAAATCGTCCGCGCCGCCTACTGCACCGAGCGGGCGGATTTCGAGGCGGTTGCGGTGGAGCGTGTTGGGGACCAGCTTGTTCCGGCGAACCGTTGGCTGGCCCCGCAGGGCCTGCTGCTCCGGCACGAAGCGGAAGCGGCCACCGCCGAGCCGGTGGTGTTCCGGCCGGGCGACCAGCTGTTGATGCTCGACTCCTCCTGGGCGCAGTACGAGGCGTTCGAGCCGATCTTCGAGCGGGCGCGGCAGGCGCGGGTGCCCGTCGTCACCGCCGTGTACGACCTGCTGCCGATCACCCTGCCGCCCGGCAACATCGTCGACGGCGGCAAGGAGTGGTTCGAGGGGTGGGTCCGCTCCGCCATCAAGCAGAGCGATGGGCTCGTTTGCATCTCCAAGGCCGTCGCCGACGACCTGATCGCCTACATGGCCAAGCATGGTCTGGGGCGCGAGGGGTTGAAGGTCGGCTACTGGCATTTGGGCTCGACCTTCCCGGCCCAAGCCGATGCCCCGGCGAACAGCGCGGCGCGAAACGGGGCGATGACGCCCTATGCGCTGATGGTCGGGACGATCGAACCGCGCAAGTCGCATGCGCTCGCCCTGGACGCCTTCGAGCGGCTTTGGGCGCAGGGGGCGGACCTGTCGCTTGTCATCGCCGGCCGGGCGGGCTGGATGGTCGACGACCTGATGGATCGCATGCGCCGGCACAAGATGTTGAACCGGAAGCTGTTCCTGTTCGAAGGCGCCGACGACACGGAGATCGCCCACCTCTACCGCAACGCGGCCGCCCTGCTGTTCCTCAGCAAGGGGGAGGGCTTCGGGTTGCCGCTGGTCGAGGCGGCGCATTACGGCACGCCGATCATCTGCTCCGATCTGCCGGTCTTCCACGAGATCGCGGGCGACCACGCGACCTATGTGGAGATCGCCGATCCCGATCGCTTGGCGCGGGAGATCGCGGTTTGGCGGGACCGCTTCGCCGCGGGGACCGTGCCGGGCAGCGCCGGCATGACGCGCCTGACTTGGAAGGAAAGCGCCGACTCCCTGATCGACATCCTGGTCAAGAACACCTGGTACTGGGTCAAGTAAGGGCGAGGGATGGTCACTGGCCGTTGATGGGAAGCCGGCGGAACTGCGTCCGCCGGCCTTCCTGGACGCCCCAGCGGAGCCAATGCTCCAGGGCGCGGCCCGCCGGAGCGCCCTGGAGCGCGGCGCGGATGTCGGGGTTGTGCGCCAGATAGGCCTCCTCGTCGAAGCCGTCCGGGCGCAGGGCCACGCCCCGGGCCACCGCGTCCAGAACCAGCCGGGCGATCTGCCGGTCGCGATTCTCTACCCCGGCGCCCAGTTCGGCCAGCCGGCGGGACGTCTCGGCCGCGTCCCGCTCCAACGCGTCGATCCTCTGGAACAGGCGGTCGACGTTGTCCTCGGCCTGGGCCAACGTGACCAGATGCCGGCCAAGGGCCTGGGCCAACTCCTCGTTCCGCGCTTCCAGTTCCTGGATGGTGTCCGCCCGCTCGCGCCGCTGGGCGTGGGGATCGTCCTCACCACCGGGACCGGTTGGCGGCGGTGGCGGATCGTCAGTCCTGCGCGCGCCGGGGGCAGGCAGGCCGCCGGTCTCGGGCAGGGGAAGGGGTAGAGGGGCCTCGCGCCCGAGGAGGCGGGCCGACAGCTCCCGGATTCGGTCATCCACCACCGCCAAGCGGCGGGCGGCGCCGTCGCGTTCCGCAAGTGCCCGCATCAGGTCTTCAAGCAAACCGGCGATGCCGTCGGCCGTCATGGGTGCCATCCGGACTCAGGGCCCGCCTTGCGGATGGACCATGATGGCCGGGGCCACCATGGTCCATCCGCCTCAGTGGGCAGCGTTACCGCCGTTTTCGAAGGAGGGGGCTTCGAGGCCGGAGGCTTCGAGCTGGGCGACGACCATGCTCTTGAGGCGCTCCAGGCCGTCCTGGGTGGAGGACTCCGCGCGGGCGACCAGGACGTCCTGGGTGTTGGAGGCGCGCAGCAGCCACCAGCCGTCGGGGGTCTGGACGCGCACGCCGTCGATGTCGTTGACCTGGGCGCCCTCGGCCTTGAGGCGCTCCTTGACCTCGCGGACGACCTGGAACTTGCGCTCCTCGTCGGCCTGGAAGCGGGTCTCCGGGGTGTTGATCACCTCGGGCAGGCGGTCGCGCAGCGCCGCCAGCGGGCCGCCGGAGCGGCTGACCTGGCCGATCAGGCGCACCGCGCAGTAGAGCGCGTCGTCGAAGCCGTACCATTTGTCGGCGAAGAAGATGTGGCCGGACATCTCGCCGGCCAGCGGCGAGCCGGTCTCGGCCATCTTGGCCTTGAGCAGGGAGTGGCCGGTCTTCCACATCAGCGGCTGGCCGCCGAGCCGGGCGATCTCGTCGAACAGCGTCTGGCTGGCCTTGACGTCGGCGATGATGGTGGCGCCGGGGTGGCTCTTCAGCACGTCGGCGGCGTAGATCGCCACCAGCTGGTCGCCCCAGACGACGCGGCCGAGATGGTCGATGGCGCCGATGCGGTCGCCGTCGCCGTCGAAGCCGATGCCGATGTCGCAGCCGTGCTCGGCGACCGCCTTCTTCAGGTCGACGAGGTTCTTCTCGACGGTGGGGTCGGGGTGGTGGTTGGGGAAGTCGCCGTCGATGGCGTCGAACAGCAGGATGTGCTCGCCGGGCAGCGTGGCGGTCAGGCGGCGCAGGATCTCGCCGGTGGCGCCGTTGCCGGCGTCCCAGGCGATCTTGAGGTCGCGCACGCCGTCGTAGTCCTTGAGCAGGCGGGCGACGTAGGCGTCCTGGACGTCGACGCGCTCGGCGCTGCCGGCGCCGGTGGCGTAGTCGCCGGCGGCGGCGATGGCGCCGAGCTCCTGGATCATCGCGCCGTAGACCGGCCCCTTGCCGAGCATCATCTTGATGCCGTTGTACTCCGGCGGGTTGTGCGAGCCGGTGATCATGATGCCGCCGTCGGCCTCGCGGTCGCGGGTGGCGAAGTAGAGCATGGGGGTGGGGCCGAGCCCGATGCGCGTCACCCGCAGGCCGGTGGAGACCAGCCCGTCGACCAGCGCCTCCTCCAGTTCCGGCGAGCTGTGCCGCCCGTCATAGCCGATGCAGGCGGTCGTGCCGCCCTTGCGCACGATCATCGTCCCGAAGGCGCGGCCCACCGCGCGCGCGTCCGCGGTCGTGAGCGTCGTGCCGACGATGCCGCGGATGTCGTACTCGCGCAGCAATGTCGGATGGAAGGTGTGGGCCAGGGACATGCGGTTGCTCTCTCCGAAGGCTTCGAGCCGGACGTGTCCCGACATGCCACATCTGCACGCTCCGGGCAAGGAAGGCGTCGCCGCCGCCGGGGCGGCCGTGACGACCCGTATCTGTTGACGGATTCGCGGACGAGGCTGTAGGTTTCACCACCTTTGAAGCCCCAAGGCGTAGAGCTGACGGCGCGATGTCTGCCGGTTTGGTCCTGCCGGTCGGCTGATGAGGGCTGGCGGCGGGGACGGGAGAGAGCATTGAGCAGGGTTGTTATGACCGTCCGTGTTGTGACCGTCAGGGCGCCGGGGATCGCGCGATGACGCGGACGGCGCTGATTTTCGGGGTGTGCGGGCAGGACGGCAGCTATCTTGCGCGCTTTCTTCTGGAGCGGGGCTACGCCGTGCACGGCACGACGCGGGACCTCGCCGGTGCCTCCTATTCAACGCTGGACGCCCTTGGAATCCGGGAGCGGGTGACGATCCATGCCGTGGCGCCGCAGGACGCGGCGGCGGTGGAGCGGGTGATCGGGGCGGTCTCGCCCAGGGAAATCTATCATCTGGCAGCGCAGTCGTCGGTGGGGCTGTCCTTCGCGCAGCCGGCGGCGGCGTTCGGCAGCATCCTGACCTCGACGCTGAACATCCTGGAGGCGATCCGCCAACAGGCGCCCTCGGCGCGGCTGTTCCACGCCTCCTCCTCGGAGATGTTCGGCGACACCAGCGCGGTCCCGGCGACGGAGGACGCGCCGCCGCGCCCGAGCAGCCCCTACGCGGTGGCCAAGGCGGCGGCCCACGGGCTGATCGCCACCTACCGGCAGGCCTATGGGCTGCACGCGGGGTCGGGCATCCTGTACAGCCATGAATCGCCCCTGCGGCCCGAGCGCTTCGTGACGCGCAAGATCATCCGGGGCGCCGTCGCGGTGGCCCGCGGCGAGGCGGAGCGGCTGGAGCTGGGCAACCTGTCGGTGGCCCGCGACTGGGGCTGGGCGCCGGAATATGTCGACGCGATGTGGCGCATGCTGCAGCAGGACGCGGCGGACGACTACATCCTGGCGACCGGAATCACGACGACTCTTGAGGAGTTCGTCCGGCTGGCCTTCGCGCATTTCGACCTGGATTGGCGCGACCACGTGGTGCAGACCGAGGCCCATTGCCGTCCGACCGACGTGGCGTGCAGCCGCGGCAACCCGGCCAAGGCCCGCGAGCGGCTGGGCTGGAGCACCCGGATCGCGATGCCGGAACTGGTTACCCGTCTGATCCAGGTCGAACTGGAGGGTGGTCATCCCGGCGTTCCGCCGTTGACCTGAACGGACGAGGCCGGCAACGCCGAACCGGAAAAAGGCGCCGCACCGTGGATTGTCCGGACCGGTTTCCCGCCATTGATCGGCTGCTGCGTCTCGCCAGCCAGGATGATCCGGAGGACGGGCTTTCGCCCATCCAGGCCGAAGGGTTCGACGAACACGGCTACCTCGCCCTGAACCCGGACGTGCGGGCCGCCGTGGAGACCGGACAGCTTCCATCCGGCTTTCATCACTACGCGGCCTATGGCTGGCGGGAGGGGCGGGCGGCTCCGGGCCTCACCCCCTACGCCGGGCGTCGTTGCGCGCCCGCGGCCTTCGCCGCCAAGCCCTGCGCGATCTCCCTCTTCGGGCCGCTGTCCGCCCAAACCGGGCTGGGGACGGCGGCGCGCGCCTATGCCGCGGCGGCGCGGGCCTCCGGCCTGCCGGTCTGGACGCAGGACGTGGACATCTCGGTCTATGGGCGGGCGGCCCAGGACGACTATGCCCGGATGCTGCGCGGGAACCGGCGCTGGTCGCGCTCGCCCTACCGGCTGACGCTGCTGGCGCAGAATGCGGACATGCTGCCCTATTTCTTCCGCGGGCACGACCGGGCGCTGCTCGACGACGCCTACACGGTCGGCCTGTGGGTGTGGGAACTGGCCAATTTCCGCAGCGAGTGGATGGGCGGCTTCGGCGCGGTGGACGAGGTGTGGGCACCCAGCACCTTCTGCCGCGACGCCTTCGCGGCGCTGTCGCCGGTTCCGGTGACCGTCATGCCCTATGCGGTGGCGCCGGACATCCGGCGCGCGGTGCACGGACGGGCGCACTTCGGCATTCCGGACGAGGTGTTCACCTTCCTCTACGTCTTCGACGTGTCCAGCTACATGGAGCGCAAGAACCCCTTCGCCCTGATCCGGGCCTTCAAACAGGCTTTCGGCGAGGACCCCGGCGTCCTGCTGCTGCTGAAGCATCATTCCGGCGCCCACGATCCGGAGCGGCTGCGCCGCCTGCGCGACGAGGCGCGGGCGCCGAACATCCGCCTGTTGCCGGGCCTGCTCGACGAGGCGGAGACGCTGTCGCTGAAGAGGGTGACCGACTGCTTCGTTTCGCCGCACCGCTCGGAGGGCTTCGGCCTCAACATCGCGGAAGCCATGCATCTGGGCAAGCCAGTGATCGCGACCGACTACGCGGCGAGCACCGACTTCCTCAACGAGACGAACGGCTATCCCGTGGCCTGCCGGCTCGTGCCCGTCGGGCAGGACACCGGCCCCTATGCCGCCGGCGCGCTGTGGGCCGATCCCGACATCGACCATATGGCCGATCTGATGGCGCGCGTCCGCCGCGACCGCCGCGAGGCCGAGGCCAAGGGAAGACGGGCCGCCGCCGACATCCGCCGCACCCTGTCGCCCAAGGCCATCGGGCGCCGGATGCGCGAACGCATGGCGGAACTGGGGCTGGACCAGCCTGTTCCACCGGTCACGGCGCGGGTCGCGGCCTCCCGGCGGGTGGCCTGGAGGCACCCGCTCGGCACGCTCCCCGACGCGGCGGCGCGGGGCCGGGTCGTCGCCCTGGACAGCCATCCGACCATCAGCCTCGTCGTTCCGGTCGGCCCGGTCTCGCCCGAGGCTCTGCGGCGCTGCGTGCAGTCCGTGTCCGGTCAGAGCTATCCCTTCTGGGAGCTGTGCCTGTGCGGCGACGGCACGGCGGCGGCGGAAGCATGGGCCGTCGCCAACGGATTCCGCGGGACGGACGCGCGCATCCGCATCCGCCCGCAGGCCCAGGTGCCCGGCCTCGCCGGGGCGGCCAACACGGCGGTGGAGATGTCGTCCGGCGGTTGGGTGGCTCTCCTCGGCCCCGCCGACGCGCTGGAGCCGGAGGCGCTGATGGAGGTCGCACGGGCGATCGGCCGCCATCCCGACGCCGACGCCTTCTACACGGACGGGACCGGCCCCGGCGGGGAGCCCGTCGCCAAGCCCGGCTGGTCGCCGGAGCATCTGGAATCCTGTCCCTATGTCGGCCGTCTGATGCCGGTCCGCAAAAGCCTGTTCGTCGGGCTTGGCGGCTTTCGCCAGGGCTTCAGCACGGCCACAGAGCACGACCTCGCTTTGCGGATCGCGCGGGTCACCGACCGGGTCCATCACATTCCGGTCGCCCTGCACCGTCAGGGGGGTGAGTCGCCGGATGGGCTTCCGGCCCCCGCAGGCGCCGAGGACGGCGTCCGCAAGGCCCTGGCCGACCATGCGGCCGCCCGCTACGGCGCCGATGCCGAGCTGCTGTCCGGCGGCCGGCCCGGCCTGTTCCGCGTCCGCCGCGGGCGCCTGGGTCAGCCGCCGGCCACGCTGATCCTGCGCGGGCGCACCGCCGCGGTCCTGAACCGGACGAGCCATCCGGATCTTCATGTCCTGCCGATCGACGGGAGCGGTTCGGACGGCAATGGAGCGGTGGCGGCGTGGAACGCGGCCATCGCGCAATCCCGCACGGATCTGCTGGTCCTTCTGGATGAGGCGGTGGAGCCCGCGGCCCCGGACTGGCTGAGCGCGCTGGTCGATCTGGCCCGGTCGCCCGACATCGGCGTGGCGGGAGCGGCGCTGCGCGCCCCCGACGGAAGGATCGTCCGGGCCGGTCTCGGCATCGCTGCGGACGGCGCCATGGCCCCGCTGGGCGGGGAAACGGACTGCGTGCGCAACTGCGCGGCGGTGCCCGGCGCCGTCCTGGCGGTGCGCCGGACGGTGCTGAAGGAGCTGGGAGGCTTCGATCCCCGGTTCTCGCCGGGCCGCGCCGTATCCGACCTTTGCCTGTCGGCCCTGATCCACGGCTACCGCAACGTCTGCACGCCCTTCGCCGTCCTTCGCCACGCCGGACCCGCAGCGCTGGGGGTTCCCGCGAACACGCCAAGCGGCGGGCTGGAGGAGGACACCCTGTTCCGCCGCAAATGGGAAGGCGCCCTCGGCACGGGAGCGCTGTCCGGCCTGTACGCCCGCTTCCCCGCTCCGGGTGGGGGAGGCGGCTAAGCTGTGCGTTGCCCGGTTGGCGAGGCCCCGCTACTCTCCCGGTTCATCGACCATCCCTTTTGCCATTTTCCGGAAAGCCCGCCGCCCGTGTCCAACGCCGCCATCTACTTCCATCCCGAAGGTTACGAGACCGCGCGGACCGATCTGAAGGGGCGCCATGTCGCGGGGGAATCCTTCCTGATCGGTTTCTTCCGGCATTCCGGGCTGGACCGTTTCGCCTGCCACGTCGATGGTCCGCCACTGGCGCGGCTGTTCATGGATCTTGCGGACAGACACGCGCCGGGCCGCAAGGTGGAGCTGTATTTGACCGGGGAACCGTCGCGCCTCGCCAACGTGGGATGCCTGTTCCTGCCGGGACCGGGCATCGACCAGTTCGCCTGGCGCCGACGGTCCCGCGACCAGCGGGCTTACAGCCTGTGCGGCATCACCCACACCACGTCGGAGTCCCCGCAAGCCTTGGGCGCCCTGGCCACCGCGCCGATTCAGCCGTGGGACGCGGTGATCTGCACCTCCTGGGCGGCCCGCTCCTCGGTCGAGGCGGTCCTTCAGCCTTATGCGGAGTATCTGCGCGACCGGCTGGGGGCCGCCGAGGTGCCGCTTCCGAACCTGCCGGTGATCCCGCTCGGCGTCGACACGGACGCCTTCCGCTTCGATCCGTCCGTCCGCGCGGCGGAGCGCGCGGCGCTCGGCATCGGCGAGGAGGATGTGGCGGTCCTGTTCGTGGGGCGTCTCAGCTTCCACGCCAAGGCGCACCCCATACCGATGTATCAGGCTCTGGAGCGGGCCGCCCAGCGGACCGGCAAGCGGCTGCACCTGATCCAGGCCGGCTGGTTCGGCAACGACTCCATCGCCGCCGCCTTCATTGAGGGAGCCCGGCGCTATTGCCCCAGCGTCAACGCCATCTTCCTGGACGGTCGCAAGCCGGATGTGCGGACCCGGATCTGGGCGGTCGCCGATCTGTTCACGTCGCTGGTGGACAACATCCAGGAGACCTTCGGAATCACCCCGGTGGAGGCGATGGCCGCCGGGTTGCCCTGCGTCGTCACCGACTGGAACGGCTACCGCGAGACGGTGCGCCATGGTGTGGACGGCTTCCGTGTGCCGACCGTTCTGCCGCCACCGGGCTTCGCGCCCGACCTTGCCGACCGCTACGACGCCGGCCTGGACAGCTACGACCATTTCATCGCCCGCGCCTCGCAGATCACCGCGGTGGATGTGGAGGCCGCGGCCGAAGCCTACGCGCTGCTGGCCGTCGACCCCGGCCTGCGCCGCCGCATGGGAGAGGCGGGACGCGCCCGCGCCGCCGCCGTCTTCGACTGGAAAGCCATCATCCCGCAGTATCTGGACGTCTGGCGTCAGCTCGCCGACATCCGCCGCCATGCCCAGGAACGCGCGCCGCGCCGCGACGGTGACGGCAACCCGCTGCGCCCCGACCCGCTGCGCATGTTCCAGGCCTATCCCTCGCGCACGCTGGAGCCGGGGATGCGGCTGGTCCGCGCCCCGGGCGTCACGCGGGCCGCGGCGATGGAGGCCCTGGCGATGCTCCATGGCGACCCGATGAACTCGCCGGCGCGCAACCTGCTGCTCTCCCCGACCGCCGACATCGCCCTGGCGATCGATGCGCTGGACCCGCCGGGGCGCAGGGTGGGGGAACTGGCGGGTCTGGTTCCGACGGAGCGTCAAATCCTGCTGGTGCGCAGCCTCGTCCATCTGATGAAGTACGACATCGTGCGTCCGGTCGAGCCGCTGGGGACACGGCAGACATGAACGGTCCGGCGGGACGGGAAGACCGTTCCAACCTCACAAAGCGCTTGAAAAGCCCTTCCGGCCCGTCATAACAGGCTGACTCCTTCAAAAAACTCCGGCTTCGCCATGCAGGTCACCCCTACAGCTCTGCCCGATGTTCGACTGATCGTTCCGAAACGGTTCGGCGATGCCCGGGGCTACTTCGTCGAGACTTGGAGCGCCCGGACCTTTGCCGGTCACGGATTGGAGCGGGACTGGGTTCAGGACAACCAGTCCCTGTCGGCCATGCCGGGCACGGTGCGCGGCCTGCATTACCAGTTGGAGCCGCAGGCCCAGACCAAGCTGGTCCGCGTCCTGCGCGGCCGCATCCTCGACGTCGCGCTGGACATCCGCCGCGGCTCCCCGACCTTCGGGCGGCATGTGGCGGTGGAGCTGAGCGCCGACGGGCTGGAGCAGCTGCTGGTTCCGGTGGGGTTCGCCCACGGTTTCTGCACGCTGGAACCCGACACGATCGTCGCCTACAAGGTCGACGCCTTTTATTCTCACGAGTGCGAGCGGGCGATCCTGTGGAACGATCCCGCGCTTGGCATCGCCTGGCCGTCCGTGGCCGGGTCCGTGGTCTCGGACAAGGACATGGTGGCGTCGCCCCTGGCCGCGGCCATCGACCTGCTTTGAAGGCGACCTGCTTTGAAGGCGATCTGTTCTGAAGGGCGCGCCGCGCGGCGCTGCAAAGGGGAAATGGGATGCGCATACTGGTGACGGGAGGGGCCGGCTTCATCGGCTCGGCCTTCATCCGCTGGGTCCTGGCGAACACGCGGGCGTCGGTCGTCAACCTCGACAAGCTCACCTACGCCGCGGATCTGGAAAGCCTCGCCCGCTTCGCCGAGGACCCGCGCTATGCCTTCGAGCGGGTGGACATCTGCGACGAGGCGGAACTGCGCCGGGTCTTCGCCGCCCACCGTCCGGCGGCGGTCGTGCATCTGGCGGCGGAAACCCATGTGGACCGCTCCATCGACGGGCCGATGGCCTTCGTGCAGACCAACGTGGTCGGCACCGTGACGCTGCTGCGCGTGGCGCTCGATCACTGGCGCGGGCTGGAGGGCGCGGAGAAGGACGGCTTCCGTTTCCACCACGTTTCCACCGACGAGGTGTTCGGCACGCTGGACGACGAAGGGCGTTTCTCCGAAACCACGCCCTACGCGCCGAATTCCCCCTATTCGGCCAGCAAGGCGGCGTCCGACCATTTCGTGCGCGCCTGGCACGAGACCTATGGGCTGCCGACGGTCGCCAGCAACTGCTCGAACAACTACGGCCCCTGGCAGTTTCCCGAGAAGCTGATCCCGCTGATGACGCTGAAGGCGCTGCAGGGGCAGCGGCTTCCGGTCTACGGCAGCGGACTGAACGTGCGCGACTGGCTTTATGTGGACGACCACGCTTCGGCCCTCTGGACCATTCTGACCAAGGGACGGCTGGGCGAGAGCTACAACGTCGGCGGCGACAGCGAACGGCGCAACATCGACGTGGTCAACGCCATCTGCGACCTCGTGGACGAGATGGCCGGTCCGCTTCCCGGCGGCCCGCGGCGGACCCTCGTCACCCATGTCACCGACCGGCCCGGCCACGACCACCGCTACGCCATCGACGCCACCAAGCTGCAGACCGAGTTGGGCTGGCGGCCGTCGGAGACCTTCGAGACCGGCATCCGCCGCACCGTCGCTTGGTATCTCGAGAACCGCGCCTGGTGGGAGCGGCTGTCGGCGAACGGCTACAGCGGCCAGCGTCTCGGCGTGGCCGCCGCTCCCGCGGCCGAGCCCGCCCATGGCTGAGGCGGCGCTCCCCATCCGCACCGTCCTCGTCTTCGGGGCCGGCGGGCAGGTCGGCTTCGAGCTGCTGCGCGCCGCCTGGACGCCGGGGCTGCGGCCGGTCGGGTTGACCCGCGCGGCCGGCGACGTGACCGACCCGGCGGCGGTGGCTGCGGCCATAGCCGCCCACCGCCCGGCCCTGGTCGTCAACGCTTCGGCCTACACCGCGGTGGACAAGGCGGAGAGCGAGCCGGAGCCGGCCTTCGCGGTCAACCGGCACGGACCGGCCAATCTGGCGCGGGCCTGCGCCGACGCCGGGGTGCCGCTGATTCACATCTCCACCGACTATGTCTTCGACGGGGCCAGCAAGGCCACCCCCTGGCGCGAGGACGACCCCGTCGCCCCGCAGGGCGTCTACGCCGCTAGCAAGCTGGCCGGCGAGGAGGCGGTGCGCGACCTTCTGCCCGCCGACCACGTGATCCTGCGCACCGCCTGGGTGTTCGGGGCGCATGGGCACAATTTCGTGAAGACCATGCTGCGGCTGGCCCGCGAGCGCGACGAGTTGCGCGTGGTCGCCGACCAGCGCGGCTGCCCGACGCCGGCAGCCGGAATCGCCGACGCGATCGCCGCCATCGCGCGTCTGCGCCTCGCCCCGGCCCCCGCGGAGGCCCACCGCTGGACGCCCGGCACCTTCCATTACGCCGGTGCGCCGGCCACGAGCTGGCACGGCTTCGCGGAGCGCATCGTCGACCGCGCCGCCGAGCGCATCGGCCGCCGCCCGCCCGTGCGGGCCATCGCGACCGCAGATTTCCCCACTCCGGCCAAGCGGCCCGCCAATTCCGTCCTGGACACCGCGCTCATCACCCGGACCTACGGCATCGCGCCGGCGGACTGGGAGGCGGCGCTGGACCGGATGCTGGACGAGATCCTCGACCATTCCCAGACCGTGAGGGCGGGCGCATGAAAGGCATCATCCTGGCCGGCGGTTCCGGCACGCGGCTCTACCCGCTGACGCAGGTGACGAGCAAGCAGCTTCTGCCCGTGTTCGACAAGCCGATGATCTACTACCCGCTGTCCACGCTGATGCTGGCCGGCATCCGGGACATCCTGATCATCACCACGCCGGACGACCAGCCGCAGTTCCGCCGCCTGCTGGGCGACGGCAGCCAGTGGGGCATCGCGCTGAGCTACGCCGAGCAGCCGAAGCCCGAGGGGCTGGCGCAGGCCTTCCTCATCGGGCGCGAGTTCGTCGGCCGCGACGATGTCTGCCTGATCCTGGGCGACAACATCTTCTTCGGCCACGACCTGGAGCCGGCCCTGCTGCGCGCCGCCGGCCGGGCGGAGGGGGCGACGGTGTTCGGCTACCATGTCCGCGATCCGGAACGCTACGGCGTGATCAGCTTCGACGCTGAGGGAGTGCCGGTCGCCATCGAGGAAAAGCCGACGGTGCCGAAGTCCAACTACGCGGTGACCGGTCTTTATTTCTACGACAACGCCGTGCTCGACATCGCCGCGACGATCCGCCCGTCGGCCCGCGGCGAGTTGGAGATCACCGACGTCAACAACGTCTATCTGGAACGCCGCCGGCTTGCCGTGGAGCGTCTGGGCCGCGGTTACGCTTGGTTCGACACCGGGACGCATGAGTCGCTTCTCCAGGCGGCGGAATTCGTCCAGACGATCGAGGCCCGGCAGGGGCTGAAGGTCTGTTCCCCGGAGGAGGTCGCTTGGCGCAAGGGCTTCATCGACGGCGAGCAGCTTGCCCGCATCGCCCGCCCCCTGGCCAAGAGCGGCTACGGCAACTACCTGCTCAACCTCCTGACCGATTAGCCGCCCGATGCACGCCCGGCCCGGCGAGCCCGAGGGGCTCCTTCAAGGAGGCGCGGAAGGGTACCTGGAGGGCGTCGGGGAGATGGTGACCGGGTGGGCGTGGCTGCCGGCTCATCCCGGCCGACGGCTGCGCGTCACCGTTCTGTTCGACGGTCATCCGGTCACGACGGCCGCCGACCGGCACCGGGACGACCTGAAGGCCGCCGGCAAGGGCGATGGCCGCTGCGGTTTCGCCGTGGTGGTCCCCGACGCCTTCGCCGGGCGCGAGCATAAGGTGGATGTGCGGCTTCCGGATTTCCCCGATCTGCGGCTGCGGGGAGCCCCACGCACGGCGATCCCCTCGCTCGGCTTGGTGATCCTGCGCCGTGTCCCGCCCGGGGAGGCGATCCGCCTGCACGCCTTCCTGGCCGGCCTTGCAGGGCTGCACGGGGCCGGCAAGGCCGCGGCTCCCGACATGGCTGCGGTCGAGGCGTGGCTGGCCGCGCCCGACCGCTGCTGGCTGACCGCTGAGCGGGACGGGGCGATCGTCGGTCACTGCCGGGTCGGACCGGACTGGCCGGCGGAGCCGGGGGAGGGGGCGCTCGCTCTGGGGATCGAGCTGCATCCGGACGTCCAGGGCTTCGGGCTTGGCCGCCACCTCATGCAGGCGGCGCACCGCTGGGCCGCCGGATGGTGCGTGCGCGTGGAGCTGGCGGTGCTGCCCCACAACGACCGTGCCCGGCGTCTCTATCGGACCCTGGGCTATGCCGACCTCGGGACGGTCCGGCTGCCCGTGACGGGCGAACCGCACCGCCACATGGCCATCGCGCTGCCAGCGATGGTGCCGGCAGCGCGATGGCCGTTCGTCGGGTGCGTTCTGGTGGTTTGAGCGAAACCGGGAACCGGCTCCCCCGTTAGCCTTCTCCGGCCGCCGCGCGGTGCTGGCCGCCGTCCTGCCCGGAAGCGGGAGGGGGCGGCGGGAGGCGTTCCAGAAGCGACTTCGCCCGCGGTTCGCCGAGGGCCGCGGCGCGCTCCAGCCAGGAGCGGGCGCGCACCACGTCCTTCTCGTCGCTCCAATGACCGTACAGCTCGCCAAGCGCGGTCATCGCCGCGGCTTCCTTCTGGTCGGCCGCGGCGCTCAACCAGCGAAGCGCCTCCGCGGTGTCACGCTCCACGCCCAACCCCTGCATGGAGAAGCGGCCGATGTTGACCATGGCGCCGACGTGCCCCTGCTCGGCGGCCTTGCGCGACCAGAGGGCGGCGCCGGGATAGTCCTGGGGCACGCCGTCGCCGGAAGCGAGCATGGCGCCGAGGCGGAACTGGGCGAGCACGCTCCCCTGCTCGGCGGCACGCTGGTACCAGGAGAGCGCACCGGCCGGATCGCGCGGAACACCGAGGCCCAGGCTGTGCAGCATGCCGATGTTGTAGACGGCGTCGCTGTTGCCCTGATCCGCGGCGCGGCGGAACCAGTCGAGCGCCCGGTCGTAGTCGCGCGCCACACCGCGCCCTTCGGCGTAGAGGGCGCCGATGCGGAGCTGGGCCTGCGGGTCGCCCTGGCCGGCGGCGCGTTCCAGCCAGCGGACCGCCTCGACCTCGTCGCGCGGCACGCCGGACCCGGCGAAATACATCTGGGCGAGGATCTTCTGCGCCTCGCGATGGCCGAGTTCGGCGGCGGCGCGATACCAGATCGCCGCGTCGAACAGATTCGGCTGGAACCCCGCGCCCCGGCTGTTCAGGTGGCCGAGCTGCACCATCGCCTCGGCGTCGCCCTGGACCGCCGCCTTGCGCAGCCACGTCTCCGCCTTGTGCGGGTCGTTCGGCACGCCGAGGCCGCGCGTGTACAGCAGGCCGAGCGCGCGCTGCGCCGCGGCGGCGCCGGCGTCGGCGGCCTTGCGGAACCAGGTGACCGCCTCGGCATGGTCCTGCCCGACGCCAAGCCCCGAGGCGTACTGGGTGCCGAGATAGTACCAAGCCATGACGTTGTTCTGCTCGGCGGCCTTGCGGAACCACTCGTGCGCCGCCTCGGGGTTGGGCGTGCCGCCATAGCCGCCGGCCAGCAGCGTGCCGAGCCCGAGCTGAGCGGCCGCGTTGCCCTTCGCGGCGGCGATGCGGTACCAGCGCTCCGCCTCCGCGTAGTCGGGCTCGATGCCGAAGCCGGAGGCGTGCATGTAGCCGAGAAGGGCCTGGGCGCCGGCGACGCCCTGTTCGGCGGCGGCGCGCGCCCAGCGCAGCGCCGTCGGGTAATCCTGCTCGATCTTCAGGCCGTTGGGGAAGAGAACCGACAGGGCCTCGTCGGTCGGGACAACGCCCTTCGGCTGCTCGCAGCCGTAATAATAGATCTCGGCGAGCCGGGCCTGCGCCTCGCCGTGCCCCTGGTCGGCGGCCCGGCGATACCAGCCGACCGCGTCGACGATGTTGCGCACCACGCCCTTGCCCTGATCGTACAGGCGGCCAAGGGAGTACTGGGCATCGGCATGACCTTCGCGGGCGGCGGCCAGCCAGGCTTCCAGAGCGGTCTTGTAATCCCCGCGATCGTTGGCTTTCAGGCCACGGGCGTGTTCGTCGTCCGGCGATGCGGACCCGAACAGCCGCCCGGCGGCCTTGATAAGCTTGCGCATCGGCCTCAACACCCTTTCCTTGGAACCGGCCCCGTCGACGGGCCGGTCCGGCTGCGGTTCGTGCCCTTACGGTTCACGCATGCCTTCCAAGCTGTTCTTCAAGGCCCCTTCGACAAGGTAGGATATGATGGTCCGTTCACCGACCACGATGTCGGCCGTCAGCGGCATGCCGGGCACCAGCCGGAAATCGGCGGGCACGTCACGCAGCTTCACATCGGTCAGCTCGATGCGCGCGCGGTAGAAGGGGCGCGCCACCTGGGACTGGTCCTCACGCTTGGTGAAGGAGTCCTCGCTGATCGTCCGCACCACGCCCTTGGCCATGCCGTGCTTGACGTAGCGGTAGGCTTCGAACTTCACCTGCACCTCGTCGCCGGGCTTCACGAAGCCCTGGTCCATGCCGGCGATCTCCACCTCGACCTCCAGCTTCGAGCGCAACGGCACCAGAGTGTAGATCGGCTGAGCCTGCTCGACCACCGAACCGACGGAGTACTTCCCAACCTCCAGGACGACCGCGTCCTCCACCGCGCGCAGTTCCACCAGATCGCGGCGCTTCTGGGCCTTGGAAAGCTCCTCGCGGGCGCGCTCCAGGTCGACCTGCCGGGTCGAGAGGTCGGTCAGCAGCGTGCTGCGCCACTGTTGGATGTAGACCTCGCGCTCGGCGCGCAGCGCTTCCAGCTCGTGGGACGCGGTGCGGATGGTGCTCTCGCTGTTGCTGAGGTTCCGCTCCGTCTCGACGCGGGTGTCGCTGGCGATCAGCGAGTTCAGGCGGCTGCCGGTCTGGTTCTTCTCCAGGGTCCGCCGCATCGTCTCGATCTCGCCGACGATCTTCAGGCGGGAGCGGTAATGCTCGGCGTCCGTCTGGTTGTTCTTGATCGTCGCCTGCAGGGTGGCCATGCGCTGGTCGAAGTTCGCCAGCTTGGCGGCGTACTCCGCCTGGCGGTAGCGCCAGATGGATTCCTGCAGGAGCTTGTCCGGGTCCTTGCCGGCGACCGTGTAGGGCGTGTTGGCCGCCTCGGCGTTCATCCGCTCGATCTCAGCCGACAGCTTGGCGACCTGCCGCTCCAACTGGGCGACGTCGGCCGCCGAGAAGGTCGCGTCGAGCGTCGCCAGAACGTCGCCTTGCCGCACGGTCTGGCCGGCGCGGACGTTGAGGGACCGGATGAGCGAGATCTCCAGCGGCTGCACGACGATCGTCGGCTCCTGGGAGATGATCCGTCCGGAGGCGGTGACCACGCGGTCGAGCGTGGTCACCGAAGCCAGAATGATGAACAGGACCACCATGACGGCGAGCGTCCAGACCACCGACCTCGCGGTCGAGGGCTCGGGCTGACCGGTGATCTCCGCGGTTTCACCCTGGAAATCGTTGATGGCCTGCTCGGCCGCCCGATCAAGTGTTTGCGGCCGGCGTAAGAGGAGCGCGGTCATGGGTGTTTCCCGGGGAAAGGTGGCGGTTCTGCTGGAACCAGAGGTGACGGTAGACGTCGCAGCGCTGGAGCAACTCGTCGTGCTTGCCCATGTCGTAGAGCTTGCCGCGCTCCATCACGATGATCTGGTCGCAGTTCACCAGGGAGGCGAGACGGTGCGAGATGACGATCATCGTGCGGCCCTGCGCGATGCGCGTCAGGTTGTTGTTGATGATCGCCTCGCTGTCCGGATCGAGGGCGCTGGTCGCCTCGTCCAGGATGAGGACGGACGGATCGACGAGCAGGGCGCGGGCGATGGCGATGCGCTGACGCTGGCCACCCGAGAGATTGCTCGAGCCTTCCTCGATCACCGTCTCATAGCCGCGGGGCAGGCGCTCGATGAACTCCTCCGCGCCGGCCAGCCGGGCCGCCCGCATCACCTCCTCCAGGGAGGCGCTGCGGTTGGCGGCCATGATGTTCTCGCGGATCGAGCCGTTGAACAGGAAGTTGTCCTGCAGCACCACGCCCAGGTTGGAGCGCAGGTGGTTCAGGTCGATCTCGCGCAGGTCGACGCCGTCGATCTTGATCAGGCCGTCGTAGTTCTGGTGCAGGCCCTGCAGGACGCGCGTCACCGTGGTCTTGCCCGAACCGGACCGGCCCATGATGCCGATGACGTTGCCAGCCTTGATGGAGAAGGAAATGTCGTCGAGCGCCGGGTTCTGCGCGCCGGGATAGCGGAAGCGAACCTCCGAGAAGGAGATGTCGCCATGGATCACCGGGCGGACGCCGTTGCGGCCGAGCCCGTATTCCGGCGCCTGGTTGACCACCGAGGCGACCTGCATGACGGCGCCGCGGGCTTCCTGGAACTGCTGCATCAGGCTGGCGATCTGCACGAAGGGCTGCGTCGCGCGGCTGGCGATCATGCTGAAGGCGACCAGCGTGCCGCCGTAGACGGACGCCCCTTCGCCGATGGCGAGATAGGCTCCGACGGCCATGGTGCTGGCGTAGATGCCCTTTTCCAGAGGCTGCAGGATGGTCTGCGGCTGGTTGGACAGAAGCTGCATCGCCGTGTTGGCGCGCACCGCCTCGGCCACGCGGATGTCCCAGTCGTGCCGCTTACGGCCTTCCAGCGCCAGCGACTTGACGGTGCGGATGCCGTGCAGCACCTCGATGAGGAAGGACCCCTTGCGCTGCTCGGCCTGGATGACCTTCTGATAGGCGCGGGCCAGCGGGCCGATGTAGAGGGCGACCACCAGGAACATGAGGGCCGCCACGCCCAGAACCAGGAAGGTGAGCGGCGTGCTCATGACGAACATGGCCGGGATGAGCACGAGAAGCGTCATGCTGTCGAGCATGGTCCCGAACAACTGCCCGGTCAGGAAGTTGCGGATGCGCCAGACTTCGTTGAGCTTGTAGGAAATGACGCCGGTCGGCGTGCGCTCGAAGAAGTCGATCGGCAGGCCGATCATGCGGTCGAAGATGTAGGTGCTGATCCGTGCATCCACCTTGGCCGTGCCGATCGCGACCAGATAGCGGCGCAGGTAACCGAACATGGTATCGAACACCAGCACGAAGGCGATCGCCCCCACCAGGACATAGAGGGTCGACAGGCGCTGCTGGACGAGCACGCGGTCCAGGATGACCATGAAGAGCAACGGCGGAACCAGAGCGAACAGGCTGAGGACCAGGGCGGAGACGGCGACGTCGCGGAATATCCGCTTCTCGCGCACGATCTGCCCCAGCAGCCAGGCGAAGCCGAACGGCCGCTCCTCGTCGCTGGCCTTGTAGCGCCGCTTCAGGAAGATCGTCTCGCCGTCCCAGACAGAGGCGAGGCGCAGTTCGTCCACGGCGACGCAGGCATGGTCGTTGCTCAGCGGGTCCTGGAGCATCGCTGCCGGGACCGCTCCATCCTTGCGGAAGGACACCAGCACCATCACGCTGCCGTCGCGCAGGCGCAGCATCACCGGCAGGGCCTTGTCCAGCCGCGCGAGATGCTTCCAGCTCAACTTGGCGCGGCGGCCGGTCAGGCCGTTCTCCTCGGCGATCTTGAGCAGCAGCGCGGTGGACGGCTCTCCGGACTCGATGCCGTGGTCACGCCGGATCTGTTCGATCGAAAGATGCAGCCCATGGTGTCGCGCAACGACGGCAAGCGCATGGAGGCTGGTGGTCCGTGCTGCCTCGGAGGAGGAGCCCTGTGGATCGGTGGCGGTCTTGGTGTGCATCTGGCCCCTGTGTCCGGTCGCTCTTCCGGAGGTTCACCCGGCGGCGCGACTGTACTGCATACCCTTCATCGGATACAAGCATCGCACTTGGAGAGCTCAATTTGGGAGAGTTCAATGTGGCCCAGAGCGCATCCGAAGAGGAAGTGACTATTAGGGGGTGAAATACGGGCGTAACGCATACGGATCGGCTGCCGCCGCGCTTGCCGTCTCCGCAGAGACTCTCCGCGACCTTCGGCGGAGCATCCAAAACCGCCGGACCTGCGGTGATCCACAGGCGGACCGGACCGCCGGGCCGTCCCGCGACCCGACGCCCCGGCGGGCCGCGTCAATGCGATCCGACCGTCAGTTTCACGCGCGCCGGTTGTTGCGGCGACAGGCCGCGCAAGGTCCCGGCGGCCAGATTTTCCACATACCAGCGGTATGTCCGCTCGAACCCTTCGCGCAGCGTCGTCGGCGCGACCCAGCCCATGCCGGCGATCCGGCTTGAATCCATGATCTTGCGCGGCGTGCCGTTCGGCTTGGACGGATCGAAGCGGAATTCGCCTTCATAGCCGATGATGTCGGCCAGCAATTCGGCGAGGCCGCGGATCGAGATCTCCTGGCCGGAGCCGAGGTTGATATGCGCCTCCTCCGAATAATGCTTGGCGAGGAAGACCAGCCCGTCGGCCACATCCTCGACGAAGAGGAATTCGCGCAGAGGTTCGCCGGTCCCCCACAGCTCCACGCTGGGGGCGCCTTCCGTCTTGGCCCGGTGGATCTTGACCATCAGGGCGGCGGCGACGTGACCGTGTTCGATGTCGAAGTTGTCGCCGTAGCCGTAGAGGTTGGTCGGCATCACCGAGATGAAGTCGCAACCGTGCTGCCGCCGGTAGGCCTGGCACAGCTTGATGCCGGCGATCTTGGCGACCGCGTACCATTCGTTGGTCGGTTCCAGCGGGCCGGTGAGAAGGGCGTCCTCCTGGATCGGCTGCGGGGCCATGCGCGGGTAGATGCAGGACGAGCCGAGGGACACGAGCTTCTTCACCCCGACCTTCCAGGCGGTGTGGATGACGTTCGTCTCGATCACCAGGTTCTGGTAGATGAAGTCGGCGGGCAGGCTGTTGTTGGCATGGATGCCCCCGACCAGGGCGGCCGCCAGGAAGACCACGTCCGGCCGCACCTCGGCCATCCAGTCCTCCACATCGGCCTGGCGGCCAAGATCGAGCGTCTCCCGGCCGGCCGTCACGATCTCGCACCGCTCACGCTCAAGCCGACGAACGATGGCGGAACCGACGGTCCCGCGATGCCCGGCAATCCAGACGCGCTTGCCGTCCAGGGGAAAAAGGGTGTCCGTCGTCATCGCTTGTTGTCCTCCGTTTCCTTACACCCTCGACGATCCCGGCCGCGGGGCCGTCCGATCGTGACGGCGAGGCTGGGCCGCCCAGCATCCCGTGACCGTGCCCCTGCCACGATGTTCGGGATTGGGCAAGCCAAACCTCATGAGCGTCCGACTTTTGCCGGGCGTCCGCAGCCCGCGGGATGCCGACCGGCATCATCGCCGAGTGGCGTTCCGGTTTCTAGGACGATCGTGCCTGGGCGATCCCGTCCGGGCGATCCTGTCCAGGCGATCCTGTCCAGGCGGCCGGGGTCGTGCCGGTTGACGGGGTCGTCGAAGGGGCGGTAGCCTCCGCCGTGTTTCGTGGATCGGCGCGGTCATGCCCGGCCCCTCCTTCCAAAGGCCCCCCATCCAAGGCCTCCCGACCATGAACGACCTGCCTTCCCCAAGCGACGCCGAAGGTCCCGCGCTCTTCGAAGGATTCGCCGACCGCATCCGGGACGGCGCTCTGATCGGCTGGGCGCGGCGCGCCGGATCGCTGGAGCCGGTCACGGTCCATCTCCACCTCCACGGGGAACGGGTCGCCTCGGTCCTGGCCGACCGCTATCGCGATGATCTGGAAGCCGCCGGCAAGGGGCAGGGGCGGCACGGATTCGAGATCCGGCTGCCCGACGGCCGGCTGCCAGATGGCCGGTTGGACGGCCTGCGGGTCGCGATCGCGGGCGCCGGGGACCTGCCGATGAGCGCTCCTCTGCGTTGCGCCATCGACGATCTGTCCACCGCCGCGGCGGCGGACCCGGCCGTCGGGACGGCGGCGGTCTGGCTCGATCTCTCGGAATTCCTCTTCTACCTGCGCACTCACAAGACGCTGTCCGGGATACAGCGAGTCCAATGCGAGATCGTCAGGATCGTGGCGGGGGCGACGTCATCCCGCGTGCGCTTCTGCATGACGCCGCCGGAGGGCGGCGAATATGTCGAGGTTCCGACCGCGGTCGTGGGGCGCCTGGTCGACCGGCTGACGGGCAACGCGCCGGTGCCACTGGCCGACTGGAGCGCCTATGTCGGGATGATCGCCGACCCGGCCCGCCGGGCAAAGGCGGCGATCGCGCCCGGCCAGATGCTGTTCGTGCTCGGCGCCTTCTGGGTCTTTCCGCACACGCCCGCCCTGCTGGCCGTCCTGCGCGGGCGGGGGGTGCACATCGGCGTCTGCGTCTACGACCTGATCCCCCTCTACCACCCGGAATACTGCGATCCCGGCATGGTGGGCGGTTTCCTGTCGGCCTTCTCCACCGTCTCGCAGGTTGCCGACCTGATCCTGACCATTTCACACCACACGGCGGCCGACGTCGAGCGCTTCTACCGGCGGATCGGGCAGCCGCCGAAGACGATCCGCCCGGTCCCGCTGGCGCACGAACTGGCCAATGGATCGGCCGCCGCGCCGGGCGCCGCCGCGGGGCCGTCGCCTCTTCTGCGGCTGATCGGCGGCCCCTTCGTGCTGTGCGTCGGCACCATCGAGATCCGCAAGAACCACGGCTATCTTCTGGCGATCTGGCAGGAGCTGCTGCGGAGGCATGGGCCGGAGGCGGTGCCGAAGCTGGTCCTGGCCGGACGGCGGGGGTGGCGCGTCGAGGGCTTCTACGACGCCTTGGAAACGACGCGCAGCCTCGACCGGCATGTCCTGCTGATCGACGACGCCGACGACGCCGATCTGGAGGCTCTCTATCGCGGCTGCCTGTTCACCGTCTTTCCCAGCCTTTACGAGGGATGGGGGCTGCCGGTGGGCGAAAGCCTGATGCATGGCAAACTGTGCATCACCTCGCGCAGCTCCGCCATGCCCGAGGCCGGAGGGGAGTTCGCGGCCTACCTCGACCCCCGGGACCAAGCCGATGGGTTGCGGACCATCGAAGCCTTCCTGTTCGACGACGCCCGGCGCGCCCGGATGGAGGAGGCGATCCGGACCCGCTTCGTGCCGCGCCGATGGAGCGAGGTGGTCAATGGTGTCTTCTCGGAAATCCAGGCCTATCTGGCCGGTTGCCGGGATGGCGGCGAACGCCCGCCGCCGGTGAGCCTGAAGCCGGGGGCGGTGGTGCGCCTGCGCCGCCTCGACCGCCTGAACGGCTTCGACGACATGGTGCGGCGCCCGCCCTTCCTCCGGCTGATCTGCGCGCAAGGCTGGCACCCGTCCGACGGGGCGGGCGCCTGGATGGACGGGCCGAACGCCCTTCTGTCCTTCGGGCTGGACACCGCCGGACGCCCGGCACCGGCCCGGCTGCGCGTTCACCTGCATGTCTTCCGGCCAGCATGGGCGCGCGACGCCGCGGTGACGGTGACGAGCGCCTGCGGGGCGTCCGCCACCACCGTTCTGGAGGACGACGAGACGATGCTCAGCCTGGACTGTGCACCGGTGGCCATGGGGGGCCCCCCGGCGGTGCGCATCGCGATCGCCCTGGACCGTCTTGGCGCGCCGCCGTCGCCGGAAACCCGCCGTCTGGGCCTGCTCGCCAAGACGGTCGCCGTGGCCGACGCCGACGATGCCCTGCAACGCCTCGACGTGGTGGAAAAGCTGCTTTTCCTGATGCGGCCGTGACCGAAGAGCGTCCCGCCGGAGCCAAGCCGCTCAGGCGTTCCCGTCCGTCAAGCCGAGGGCCTTCCGGTAGGTGGTCAGGGTGTCGCGGGCGCAGCGCTCCCAGGTGAAGCCGGCCGCACGGGCCATCCCGAGCGCGCTCAGGCGTTCCGCCGTGCCGTCATCCTCCAGAAGCACCCGCAGGGCTTCGGCGATGGCGCCCTCGTCCAGAGGGTCGACCTGGAGACCGCAGCCCTCGACCACTTCCGCCATGGCGGTGCCGGCGGAGCACAGCACCGGCGTGCCGCTGGCCATGGCCTCGAGGGGAGGCAATCCAAAGCCTTCGTACAGGCTCGGGTAGGCGAAGGCGCGGGCGCCGGCGTAAAGGACCGGCAGTTCCGCCTCGTCCACGTAGCCGAGATAGCGAAGGCGTCCGGCCCGCTCCAGCGCCTCCATGCTGGCGAGTTCCGGACTGTTCAGCCATCCCGACGCGCCGACGACGACCAGCGGGAACCGCTCGGCGAGGGCCGACGGCAGGTTGGCGTAGGCGCGCAGCAGGCGGCCCAGATTCTTGCGCGGCTCCACGGTGCCGACCGACAGCAGGTAGCCGCCCGGCGACAGGGACCGTTGGGCGAGAACCGGCGCGGTCTCATCCGGACCACGCGGATGGAAGCGGCCATCGACCCCCAGGGGGACCACGTCGATGCGCGCCGGGTCGACACCCAGCACCGAAACGATCTCATGCCGGGTGAAGGCCGAGGTGGTAATGATCCGCCGCGTCTGCTCCAGCGCGCGTGGAAGATGGCGCTCGATCCAGCGCAGCCGCTCCACCGGATGAACCTCCGGATGGCGGTGCCAAGCCAGATCCTGGAAGGTGGAAACGGTCACTCCGCCGAAGGGGCGGGGGATCATGTTCGGTTCATGATAGCAGGCGCGGTCGCGCGGCACGCCGGCCCTCTCGAAGGCCAGCCGGAAGCGGACGCGGTACGCCGCCCTGTAAGCAGCGTCGGCCAGCCGCGATTGCCGCGCCAGGACGCGCCAGAACGGCGCGCCCGCACCGTCGTCGGGCGTGGCGGCCTTGGGCGCGCCACACACCGGCGCGTTCCTCCGGACCGGCCCGCCGGAGTCCGGCGGGGTCAGGCGGTGCAGACCGGCGAAAAGCTGGATCGAACCGATGTCTGGCAAGGACGAGAGGTTGCGCCAGAGGTGCAGCGTGTAATTGCCGACACCGGTTCTCCGCCCGCACAGGGACTCGGCACTCAGCAGAAGGCCGAGCGATGGGATGCGATCCATGGCGGATGTGGCCGCCGGGGGAAATCCCCCGGCAACGCCTTACTTCATCTGGGCGCGGACGCGGACCAGGTCGGCCTCCACCATTTCCTTGATCATCTCTTCAAGGGAGGTGGTGGCTTCCCAACCCAGCTTGGCCTTGGCCTTGGCCGGATCGCCCAGCAGAACGTCCACCTCGGCCGGCCGGAACAGCTCTTCCTTGATGACGATGTGGTCGTCGGCGTTCAGGCCGACATGCTCGAAGGCAATGCGGCACATGTCGCGGACGGTGGTGGTGCGGTTGGTCGCGACGACATAGTCGTCCGCCTCGTCCTGCTGCAGCATCAGCCACATGGCGCGGACGTAATCGCGGGCGTGGCCCCAGTCGCGCTTGGCGTCGATGTTGCCGAGCGGCAGCTCCTTCTGGAGGCCGAGCTTGATGCGGGCGACGCTGTCCGTCACCTTGCGGGTGACGAACTCGATGCCGCGCAGCGGCGATTCATGGTTGAACAGGATGCCGCTGCTGGCGTGCATGCCGAAGCTCTCGCGGTAGTTCACCGTCATCCAGTGAGCGTACAGCTTGGCGACCGCATAAGGGGAGCGCGGGTAGAAGGGGGTCGTCTCGCTCTGCACGGGCTCCTGGATCAGGCCGTACATCTCGGACGAGGACGCCTGGTAGAAACGCGCCTTCGGATGGACGATGCGCACGGCTTCCAGCACGTTGGCGGCGCCCATGCCGGTGATCGTGCCGGTCAGCAGCGGCTGCTGCCAGGAGGACTTCACGAAGGACTGCGCACCGAGGTTGTAGACCTCGTCCGGCTTGATCTCATCCACCAGCCGGATCAGGCTCGACAGGTCGGTGAGGTTGCCATCCATCAGGCGGACGTCCTTCTCGATGCCGAGCCACTTCAGGCGGGCATCGATCACGTCGGCCGAGGCGCTGCGGCGCAGGAGGCCGTAAACCTCATAACCCTTCTGCAGCAGGAGCTGGGACAGATAAGCCCCGTCCTGGCCGGTAACACCCGTAACGAATGCGCGCTTCATTGCAAACTACCTACGTTTTTGTCGCCTTGCATCGTTGGCCGGGGGCTGAAGGCCGTGTTTCCCGCCGGCTGCGTTCCTTCATGCCATTCAGGCGCCGCGGACCAAGGTCGTGCGTCACGAAGGAACGCGCGTCAAACCATCCGCTGCGGTCCCCGCAGCCTTGCCTGTGAAACGCGGCTACCCTCATACCCTCGTTCATAGACCTTGTAAAGCAAGGGACTTCAGGAGACGCGAAATTCACACAGAGCCGCTGAACGCTTGGTCAATACCTTGAAGTCAACATTGATAATCATGCGCTGTTGTACAGGCCACGGGATGTCACGATGAATCACCCCAGCCTCTTGGGGGGCGGGGATGGCGGCGTGAAGGTTTCGATTGAAGACCGGGAGTACGGCTGGCAATGTCGCGCTGGACGGCGGGTGGGGATATGGCGATCGTCATGGCCCCGCCCGCCGTATGTCCTCCCGGCGTTCGCCCCGAGGAGCGCCTCCGGCAAACGCCGCCGATAAACGCCAATAGGCCTGTGGAATGAGTGTTGTCTTTGATTCCGGCGACCGCAGCGAGGTCGCGCGCGCGCGCGACGATCTCGCCGAGGGATTGAAGCGCTGGACGCTGTGGAGCACGCTGGGCTGGCACGACATCCGCAAGCGTTATCGCCGTTCGGTCCTCGGCCCCTTCTGGCTGACGCTCAGCATGGCCGTTCTGGTGGGAAGCCTGGGGCTGGTCTACGGCACGCTGTTCCAACTGGACCTGCAGAACTACCTGCCGTTCCTGTCCATCAGCCTGGCCACCTGGACGCTGATCGCGGCCATCCTCAACGAAGGCTGCATGAGCTTCGTCGAGCTGGAGGCGCTCATCAAGAACGTCCGCATTCCGATGTCGGTGCATGTGCTGCGCATCCTGTGGCGCAACCTGATCATCTACGCGCACAACATCGTCATCTTCGCCGTGGTCGCGGCCATCTTCGGTATCTGGCCGGGCGCGGTGGGGCTTCTGGCCTTCTTCGGGATCGGTCTTCTGGCGGTGAACGCGCTGTGGATCATGCTGCTGTTCGGCATGATCTGCACCCGGTTCCGTGACGTGCCCCTGATCATCGCCAGCGTCATCCAGCTTCTGTTCTTCGTTACGCCGGTGATGTGGAAGCCGGAGCTGATGGGCGAGCGCCGCGGCCTTGTCGTCCTGAACCCGCTTTATCACATCATCGAACTCATCCGCGCGCCGCTGCTCGGCTCGGCACCGAGTTGGACGAGCTGGGTCGTAGTGATCCTGCTGGCGCTCGCCGGCTGGACCTTCACCTTCCTGTGCTACGCGCGCTTCCGCAAGCGCATCGCCTACTGGCTGTGAGTCCCATGGCTAACATTCGCCTCGACAACGTCTCGGTCAACTTCGTGCTCTACCAGGGCGGCGCGCGGTCCTTGAAAAAGACCTTGCTGCGCTCCTCCACGAGCGGAGCCCTGCGCTACGATGCGCACGACCGGATCACCGTGAACGCCTTGAACGACCTGTCCCTGACGCTGGAGCACGGCGACCGGCTGGGGCTGATCGGCGGCAACGGCGCCGGCAAGACGACCTTCCTGCGGGTGCTCGCCGGCGTCTACGAACCGACCGGCGGGCGCATCCGGGTCGAAGGGCGGGTGACCCCGCTGTTCGATCTGGGGCTCGGCATGGACATGGATGCGTCGGGCTACGACAACATCCGCATGCGCGCCGCCTATTTCGGCATCTCCCCCGCCGAGATCGAGCGCAAGATGGACGACATCGCCGCCTTCACCGAACTCGGCGACTATCTGAACCTGCCGGTGCGCACCTATTCCTCCGGCATGACGCTGCGTCTGGCCTTCGCCGCGGCGACCGCGGTGGACCCGGAAATCCTGCTGATGGACGAATGGATCGCCGTCAGCGACGTGAAGTTCCTGGAAAAGGCGCAGCGCCGGGCCGAAGGATTCGTCAACCGGGCCAGCATCATGGTCGTCGCCTCGCACATGGAGAACGTGCTGCGGCGGCTGTGCAACAAAATCCTGTGGCTCGACCATGGGACCATCGTGCGCTTCGGCCCGGTCGACGAGGTTCTGGAGGCCTACAACGAGAAGACGGGCCTTCCCAGCCTCACCACCATGGCGCTGTAGCGCCCGTCATCGACGAAAGCCCCCGCCGGGCGAACAGCCGGGAGCCCCGCCGTTCGCCCGCCCGCTTCAGGAGTGCGGCAACCGTTCCGCATCGGCGAGCTGGCTGCGCCCGCCCGTCTGCATGATGGGGGTTTCCGGAAGCCCATGCGGGGTACCGTCCGGCACCGGCTTCATCCAGCCGCGCTGCACGAACAGGCGGCGCAGCTCGCCGAACTCGTCGAACACCGCGTCCGCCGCCTGATCCCCCTCGGCGATCTTCACGCCCGCGTGGCGCTTCTGCAGGGTGATCATGCCGAAGGCGCGGCCGCCCTGGACGTCGGCCACGGGATTGTCCCCGATCATCCAGCACCGCTGCGGCGGCACGCCCAGCTTGTCCACGGCGAGCTGGAAGGGAGCCGCGTGCGGCTTGTCGTGGCCGGCCTCCTCCGAGGTGACGACGTAGTCGAAATAGTCGTCGAGGCCGAAATAGATGATCTTGCGGAACTGGATCTGGGCGGTGAGATCGGTCACGATCGCCGTCTTGATGCCGAGCGAGCGGAGATCGAGCAGGAACTCCTTGACGTCCGGGAACAGGGTGCTGGCGTGCAGGAAGGTCCGCCAGTAGGTCTGTTCGATGTCGAGCGTCGCCAGGAGCTGCGTCTTCATGCCCAGCAGCTCGATCGTGCGCTGGAAATAGAGAAGGCGGCTGTGGGACCCGGCGGTCTTGCCCAGCCGGTCCTTTACTTCCCGGCGGGCGACGGTGAAGGCGTCGTGGAACTCCTTGCGCGACAGGCCGAACAACTTGCAGGCCTTGCGCTCGGCAGCCTCCGTCGCCTCCGCATGGGCCGGGTCGTAGGCGTAGAGGTTGTTGTCCGTGTCGAAGACGATGGCTTCGGGAGGAGTGGCGAACGCCTCTGGGCGGGTGAAGGAGAGTGTCATTTCGCGACCCGTCTGCGAAGGTTTTCGTCGATCTGCATGAGGACGATCAGCTGCATCACGCCCAGCATGTTGGAATGCCAGTGCGGCTGCACGTCCAGAAGCTCGTCCAGATGGGGGACGAGATTCGCCGCGGCCAGGCCGATGTCCTCGGCCCAGACGTCGCCCTCGATGGTCATGTCCACCGTCTGGCCCTCGTCCGGGAAGTCCAGATCCAGATGCACGCCGCAGATGGCGATCAGGGCCTTGGTCAGGCGCTCCGTGTACAGGCTGTCGCGGACGATCACGCGGAGCTTCAACGGAATAGGGTCGCCCTTCGGACGGGACAGATGCTCGGGATTGACCGCGGCCACCTGGAACACGAGGTCGGCGTTGGCCATCTGGGGCTTGATGTAGGCGTCGCTGTCGGGCTTGCGGCGGGCCATCTGCGCGCGCACCGCGGCCGGATCGTGCCCGCGCTTGGCGACGTCGCGCCGCATCTTCCAGAAGAAGCGAAGCTCCTCGTCCGTCTCCAGGAAGATGCGGACGTGCAGCCGCTCCACCAAGGCCGGCGGCAGCAGCGTGTGCAGGCCGGAGATCAGCAGCACGTCGTTGCTGGCCAGCCTGACCGGCGGGCTGAAGCGGCCGGTGTGATGGTCGTAGATCTGGCCGACCGCGTCGCGCCCGTCGAGGGTGGCGTGCACATGCTCGCTCAGCCGGGGCAGATCGTTGGCCCGCGGGTTCAGGTGCGTGACCGCCCGCCACATCGGAGCGCCCCGCGCCCATTTGTGATAGCCGTCGCCCAGGATGTGCTGGACCGAATGGCGCCCGAACAGCCCTTCGAGCGCCGCCGCCAGCGTGTCCTTCCCGGCGCCGGAATCGCCGGCGATGCCGATGGCCAGAGGACCGCGGCTGAGGCGGAAATAGTCGTTGCGCTGGATGCCGTTGCGGAACAGGCGGATGGCCAGCACGCAGCCGACCGCGACCACCGCGGTCAGCCACACCGAATGGGCGTGGGACGACAGCAGGTGCGGCAGGCTGAGATCGGCTCCCAGCAGCGGCAGGCGGGGGCCGGAGGCGGTCAGCGCCAGCAGCGGCACGACCATGGCGGAGAAGAGGGCGACCAGCCACCAGCCCACCCGGTCCGCGCCGATCTGGTAGACGATCAGGAAGGGCAGAGCCCACAGATACCAGCCGGGCGACGCCGGCGTCATCAGCACCACGATCAGGAACGACACCCCGGTCATCGACAGGAGCAGCGAGAAGTTGGTCCGCCGCAGCCGCCACATCGCGTAGACCATCAGCGCGAAGGCCAGCGGCGCCAGATAGATGACCAGGCCGTCCGTCTGCGGCAGCGACAGCCAGTACAGCTTGGCGGCCTCCGGCGTCTCCATCACCATGTCGCGGTAGCCGGAGGACAGCAGGGGAAGCAGCCCCAGCACCGCCAGGATGCCGGCGAAGACCCCGGCGAAAGGCACGAAGCCGCTGCGCAGCCGCTTGTTCTGCCACAGGTAGATGCCGAGGAACGGCAGCGCCAGCAGCATGCTGAGCTTGGCGGCGCAGGCCAGGGCCAGCAACAGCCCGGCCTCGCGGAACCGGTGCTCGCCGATCATCATGAACGCGGCGACCATGATCACGACCGGCACGATGTCGATCTGGCCGTGCCAGTAGGTGATGTACAGCACCAGGGGCGACAGCCAGTAGCCCAGGGTCAGCAGCGCGCCTCGCTCCGGGAACATCCGCCGGAGGACCAGATAGCCGGCAGCGTCGAAGGCCAGAAGCGTCAGGCGGAGCCCCAGCCCGGCCAGAACCACCTCGGCGCCGAACGGCAGCCCCACCAGCCAGCCGGCCAGGACCAGCGGCAGGAAGGCCGCCATCATGACCGGGCCGTAGGGGAAGCTCAGGGAATCGCCCCCGGCGGCCAGGAAGGCCGACCATGGGTCGAGAGCCGGCGACTGGATGGCCCCGGTGAGGAAGGGAACGAACCACGTTTCCTGGATGTGCGGCGCGAGGAAGGCCAGCAGAAGGCCCCGCACCGCCAGACCCGTCAGGAACCAGGGATCGCGCGCCAGACCGGATGTGGCCAGACCGGACGGGATCAGCGCCATGCCTCGGGTTCCTTCGTGCAGACAGCCTCGGCGACGATGCCTTCACGCTCCAGCAGCCGGCGCATGTCGGCGATCCCCGCGGTTCCGCGGCCTTGCAGCTCGGGCGAGACCAGGCACAGCTTCAGCCCGGCGTCCTGCAGGCGGGCCGCCTGGGCGGCGTCGAGCGGGAAGCGGGTGAAGCAGTCCACCCACACCCACTCGATGCGCCCGGCCAGCGTCAGCGCGGTGTCGACGGATTCGAACTCCGACACCCGCACCGCGCAGCGGCGCTCGCCCTGGTTCGCGGTCTTGACCAGGAAGGGGAAGGACTGGTCCAGGAAGAAGAAGTCGGTGATGCCGTGCCGCTCCATCAGCGCCAGCAGGCGCGTCTCCAGCCCCTCCTCCTTGACGTTGAGGATGAGCGTGCCGTGGCGGTAGGCGGCGATCCAAGCCTCGAACGGCTCGCCGGGCACGAAGGGATCGTGGTGGATCACCAGCTCCGTGCCTTGGCTGCGGATGTCGACCTCGATCCCCAGGTCGGTGGGGGTGGCCTGAAGCTCGGCAAACGTGTTGCGGCGGTGGCGGATGATCTTCATGACGTGCTCTCGGGCTTGCTCTCGGGCTTGCTCCGGGGCTCGCTCAGGGCGGCGCGCAGGCGGAGGCTGTAGTCGAGGGTGCGGCGGATGAACTTCACCTTCGCCCGCCAGTTGATGTTCCAGTGCGAGGTGCCGTGGGCGCGCTTGCCGAACAGCACGGGGAACCGCTTCACCTCCAGCCCGGCGGCCCGCGCCGTGTAGAAGGCGTAGAGATCGAGCGAGAAGTCGTGCGGCGGATTGTCCCAGGTCTCGAAGAAGCCGCGGCCGAACAGGGTCGGCTGGGCGTTGATGTCCCACAGCGGCTGGCGCAGCAGCGCCGTCTCGAACACCCCCATGCCGGCGGTGAAGACGGCGTCGCCCAGGGGACGGTGCTGGCGCCGGCCCTTGACGAACAGCTGGTCGGGATCGCGGGCCGCGTCGAACAGGGCGAAGCCGGTCAGGGCATCGGTGGGGTCGGTCTGCATGTCGGCGTGCGTCCAGCCGAGCACGCGACCGCGCGCGGCGCGCAGGCCCGACAGGATGCCGAAACCGTAGCCCTGGTTGACCTCCACCCGCACGCTGCGGGCGAAGGGGTAGCGGGACAGAAGCTCCTGCAGAACCGCCGGGGAATCGTCGGTGGAGCCGTTGTCCACCAGCACCAGTTCGATGTCCGGGCGGGTGAAGGCCTCGCCGGCACGGGCCAGCAGCAGGGGGAGGTTCCGCGCCTCGTTGTAGCAGGGAATGACCAGGGAATAGGTGCTCACGGACGTTCCCCCGAAAATGCGAAGTGGCGCATGCCGACGAAGTTGAAGCAGGCCGACGCGCCGGTGGCGACCAGGAAGGCCGCCGCCATGGACCAGGGGCCGGTGCCCGCCAGCAGGATCACGCCGTTGTTGAGCGCGACGTTGATGACGAGAGCCAGCAGATACACCCCGAGGAAGCGGAGCACCGTCTGGACCCCGCCCCTGGCGCCGCCGAACGTCCACATGCGGTTGGCGAAATAGGCGAAGACCGTGCCGGCGACGAAGCCGGTCGCCTTGGCCGGCATCACCGCCGCCCCCAGCCACAGCAGCAGGGTGTAGACCGCCATGTCGATCGCCACGGTGGTCGATCCGACCACCAGGAAGCGGCTGGCCTGACGCTGCAACGACATGAACGCCACCCCTTTCCCGGTTACGCGGAGGCCGGCTGGCCGGAGACTCCGGCATCGGCGACGTCCGGGTCCGCTTCCAGCCGGTAGGGATGGTTGGCCCACTTGTGGAAGGCGGACTGCCAGTAGGCGTAGGTTTCCAGGTCGTCGGGCGTGCCCCAGCACAGGTAGGAGTGGACCTCCAGCAGGCGCACGGACAGGCCCATCTCGACCGCATCGTTGATGCAGCTGTCCACGTAGAACTCGCCGTTGACCCGGCGGTCGGCGGCGATCATGCGCTCCGCCGCCCGCTTGAAGTCGCCGGCCCGCTTGAAGGTGAAGGTGCCGACGATCACCGGGTCGCGGGACGGGTCGTCCAGCGGCACCTTGACCGAGACATTGCGGACCCGGCCGTCCCCGGCGTCGATCCAGCCGTACATTTGTGGCGCCCGCAAGGCGCCTGGATAGCCGCAGGCTCCCCACACGATCACGTCGGTCTCCGGATCGTCCATCAGGGCGGAGAAGGCCGCCGCGTCATAGAGAACGCCGTTGTCGCAGGCGCCGATGGTCAGCGGCCGGTCGAGGTCGACGCCGTCCAGCCCCAGCAGGCAGGTGCGCGCCTGCCCGTCGGTCAGCGCGTCGATCATGGTGATCTCCGCGTTGCCGAAGGCCGACCGCAGGGCGTCGGCGCAGGCCTCGGCGCCGGGCATGTCGCGGCGCAGGACGAACAGCCGCCGGTCGGCGTCCGGCAGGTCGCGCACGGCCTGTTCGACCATCGGCCGTCCGGACACCGGCACCAGCGGCTTCGGCAGCGTGTAGCCGCGGGCCGCGAAGCGGGAACCGGCCCCGGCCATCGGCACCATGACCGTGCCGGCGTGGCGGGGGGCGATCGCGGCCTCCGGCGTGCCCTGGCGGCGGAAGGCGTCGGAGAACCACCGGTATTCCTGCAGATCCTGGGGCGTGCCCCACTGCATGAAATGCTCGACCGGGAACACGGTGACCGGGCGTCCGGCGTCCAGCAGCGGCTTGTAGGCCATGCTGACATAATATTCGCCGTTGACCATCAGCCCGCGGCGCATGGTCTCTTCGAAGCACTCGCGCATCACCGCGCCGGTGCGGAAATAATAGGTGCCGCTGGACGCGAACTCGTCCATCGGCCGGTCGGTGAAAGGCTTCTTCTCCTGGATGTCGCGCGCCCAGATGCCCTCGCTGCGGACGTAGGCGTAGTTGGTCGACCCCAGCATGTGCGGGTGGAAGCCGGTGTAACCGATGACGCTGCCGTCGCAGCCGGTCTCCCGCGCGTGCGCCTGGAAGGCGTCGAAGTCCCACAGGCAGGTGAAGTCGCAATAATTGACGATGGTCGGCGCGTCCATGTCGATGGCGTCGGCCACCTGGAGGACGGCGTTGATCGGCCCCAGCTTGTGCGGATCGATCGGCAGGATCCGGCCCGACGGGGCGATCCGCTCCAGCGTCTCGCGCAGGCGGTAGGCCGGCTCGTCCAGGTGATCCCGGTTGACGATGAAGAAGACGGACGTGGCGCCGGGGAACAGCCCGACGACATGCTCGATGATCGGCTTGCCGTCGACCTCGATCAGCGGCTTCGGAACCGTGTAGCCGGCGCGGCGGAAACGCTCGCCGAAGCCGGACATGGGAATGACGATCTGCATGGCGGTTCAGCGTGGCTGGAGGGTTTGCGAGGTCTGGAGCGACTGGCGGTACTTTTCCGCGTCCCAGTTCAGGAGGGCCTGCTCGTCGGCGGCGGAAAGGCAGGACACGCCGGCGCCGTCGGGAATCCGGGCAACGACCATGGCGAGGGCGGCGACCATTTCCTCGCCGGCCTCGCCGAGCCCTTCGGGCACCAGGACGCCGGCGCCGGGGACCAGCACCACGGGACGGAAGGGAAGGGCGCCGCTGGCCGACACCACGCGGTCCAGCGCGGCGCGGTCCTCGGCGACCGCCACCCCTGGGCCGAGAAAGACGACATGGTCGGGATAGAGCGAGCCGGACGCCGCGATCCGCACCGCGGCCGGCGACAGGGCCAGCCCGTGCGCCTCGTCCCGGCGGGTCGGGCGGTAACCGCTGCCTGCGGCGATTTCCTCCAGTCGTGCCCGGTCGGGGTTCCCGGCGGGACGGGGGGCGACCCGCAGCCGGCCGGCCACCTCGTCGAGCAGGGCTTCCACCGCCGCGCAGTCGGCGCCGCCGACGATCAGGCCATGGTTGGCCAGGATCACCACATCCGCCGGCGCATCGGCGGGCCGTTCCGCGACCGCGGCCGCGACCGCCCGCGTCAGGTCCAGGCCAGGCTTGCAGTAGGGGACCATCGCCCAGGCCAGCCCGTCCAGCCGCGCGACGAGCGCCGCTGCCGCGGCGGGCTGGACGGCCCAGGCGAGCGTGTTCACGCAATGGACGTGGAAGACCACCGGATGCGGCATCAGCGCGTGGAGCGTCGTCTCGATGGACGGGCGCAGCCCGCCGGCGCCGAGGGCGGCCCCGGCCACCGGATCGGCGGCGCCGTCGCGCACACCCTGGCGGACCCGCGACAGGCTGACGTCCACGAACACGTCCGAGACCAGCGCGTCGGCCAGCCGGGTTCCGGAGGCCTTCACCCGCAGCACGTCACCCATCTTCAGCGACGTGTTGCCGCCGGCTCCCTGGACGTAGAGGGGATTGGACCCGACCCGCGCGGACGCTTCCAGAAGCGATCGCGCGGCGCGATGAAAGTCTTCGGTGTCTTGCGGACGTTCCATCCGATCCGTTTCCCGTGCTGGTCGTCTTTTCGTGCCGGGCCATGCCAGCTCCCGGCTTCAACCACCGGTGTCACGACCGCCGCCCCATGGCGGCGACAGGTTTACCGGCCGCCGCGGCACCGGGCAAGGGATTTGCCGAGCACCGCAAGGAAACGGTGGCGGGTTGTCACCGCAGGGTTATCCGGATGGCGCCGGGGTCGCCCGCTTCGGAGAACCAGGCGCATCCGACCTGGATCATCGTGATGATCAGGTCGGCCCGCGGGGCGTTAGCGGGCACGTCGACGATCAGCGGCAACTCGCGGCTCTCGCCGGGCTTCAGCTCTTCGCCGATCTGCGACGGGCGGGGGAAGCTCACCAGTTCCCTCGTGACGGGGTCCACCCACCGACCGGTGAGATAGACGGAGCCGTCGCCCTGCGCGTAGCGCCAGGGCCGGGAGGTCACGTTCGTCACGTTGATCCGCAGTTTGTAACGCGCCGAACGGCCCAAGGCCGCCCGGAAGAAGGCGCGCCGTTCGAACGGCTCGATGCCCACGAGCCGGAGGTTGGAGCGGTACTCGCCAAGGCAGTCCAGCCGCTCGGGAAAGCTGGAGGGCGGTCGGTTGAGCAGGAATTCGATGTTGGTGTATTGGTTGGCGCCGATGGTCGCGTCGCTCAGGTTGCGATTCCAGAAGGCAACCTGATGCAGCGCCAGCATCAGGGTGATCACGCTTCCCAACACCGCCGCCCCCCATCGCGGAAGCAGGGCGAAGGACAGGAGGACCGGCACGAACAGGAAGGAGGTGGCCTTCAGATAGCCGGTCCAGAAGGCCGTCACGCCGATGCCGAGCATCGTCGCGAGGAGCGCGAAGGGGAGGGCCGCCGCCGCAACGATCCCCATGGCCGGCTGGTGGCGCTTCGTCCGCAGCAACGCGACGCAGGCGGTCACGGCCGTGATGATCAGGACGCCATGCATGGGCTGGAGCCAGAACTCGCTGCTGGGCACCGAGGCCCCCGCGAAGGGATGCGTCCCGCGGTAGGTGCCGACGAGCGTTTCGAACCACCCCTGGAGCGGAAAATTGAACAGCCCTCCGGCGACGCCGGGTGCCTGGGAGGGAAGCTCCCCGAAGCGGAGGAGGATGGAAACCTGCCAGAGGATCGCCACCACCCCGGGAAGCGCCATCGGCACCAGCCCCAGGATCCCGCTCCGGCTGAACAGCCGCCCGGCCCGCCAGGCGGTCGCGGCCTGGAACAGGAACAGCCCCGCCGCCGCCACGACGAAGGTCTCGCGGGTCAGCACGGCCAGCGTGCCCGCCAGGGCGTAGGCCCACAGGCGGCGTGCGCAGAGGCAGGCCAGGGCGATCAGGAACAGCGCGTCGGCCGCGGCGTCCGGCAGCCCGCTGAGCATCGTGACCTGGACGCCGCCAGACAGCGCCCAGACGAGCGACAGCCAGGGCGAAAGACCCACGGACGCCAGCAGCCAAGCGAAGGCGGCGGTGCCGGCCGCCACGAGGAGGACGCTCGTGCCCCAATAGACGAGCGGGCTCACCCAGTCGCCGAGGGTCAGGAAGGCGAGGCCGCGTGCCAGCAACGGCAAGCCGATCCGCTGGTAACGGTAGGTCGGCGCGTCAATGTGCTGGGCCGTGTCCTTCTGAAGGAGCAGATCGTTCGCGATGTAGAAGTGGAACTGCCCGTCCCAGCCGCTGTGGCCGGGCACCGTCAGCAGCGGCTCGAAGCCCCTTTTCTCGAGGTCGGCGGGAATGCCCCATCTCTCCGCCGGCAAGACGTGGAACTGCAGAAGCCCCCGCCCCTCGCCGCCGAGAAACACGAACATCGACACCAGCGAAAAGACAACCACAATCAGAACACTTGCGATGATCGCAATATTTTTACGACTCACGACCGCCTTTGCCTTCTTCATTCACGGACGCACAATGAATGGAGCGGCACATGTGAAAGAAACAGGAATCAGGCTGGCGAATCAGCGTCTGCATTCTGCGGTGTACGTCGCCGATGGGGCGCTGCAACAACCTTGGATCGTTTCACGGCTCGCGCCACGGCGCGGACGTTGGCACGCCGCTCCGGTGTTGTAAAGCCGCATTGCAGGAAAGGAAGGGAGCGCCACAGGGCGTCGGCGCCCTACCCGAACAGCCGGATGCCCAGATAAGCGGTGTCCCCGACGACCCCGGGCATCGTGGACAGCGACGAGACGGCGTGACCGCTCAAGGTCACGCTCGCGTCGATCCGGCCATTTCCATCCAGGTCGATGTGAGCCGTCGCCCCTTCGAACCCGCCGGCCCCCTGCCAGTCCTCCCAGGTCAGGGTCGATTGGCCCGGCTGCCAGCCCCAGACGGTGATGAGTTCCCCGGCCTCCAGGTCGGTCACGGTCGACCAGACGGGATCGCCGCTGCGCCCGTCCAGGAAGAAGGTGTCGTGCCCGGCCCCGCCGGTCAGGAAGTTCGACCCCGTGCCGCCATCGAGCACGTCGTCCCCAGCCCCGCCATCGATCGCGTCCATGCCGCCGAGGCCGTTGATGAAGTCGTTGCCGGCGCCGCCGACGATCGCCTCGCCGTCGTTGCTGCCGATCAGCTGCCATTGCAGGTTCTGCACCGGTCCCGAATAGGCCGAGGCCTCCTGAAGGAATTGCCGTCCGGACGCGCTGTTGGCCACCCCGAAGAAGGTGCTGGCCACCGTGCCCGGCGTGGCGTCCCGGCTCAACGCCAGGGTCAGGTCGCCGAAGGACAGGTTTTCGATGCTGCGCAGGGTGTTGACGCCCTGGGGACCGCTGACGGTCACTTCGCCGGCGCCGGTGTGGAGGATGGTGTAGGAGGAGGGCGCCCCTTCGAACACCGCCGCGTCGAACCCCTCTCCGCCGTCCAGCAGGTTGTTGCCGGCCCCCCCGATCAGGGTGTCGTTCCCCGCGCCGCCGTACAGGGCGTTGTCGAGGGCGTTGCCGATGAGAAGGTCGTTCCCCGACCCACCGATGGCGTTTTCGATCCAGCAGTCGTAGGCGATGCCGAGCGTCCGGGGCTCCAGATAGAATCCGGCCTTCCAGGACGGTCCAAGGTCGCTGTAGGAGCCGGGGCGCAGGTCGATCCGGGCGTCGGTCGTCTGGTTGGCCCAGCTGATGGTGTCGTTGCCGCCGCCGTCCCAGATCGTTTCGAAGATCGCCTGTCCCGGCGCCCAGGAATAGACGGTGTCCCCGGCGTTGGTGGACATGTTGGCGCCGTACAGATACTGGATGGCCGCGATGTCGTCGACCATGGGGGTGGTGGGGAAGCGATCCTGCCAGTAGCCCATGCTCGGGGACGCTCCGGGGAAGGACCGGTAGCTCATGGTGCTGTAGAGCTGGTAGTCGATCCCGGTGGGAGCGACCGGGAATCCTCCGTATTCCTCATGCAGATGCTTCAGGCCGAAGGCGTGCCCAAGCTCGTGCACGATGGTCTGGTAGGTGTAGGAACCGGGCGTCCAGGACAGGCCGGGATCGGCGAAGGTCGTGCCGAACCAGACGTCGCCCGCTTCCGGCAGATCCACCACGGGCATGACCGTGTAGGCGGTGTCCGGCACGCCGCTTCCTCCGAAGCGGATGTCCCCGCAGGACAAGGCGTTTTCAGGAACCTCGATGCAGCTGATGTTGGCCACCGCCGTCCAGGTGCCGAGCGCCTGCCGGATCGCCGCCTGGGCCGTTCCGGACAGCGTCCAGACGCTGCCCGGGTCCGGTGTGAGATAACCGTCCCGATAGGCGGAAAGGCCGGCGGCGCCGAAAGAATAGGTCAGGGAAACCCCGGTTCCGGGCTGACTTCCCGCGCCCCACTTGTATCCCGAAAGCAATGAATCGATTTCAATGCGCCCACTTGCCGTGATCGCGGATACAGGAAACGTGTAATCCGGATTGCTCATGAGCCCCACCCTTCAAAAAAGGAAGATGTTTGTGAAAAACATCAATCCAAGTCAGAAACGGCCGGCCTTCATTCAATGATCCCTAAAGAGTCTTCCCCAAATCAGCCGTTTGCTTGTTTAAAGTAAGGCGTTGGCGTCTTCTTTATCACGGGCGCGTTTCATGGTTTCTCTATGTTGTAATTCGAGCGGCGAAGCGAATCCGGCGGATGATCTGCCTTGAGCCGGCTTTGCCCATCCGGACGCCTCTTGTGGCGTGACCGGCCGCAGGGGAGTGGTTCGTCCGGGGATGCCCGCTGGCCTTTCCGCCATCCCTCTTGCGCAAACCGACGCTTTTGCGGCTTTGTCGCCACGATCGGTCCTGCGCCCGATCAGCCTTTCGCACTGGCCGGAGACGAACGATGGAGCGGGTGGACTGCGTGGTGGCCGGAGCCGGGGTGATCGGCCTGGCGGTAGCCTGGCGGCTGGCCCGCGCCGGCCGCGAGGTGGTGGTGCTGGAGGCGGCGGACGCCATCGGCACCGGCACCAGCTCCCGCAACTCCGAGGTCATCCATGCGGGGATCTATTACCCGACGGGCAGCCTGCGGGCCCGCCTGTGCGTGGCCGGTCGCGACGCGCTCTACGCCTATTGCGCGCAGCATGGGGTGGAGCACAAGCGCATCGGCAAGCTGATCGTCGCCACCGAGGAGGCCCAGTTGCCCCGGCTGGAGGCCATCCGCGCCCAGGCCGTCGCCAACGGGGTGGATGACCTCGCCGCCCTTTCCGCCACCGAGGCCCGGGCGTTGGAGCCAGCCCTGCGCTGCGTCGGGGCGCTGCTGTCGCCGTCCACCGGCATCATCGACAGTCACGGCCTGATGCTGGCCCTGCAGGGCGACGCGGAGGCGGCGGGCGCCATGCTGGCCTTCCTCAGCCCCCTGGAGCACACCCACCGCCGCGCGGATGGCTTCGAGCTGGAGGTCGGCGGGGCGGAGCCGACGCGCATCGCCTGCGACACTCTGGTCAACGCCGCCGGGCTGGGAGCCTGGGGGGGCGCGCGCGGGCTTGAAGGCTTTCCGGCGGAGCATGTACCGCCGCGGGTGCTGGCCAAGGGAAACTATTACGCGCTGGGACAAGGGCGCGCGCCCTTCGCGCGGCTGGTCTACCCGGTGCCGGTGGAAGGGGGGCTGGGTGTCCATCTGACGCTGGATCTGGCCGGGCAGGCCCGCTTCGGCCCGGACGTGGAGTGGCTGGACCCCGCCGATCATGACCGGCTCGATTACCGGGTCGACCCAAGGCGGGCCGATGGCTTCTACGGCGAGGTGCGGCGCTACTGGCCGGACCTTCCCGACGGCGCCCTGGTGCCGGCCTATTCCGGCGTCCGCCCGAAGTTGAGCGGCCCCGGCCAGCCGCAGGCCGATTTCCTGATCCAGGGGCCGGAGGTGCACGGCGTCCCGGGGCTGGTCAATCTGTTCGGCATGGAATCGCCGGGCCTGACCTCATGCCTCGCGATCGCCGACGAGGTGGCGGCGCGGCTGGGCGTCTGACGGTTCCGTCGCCAGACGCCTTCAGACCGCCGTCACAGGATGCCGAGCCGCTGCCACACCGGCAGCTTCTGCGGCAGGAAGTCGGCCAGCCTCAGGATGACCAGAGAGCGCATGGCCACGGGATCGGAAATGGCCGACCCGTCCTCCGCGACGGCCGAGCGGCCCAGAGCGCGCAGGGCGTCCGTCACGAAGCCGGCAAGCGGCTGGACGTCCAGCGGCTGCCCGGACAACAGCCCGGCCAGGACGAGGCGTTCCAGGGCGTCGGCCCCGATGCCCAGCCCGACCGTGGGCGCGGCCAGGAAGAACAGGCTCTCGTCGATCAGCATGCGCTGGGCGATCGCCCGGTTGAGCCGGAGGGACGCCTCGCGCGCGGTCTCCGAAAGCTCCGCCAAGGGGTGGGCGTGGTTGGCGGAGACCAGAAGGGCCAGGAAACGGGAGATGGTCCCGAAGTCGTGACGGGCCATTTCCGGCATCGCTTCGATCGCGCCCAGGCTCGGCGTGCCCGTGGCGAGCGCGTCCAGGATCGGCAGGCCGAGGCTTTCGTCATGGCGCAACTCGCCCAACGGCACCGGAACCGCCAGGCTGGCCTTCTCGCGCGGAACCGTCAGGGTGAAGCGGAGGCGGCGGAGCGCGCCGGCGGCCTCGGCGGCGGGCATCCGGTCCAGGCCACGGATGTAGATGTCACGGCGGAACACCTGGTTCATGGCGAAGTCGCGCACCGTTTCCGCCATCACCGGGTCGGCGATCTCGGCCAGGATGGGCCGCAGTTCCGGGCGCACCGACAGCTCGTCGAAATTGTGCGGGATGTTGGCTGAACAGGCATAGCCCAGCTTCGCCCACGCCATGTCCTGCGCCACCTGACTGTGGCTCAGCGGCTCCCAATGGGTGTTCAGATATTCGTGGGTCAGATACTGGCGGTTCTGGGTGGCGATCGTCCCGAGATGCTGCGCGACGGTGGGATTGATGGCGAAATAGCCGGCGCCGGCCTCGTTCAGCCGGTTGATGAAGGCCAGGGCCGCATCGAACTGGCGGTCGCTGCGGGCCGGGTTGGCCGCGGCGTGGGCCAGCATCATCTTCTGCAGGGGCAGCACCGGCGCCCAGCCCGGCATGGCGTTGTAGCTGACGAAGACCAGCCCGCCGGGCTTCAGCATCCTCTCCAGGATGTCCACCACCGCCCGGCGGTTCTCCGGGCTGACCCAGCTGTAGACGCCGTGCAGGACGATGAAGTCGAAGCCCTCGCCGGACTCCTCCGCGGGCAGCGCGCCGGCGACCACCTCCTGGAAGCTGCGCTCATGGAAGTCCACGTTGGCCAGCCCGGCGTCCTCGGCCAGCCGGCGCGCGCCGGCGACGTGCAGCGGGTTGAAGTCGATCCCGGTGAAGCGCCCATGAGGGTGGGTGGCCGCCAGGATGTTCAGGGTCACGCCCTGGCCGCAGCCCAGTTCGCAATAGCGGAAGGGACGGTCGGTGCGGGGCGGGCGGACACCGTTCAGCAGGCAGACGTAGGACAGGTAACCGGGCGACAGCTCGCGGTAGGCACCGTGGGTGTAGGCGATGTCGGCGTTGTAGCCGTCGCTCCACGCGTTCATTTCGGCATCCTTTCCGCGGGGTTCCGCCCGGCGATCAGATCGTCGATCAGGGCGAGGTGGCGGGGCAGGGTGACGGTGCGGAGATCGTAATTCTCCACCGCCGTCCGCCGCGCCCGGTCGCGCAGCGTCTGCATCCGGTCGGGGTGCTCGAACACCTCGTCGATGCGGTCGGCCAGGGCCGTCCCGTCGAAGAAGTCCACCAGCAGGCCGTTCTGCCGGTCGCGCAGCACCTCCTCCACCGGGATGGTGGCGGAACCGATGACCAGACAGCCCGCCGCCATGGCCTCCAGGAAGGACCAGGACAGAACGAAGGGATAGGTCAGGTAGATGTGCGCCGACGAGACGCGGAGCACCGACAGGTAGGTGCCGTAAGGAAGCTTGCCCAGGAAATGCACACGGTTCCGGTCGATCCCCGAACCGATCTCGGCCATCAGGATGTCGCGGTAGCTCCGTCCGTCGGGGGACACCTGCCCATAGCTGACCTCGTCGCCGCCGACGATCAGCACATGGGCCCTGGGCCGCCGCTTCAGGATGCCCGGCAGGGCGCGCATGAAGACGTGGAAGCCGCGGTAGGGCTCCAGGTTGCGGGCGACGTAGGTGATGACCTCGTCCTTGGGCGTCAGCGTCAGGCCCGACGGCAGACGCAGCCAGGCGTCGGCGTCCGGGCGGACGATGGTGGTGTCCACACCCTCGTGGATGACGCTGATGCGGGAACGCATGTAGTCGGGGTAAAGCGACCACTGCCAGCCGGTCGGCGTCTGGCCCCAGTCGGCAGCCTCGAAGCCCAGCGTGTTGATGACGTTCTTGGTGCGCACCCGCGGGCCGTCGTTCTCGGTGACCGCCATCATCGGGTCGAAGCCGATGTCGGCCCCCCGCAGGTGATAGAAGAATTCGAAATAGGCGAGCAGCGGAACGTCCGGCCAGACGTCCTTCATGTACAGCGTCTCGCCCCAGCCGTTGTGCCCGATCATGATGTCCGGGCGGAATCCCTCGGCTTTCAGGCGGCGGCAGACCTCGTAGACGCTCTGCCCGTAGACGACCGCCAGTTCCAGTTCCTGGATGTAATGGTGGGTCGTCGATTTCGCGGTCCGGAACGGCTGATAGACGGCGCGTTCCACGCCGGGAATCGACGCGGGGCTTTCGTGCGAGATGAAGACCACGCGGTTGCCCGGCTGGGCCGCCAGATGCTGCACGATGTGCTGGTACTGGCCCGGAAAGTTCTGGTGGACAAAGAGATAGTTCATCGCGTGCCGCCGATTCCGCAAAGAAGGCCCGCAACCCGCCGCGGACCTGGATGAGCCTGACCCAGGGGCGTCAGCCCGCCGGGGTTCGCAGGGCCGGGGTTCACAGGAGCGAGCCGAACTCCTCCAGCGCCGCCGCCGAGGCGGGGGGACGGAGGGCCTTGACCTGCAACTCGTAAGCCGCCGCCCGCCGCCAGATCGCCACCGGCTCGAACCCCGCCTCCTGCAACAGGCGCCCCAGCAGGTTCGGGGTGAAGCCGGTGCGGTGGGCCATGAAGCGGTTGCCGGCGGCAAGGGCCGGACCGTAGCCGTAGATGACGTCCAACGGCCGGATCGGGCCCTGCCTGCACTCGTAGACCGCTTCGTCCAGCCGATCCTCCGCCACCAGCTTCGCCACCGCCTGCAGGTCGGGCACGGTCAGCAGGAGCGTGCCGCCCGGCTTGAGGACGCGCAGGAATTCCCTCAACGTCACCGGCACCTCGTGCGGGTCGAGATGCTCCAGGTTGTGGGACGACCAGACCGCGTCCACCGACCCGTCGGGCACCGGGGCCATATCCGTCATCGAGGCGACGATGTCCGGGTCGACGTCCGGGTCGATGTCGAGACGCAGTTCCCGCCACTCATCCGCCGGCAGGGAGGTGCCGAGGATCGAGATGGCGCGCTGACCGCATCCGACGTTGAGCACGGTCTTGAGCATCGGCCTGGAGGCGCTCGGGATCAATAGGAACGCGGCGGAACGGCGCCGGTCTGCTTCTCCACGAAGCGCAGCAGGAGACCTTCCAGAGCGTCGCCGATGGCGTCGGAGCGGCAGGGGCTGCCGTTCTGCCCGGTGGGAGAGCGGTAGCCGCTGACGAAGGCGCCTTCATAGACGCAGTCGAACCGCTCGGCCGCAGCCCCGCGCAGACGGATCGAGAAGCCGATCAGCGGCGTGCCCAGGCCACGGCTGCCGCACATGCCGCCGCCGCTGATCCAGGGGGTTTCCCAGCCGTTGGCGGTCAGGCCTTTGTACTCCAGATCCTCCGGCGCGATGCCCTCGGTCGGGGTGATCGAGAAGGCCTCGATCCACAGCCGCTGCCCGACGGCACCGGCCCAGTTGGAATCCATGAAGCGCAGGTCGCCCTGGCGCTGGACATGGGCCAGTATCTCGGCGCGCGGACGGGGGGCCTGGGGGGCCGGCGGAGCCTGGACCGGTGCGTTCTGGACCGGTGCGTTCTGGAAGGGAACGCCCTGGACGGGAGCGGAGGCGGCCACCGGAGCAGCTTGCGGCGGGGAGGTCTGGGCGTCGTCGATGCGGGCGAACTGAAGCGACAGGAGCGCGTTCGGGCGGTCGACATGCTTGTAGGAGGACAGGACCACGGTCGCGGTGCCGCCCGACACCTTGATGATGACGGTGTCGCCCGGCTTGGCCAGCCAGTTGCCCGTCACGCTGCCGATCATCTCGATGGTGACGCCGGGAAGGTTGTTCGGAGCCGCCGCCAGTTGGACGCTGGGCAAGGGGAATTCGCCCGAAGCCGCCGCCCCGCCGCCCGCCGTGACCAGCAAAGAGTAAAAGCCGGGGACCAGGGACAGGGTCTGGGCCGTCGCCTTGATCTGGTTGGATGGATGGGCTTCTGCGGACGCAACGCTACCGGACATCGACGACCCCCCGCGGGATTGAAAGGTTGAACGGCGAAGGTCCGGACCATCCGAATCCGCCGCCGAACTGTCTGGCCTGAAAGTAGGCCGAAAGGAAACGGACCGCCCGATTGCTACGCCATGCGGCGTATGAGCGTCAAGGACACCCAGGAGCGTGTCGTTGATTGTCGCAGGTTCCAGCAACGGTGGCAGCAAGTGTCCGCCACCTTTCTCCCGGATGCGTTCTGACAGCGCTCCCAAGTCGAAGGCCACCACCTCCAGCCCGGCCTTCCAGGCGGTGGACAGGGCATAGCACCAGGTCTCCGGCGAGATGGACGGCAGGAAGGCGATGTCCGCCTCCTGGGCGCTCACCAGAGCGACCGCCTCCTCCTCGGTGAAGCGGCCGGTGACGAAGCCATGCCCCGTTTCGAACAGGGGCGGGTCCTTCTCGCTGAAGCCGACGACGACGAACTCCAGGGGCAGGTCCCGCGCCGCGGCATCGCGGGCGCAGGCCAGAAGGATCTCATAGCCTTTCTGGATGCCGACGGCGCCGATCGTGCAGACCCGCCACCGGCGATCGTTCCGTTGACGCCGCGGGCGGGCGGGTGGCGGCGCGACATCCTCCCAGGGCCGGACCTCGATGGGACGCGGGTCGATGTGACGCAGCAGCCGGGCCGCCACATCGCGGGTCGGTGCCGTCACCCGCCGCGCCCCGGCGGCCAGGGCGCGCGTGCGCCGGCGCAGGGCGCCCACCGTCACGTCGGGATCGGCCCGGTCTTCCGGATCGGCGGTGCAGCGCTCGCAGGCGGGCAGGTCCGGCTCCCCGCAATAGCGGCCGGCCTTGTCCACCAGGCTGAGGCGCGGGCAGATCAGGCCGTAATCGTGGATGGTGAGGTCGTACGGCACGCCGAGCCGCCCGGCCAGATCGAGCACCGCGGCGTCGTGCCCCAGCAGATGGTGGATCTCGACCGCCGTCGTTCCCCCCAGCCGCAGGGCGCCGACCAACGCGTCGAACTCCGCGCGGGTGCGGAACACCAGATCGCGGAGATCGGGCCGGTCCAGGACCATGATCCGGCAGCGCCGCTCGGCCAGAGCCGCCCGGGACGGCACGATGGATCGTGACGAACCGCGGCCCGCGCCGTCCCCCTCATCACCATCCTCGTCCTCGTCTTCGTCCTCATCATCCCCGGCGTTCTCCGGGACGAGTTGCAGGACGCGCCAACCCTCCGCCCGCAGCGCCGCGGACCGTTCCTCGATGAAGCGGGTGACCCCGCCGCGGCCGGCGAGCGTGACCAGCAGGACGGCCGGCGCCCGCCCGCCTCCACTCTCCTCCGCCCAGCGGGCCAGATCGAGACGGCGGCGCGCGGCCATCAGCGGGTCGGCGGCGATGAAGTCCTTGACCAGGGCGTCGTATCCGGGATACAGCCGCTCCAGCAACTCGCCGTTCCGCGCGGCGAGGATCGCCTTCTGCCGCCCGAAGGAGCGGCCGCCGACATGCGCCACGAACAGGTCGGCCGCTCCGACGTGGCGCCACCCCAGACGGCGTGCGCGCAGGCAGAAGTCGTTCTCCTCCCCATAGCCCCGCCCGAACAGCCGTTCTTCGAAAAGTCCGGTCTCCTCCAGGCAGTCGCGGCGGATGTAGGCGCAGAAGCCGACGGCCGTCGGCAGGTCCACCCGCAACCCGGGATTCACCGACCGGGCAAGCCGGTCGAGCGTCGCCGTCTCCGTCAGGGAGGGCGACGGTGGTCGGTCGGTGCCCGACGGGTAGTTGAGGATCGTGGCGTCGTTGGACAGCGGCGTGACGGTGCCGATGTCCGGCGCCGACCAGGCCGCGGCCCGCAGCCGTTCCAGCCAGGAGCCGGACACCAGCGTATCGGCGTTGAGCAGAACCGCGTCACGGTCGGGATGCAGGGCGAGTCCACGGTTGACGGTGGCGGGGAACCCAAGATTCCGGGAGTTGCGAAGCAGCGTGATGCGCCCTTCGGCGGCCAGGGCCGCCAGATCGCAGACGAGGTCCGCATCGGGGCTGGCGTCGTCGATGACGACGATCTCGCGGGGGGTGGCGTCGTCCGCCGCGATGACGGAGCGCAGACAGGCCAGCGTCTCCTCCCGCCCGCCATACACAGGGACGATGACGTCCACGAGGGGCGAGGGACGCGCCGCGCGCGGGGGGCGCAGGGGAATGGGCGCGATCGGCGTGGGGGACCACGCGGCCCGTCCGGGACCGGGCCAGGGCAGGGGACTGCCGGCCAACGGCTGGTCGCCCGGCTCGGCGGTCACATGGAGCAGCCCCGGAGACAGGCCGGCGGCCAACGGATCAATGAGAAAGCCATAGTTGCCGTCCTCCGCCCCTCTGGCGCGGCCCCCCTCCGCCGGACGGTCGGCGGGCACCGTCACGGAGCGCCCGGTCCCGTCCGTCACCCGGACGGAAACGGACTGCGGCGGATCGCCAGGGCACCAGGCCCAACCGGTGATCATCGCACCGGATGATGACCCCGGTGCTTCGGAACCGCCGATCAGCAGGGCGCTTCCTTCGACCGTGGGATGGCGCCGGGGGTGCAGCGGCGCGCCAAGCAAGGACACGCCGTCAAGGGTTATGAAGAGCGCCTCCCCCTCCCGTTCCGCCCCCATCGACAGGGCGAAGCGGATCGGACCGCCATCGCCGTTCGGCAGCCCATACCGCCGCAGAAAGGAGGCACGCTCCATGACAAGCAGCGTTTCGTGCCGGGCGGAGGCGACCCGGATGGTGCCTCCGGCCTCGGCGGAGAGGGCGCCGACGATTTGCAGGCCGATGTCCGCGGCGGCCCAGCCGACAGCGCCTCCGGACAGCACCACATGGTCGGCGAGGTCGCCCAGCAGAGGGGCGACGCTCACCGGAACGAGATGAAGCTGGCGGACGAGCAGGGGAACCAGCCGGTCCATCGCCCCCAGACGGGCCAGGGCCTGCCCCAGGGCGATCGCCGCGGTGGGGACGGCGGCCCGCTCGACCGCACCCGCCAGCAGCGGCGGCACCTCGGCCGAACGGCCCGCGGCGATCAGCAGGGCGGCGAAGAAGGCCTTCAGGGCGATGTCGTTGGGCGCGAACCGGGCGCCGCGTTCGGCCCAGCGAAGCGCGGCGGCGAGATCCCCCCGCGCCAGGGCGCAGCGGGCGAGCCCGGTGGCTCCTGGGGCGTGCGTGTCGCTGTGGCGCAGCAGAGCGCGCGCCACGGCTTCCGCCTCAGCGATCCGCCCGGCGGCGATCCGCTCTTCCAGGCGCCGCACGTCCAGGCGCCGCGCCTGGGATTTCGATCCGCCCGACGGTGTCATGAAGGAAGGCCTTGCCATGGACTTTGGATGGTCTGGAACCGGCCTTTCCTGCCGGGAAAAGGCAGAGAGAAAAAGCGCATAAAAATGGACCTGCCGATTGCTCGGCAGGTCCATTGGGTCGTGCAGAGGCTCTGATTAGACGGCGAAGTTGCTGGCGGTCAGGTTGGTGACGCCGGCGACCGTGATCTGCGTGCCGTCCGACAGCGACAGGACCGAGCTGCCACCGGTGACGGTGACGCGCGACGCGACCTGGGCCGCGGTGAGGCCGTAGCCCTGAACCGCGATGAGGTCGGTGCCGGCCTTGAAGTCGCCGATGACGTGCTTGCCACCGCCGAAGACGGTGCTGAACACGAAGATGTCGTTGCCGGCGCCGCCGAACAGCGTGTCGTTGCCGACGCCGCCGATGATCGTGTCGTTGCCGTCGAAGCCGCCGATGACGGCCTTGCCCGACTTCGCGGTGGAACCGATCAGCAGGTCGTTGCCCGCACCACCGGCGATGGTGGTGTTGCCCGAGCCGCCGAAGATCGTGTTGTTGCCCGCCGCCGAAGCGATGGTGGTGTTGCCCTGGCCGCCGGCGATCAGGTTGTTGCCGCCGGTGATCAGGAGCTGGGAATTGCCCGTGCCCGCACCGATGGTGGCGTTGCCGCCCGCCGCGAAGACGGTGTCGTTGCCGGCCGCGAAGATCTGGTTGTTGCCACCGATCGCGTGGATCTGATTGTTGCCCGCACCGGCGGTCAGCACGTTGTTGCCGGCCGCGGCCACAACGGTGTCGGCGCCCGAGCCGCCGAAGATGGTGGCGGAGGCGCCCGCAACGGTGCTGGTGCCGAGGAGCTGGCCGCCCGAACCGCCGATCAGCGTCTGGCCGGTGCCAGTGCCGGCCTGCAGAACCGTGCCGGCCGCGTCGTTGGCGACGAGGACGTTGTTGTTGCCGGCGCCGCCGAGCAGCGTCGCGGCGTTGCTGGTGTTCAGAACCAGCGCCGTGTTGCTCTCGCTCGAGAGGGCCACGACGCCCTTGTTCTGCTGCAGGGCGTCGTCGCCGAGAACGAGCGCCTTGGTATCCGCCGTCGTCGCGACGAGGCTGGTGTTCTTCAGAATGGCGCCCGCCAGGGTGGAAGCGGTGCTGACGTTGTTGTTGGTAACGCCACCGGTGATGGTGCTCGAGCTGGACATATGTGGAAACCCCCGCCAAAGTGACTAGACTTTGTGCCTTATGGCATGCCTAGCGCTCGATATCATTGGTAACCCCTTTTTGCAAGTGCGGAATGATACCCGCCATAAAGGTTACACCTCTTGGGCAGATTGCCCTGAATGGAGGGTGATCTGAACGGATAATGTTTCGGGGCTGTGACAAACCTGAGGCATGCATGAATTTGCGATTACGCGCGAAAACCCGCATATTCATGTGCCAATGACTCGCCGCTGGTGGGTATTTTGCGGGGGCTCCATGACAAAGTCCCTTTGGCCCAAGCTTTTTATATCTTAGGTACTTTAGGACAGAACTTGATGGCGTCTGCACCCCATCTTCCATATGGCGAGCACGACCTACGAGGTTCGGAGTGCCGAACCGGAAATTGTAAAAATCGATAAATCTCTTCGTTCTTTGCGCGCGATGCGCGTTCCCCATGGAACCATCACCGCCCAAGGGAGTGCCACCACTCCGCCGACGCCCTCCGGATTGGTGGCGGGGATGGCGCTTCGGGCTGCGTTGACAGGATTTTCCTCGATGCCCAGTTCAGGGAACGCCGATGCCGGCGAACCAGCCGGCGCCGTATGGACGGCTTGGCGAACATGGCTTGGCGAGTACGGACGAAAGGAAGCGGGAAGCATGCTTGACGAAACGGCAACCCCACACCGTGTCCTGGTGACCGGCGGGGCGGGCTACATCGGCAGTCACGTCCTCCACGCGCTCGCCGACGCCGGGATTCCCGCGGTGACCATCGACAACCTGTCGACGGGCCGGCGTGCGGCCGTCCCGGCCTCGGTCCCGCTGGTCGAAGGGGACGTCGGGTCCGCCGAGCTTCTGGAACGGGTCATCCGCGACCATGCCGTGGATGCGGTGATGCACTTCGCCGGCTCCATCGTCGTGCCGGAATCGGTGGAGAAACCGCTCGCCTACTACCGCAACAACACGGTCAACAGCCTGACCCTGATGGACGCCTGCGTGCGGCTGGGGGTCGGCAACATCGTCTTTTCCTCCACTGCGGCCGTCTATGGCGCTCCGGACCGCGTGCCGATCGACGAGGCGACCCCGACCGCCCCGATCAACCCCTATGGGACGTCCAAGCTGATGACGGAGCAGATGCTGCGCGACGCCGGGGCGGCGCACGGACTGCGCAGCGTCATCCTGCGCTACTTCAACGTGGCGGGGGCCGACGCGGCGGGGCGCACCGGACAGGCGACCCCGACCGCGACGCACCTCATCAAGGTGGCCTGCCAAGCCCTGCTCGGCCGGCGGCCGGCACTGTCGATCTTCGGCACCGACTACGACACGCCCGACGGCACCTGCATCCGCGACTACATCCATGTCAGCGATCTGGCCGATGCCCATGTGCTGGCGCTGCTCCATCTGCGGCGCGGCGGCGAGAGCCTGACGCTGAACTGCGGCTACGGGCGCGGCGCCTCGGTCCATGAGGTCGTGCGCACGCTGGAGGAGGTCAGCGGGGAAAAGGTGCCGGCCACGCTCGCCCCGCGGCGCCCCGGCGACCCGCCCCAACTCGTCGCCAAGGCCGACCGCATCCGCGAACGGCTCGGCTGGGTCCCCAAGCACGACCGGCTGGATGGGATCGTGCGCGACGCGCTCGCCTGGGAGCGCTCCTTAACATAACCGACACAACCGCCCGGTCCGGCGCGGGCGCGCACCGAACGCGCCGGACCAAGCAGCGTTATAGACAGCGCCATGGGCAGCACCATGGGCAGCACCATGGAAAGCGTGGCAATCCCGCCGGCCGAAGGCTACAGTGCGCCCGCCCGCACACACCGCCTTCTTGCCGGATGAGATTGCAAACCACCTTTCCCGCTTTCCCGGCCTCGGGGGATGAACCCCGGTTGGTCCGCGGCAGGTTCGGGACCAGGATGGCGCGCGCCGGCCGGCGCGCGGTTCGGCGGGCCCGGCATGCCGCCGGCGGCCTTGCCTGGCCTGCCCTGTCCCACGGAAGCCGGGACGCTTCCGAAAACGCTGTTGCGGACCCTACCCATGACCGTTGAAGCCCTTGAGGAAACCGTGTCCGGCACCCCCGCCGGAGCCGGCAGCCCACGCCCCCTGTCGCCCCGTCAGGACAGCGTGCGGACGCTGTTCGACCGGCTGGCCGGGGAGCGCGACCGCTGGGTCGAGCGCAACCGCGCCTTCCACGAGGCCGACCGCGCCTATCTGCGCTTCCTCGTGCCGGAGAACGCCTCGGTGCTGGAGGTCGGCTGCGGGACGGGCGACACGCTGGCCTTCCTGCAGCCGTCGCGCGGGGTCGGCATCGACCTCAGCCCGGCGATGGTCGAGCGGGCGCGGCAGCGTCATCCGGGTCTGGAGTTCCGCACCGGCAACGCGGAGGACCCCGCGGTTCTGGCGGAGATCGCCGGAACCTTCGACGTGATCCTGCTGTCGGACACCGTCGGCTTCCTCGACGACATCGAGGACACGCTGCGCCATCTGCACCGCTTCGCCACGCCGCGCACCCGCATCATCGTCAGCTACCACTCCCGCCTGTGGGAGCCGGTGCTGGGCCTTGCCGAGACGCTTGGGCTGAAGATGCCGCAGGGCCAGCTCAACTGGCTGTCCAGCACCGACATCGCCGGGCTGCTGACGCTCGCCGGCTGGCAGCCGGTGAAGCGGGAATGGCGCCAGCTCGTGCCCCGCCGCCTGCTCGGCCTCGGCACGCTGATCAACCGCAGCATCGCCCCGCTGCCCGGTGTCCGGAAGCTGTGTCTGCGCAATTACGTGGTGGCCCGCCCCGCCCCGCGGGCGCCGGAGAAGCAGCCGTCCTGCACGGTGCTGATCCCCTGCCGGAACGAGCGCGGCAACATCGAGAACGCCATCCGCCGCCTGCCGCGCTTCTGCCCGGACCTGGAGGTCATCTACGTCGAGGGCAACAGCCAGGACAACACCTACGAGGAATGCCTGCGCGTCCAGGCCGCCTATCCGGACTGGGACATCAAGGTCATGAAGCAGCCCGGCAAGGGCAAGGGCGACGCGGTGCGCGCCGGCTTCAACGCGGCGCGGGGCGACATCCTCATCATCCTCGACGCCGACCTGACCGTTCCGCCGGAGAGCCTGCCGAAATTCTACCGCGCCATCGCGTCCGGCCAGGGCGAGTTCATCAACGGCACGCGGCTGGTCTACCCGATGGACGACCAGGCCATGCGCTTCCTGAACTGGATCGCCAACCGCGCCTTCGCCCGCATCTTCTCCTTCCTGCTGAACACGCGCTTCACCGACACGCTGTGCGGCACGAAGGTGCTGTGGAAGCGCGACTACGACCAGATCGTGGCGAACCGCCATTACTTCGGCGATTTCGACCCGTTCGGCGACTTCGACCTGATCTTCGGCGCGTCCAAGCTGAACCTGGAGATCGTCGAAGTGCCGATCCGCTACGCCGACCGCAGTTATGGCGAGACGCAGATCAGCCGCTTCACCCACGGCTGGCTGCTGCTGCGCATGGTGCTGTTCGCCTGGAAGAAGCTGAAGGCGTTCTGACCGCCCGTCGCGAAGCCCCTCTTGGAGGACCCTGGCGGCGTCACAGCCGCCAGAGATCCACGCCTTCCGGCACCGCGCCGCGGTCGAGCAGGCCCTTCACGTCCATGACGATGCCCCGCCGGTCCTTCAGCAGGCCGCTCACCAGGTCCCAGCCCTCCGTCCGGTAGGCCGCGTGTGGAACCGCCAGCACCACCGCGTCGGCGGGCGGCAGGGCATCCCGCGCGGTCAGGGTCAGGCCATACTCGTGGGCCACCTCATCCGCGGCGGCCAGCGGGTCGTGCAAAGCGACCTCCACACCGAAGCTTTTCAGCTCGGCCACGATGTCCACCACGCGGGTGTTGCGGATGTCGGGCACGTCCTCCTTGAAGGTCAGACCCAGCACGGTGACGCGCAGCGGCCCGGACGCCCCGACGCGGCCGCGCAGAAGCCGCTTCACCGTCTCCTGCGCCACATACTGGCCCATAGTGTCGTTGATGCGCCGGCCCGCCAGGATGACTTCCGGGTTGTGGCCGAGTTGTTCCGCCCGGTGGGTCAGATAGTAGGGGTCGACGCCGATGCAGTGGCCACCGACGAGGCCCGGCTGGAACTTCAGGAAATTCCACTTGGTGCCAGCGGCGGCCAGCACGTCGCGGGTGTCGATGCCCATGCGGTGGAAAATCACCGCCAGTTCGTTCATCAGGGCGATGTTGACGTCGCGCTGGGTGTTCTCGATCACCTTGGCGGCCTCCGCCACGGCGAGGGAGGCGGCCTCGTGCACGCCGGCCTTGACCACGCTGCCATAGACCGCCGCGACGAGCGACCGCGTCGCCGGATCGGAGCCGGAGACCACCTTAGTGATCGTCTCGAACCGGTGTTCCTTGTCGCCGGGGTTGATACGCTCCGGCGAATAGCCGATGGTGAAATCCCGCCCGAAGGTGAGGCCCGATTCCGCCTCCAGCACCGGCACGCAGTCCATCTCCGTGGCGCCGGGATAGACCGTGGATTCGTAGACCACCACGTCGCCACGCTTCAGATGCCGCCCGACGGTACGGCTGGCGGCCAGCAGCGGGCGCAGGTCCGGGCGCCGGGCGTCGTCGATAGGGGTCGGCACGGTGACGATGTGGAAGTCCGCCTGCGCCAGATCCGCCGGGTCGTCGGTCAGGTGGAGCCTGGCCGCCGCCAGATCCGTGTCCGCCACCTCGCCCGTGTGGTCGTGCCCAGCCCGAAGCGCCGCGATGCGCCGCGCGTCGATGTCGAAGGCGACGACGGGGACGTCCATCCGCCCAAACGCAACGGCCACGGGCAGACCGACGTAACCGAGTCCGATCACCGAGATGCGGCGGGAATGGGTCATGGCGTGAAAAAAGCTCCTCGAGACCGGGCGAAACGGACGCGGACCGTCTTATACACCTTCCATCGCCGCCGAGGAGGGAAGAAGTGCCCTGCAGGGTCGGTGGGGATGGCCGTTCACCGGCGATGGGAATGCGGCTTGACCAACGCCGTGCTCGCGGAACAGTGTCTGGCGTGAGCGGATGCGGCACCAACGCGGGAACGCCGTCGCCCGGGACTGCAAACGGAACTGACGGCGCGATGCCCAGAACCCACCATTTCTACACGTACTTCGACCGCAACTATCTACCCCGCGGCTTGATTTTGCGCGATTCCCTGCGGGCGAGCGGAGTGGCGTTCCGTCTAAATGTCCTGTGCCTCGATCCGGCCACCGCTTGCCATTTCGCCGCCGAAGCCTCCGGCGATACCATTCCCGTCCCCTTGGCCGAGTTGGAGGCCGCGGACCCAGCGTTGGCTGCTGTCAAATCCCAGCGCAGTACCGCTTCCTACTACTTCACCCTGACGGGGGCGTTTGGGCGTTTTCTGTTCGACCGCAATCCGGCGATCGGCCAACTGACCTATCTCGACGCCGACATCCAGTTCTTCGGCTCCCCCGAAACGGTCTTCGAGGAAATCGGAGACGCTCCAGTCGCCATCGTCCCGCACCGCTTTTCCGACCGCAACGCGGCCAAGCGGCGGTACGGGCTGTTCAACGTGGGCTGGATCACATGGCGGCGGCATCCCGTCGGGTTCGCCTGTCTGGACGACTACCGGGCGCAGTGTCTGGAATGGTGTCACGACTACATGGACGGCGACCGCTTTGCCGACCAGCGCTATCTGGACGTCTGGCCTTCAGTCTATCCCGGACTTCACGTCATCGCGCACAAGGGCGCCAACCTCGCGCCCTGGAACCTCGACAGCCAGCCGTTGGAACTGCGGGACGGGCGGATTCTGGCCGATGGCCAGCCACTCGTGTTCTATCACTTCCACCGGCTGCGGCAGACCGGCGCCGCGGCGTTCAAGCGGAATCTGGGAGACTATCTCGCCAATCCCGCGGAGGTGCCCGGAAGCGCTGTCGTCGAAGCGATTTACCGTCCTTATGAGGAGCAGCTGACCCGCCTTTCTCCACTCGCCACCTTCGCGACCGTCCGCAGCGTGCCATCATGTGCGGAGCCGGCGCTGCCGGCATGGGAATACCGGCCGCAAGGCTGGCAGCCGGAAGCCGACGCACCGGGTTGGAACGCCCCCGCGGCCATGGACGCACTGACCGACCGTCTGGCAATCGTGCAGCGGCGCCAGGGAACCACGCTGCCGGTGGCTGGCGATGCGCGGACAACCGCCGAGACGATGGTTCTCGGCTACGCGGCGGCCCGGGCCGCCACCCCGGAGGAGCCACTGACCGTGCTCGACTGGCATGGCGGGCTTGGCATCCATCAGGAGGCGCTCGACCTCCTCCTTCCCAGGATACGCTTCGAGCATCACTGCCGGGCGACGCCGGCACTCGCCGAACGGGGGCGCGGCCTCGTTCCCCAAGCGACCTTCCACGACAGCGATGCCGCCGCCTTCGCCCGCCGCTACGATCTCGTGATCGCGCGCGGGAGCCTGCACCAGAGCGAGCACTGGCGGGAGGATCTGCGCCGGTTGGCGGCCGCGGCCGGAAAACTGTTGGTCGTCCTTCGACTTCCCGTCGTCTCGTCCGTTCCCTCTTTCGTACTGCTGCATCGTGTCGCCGCCGCCGATTACACCACGTCATGGCAGGGCTGGGCGGTCAATCTGGTGGAGTTTCTCAAGGCCGCGGCGGATGAGGGGCTGGAGTTCGACCGCCAGATGCCGGTCGAGGAGATGCCCTGCGTCCAAGGGGCGCCCGAACAGCCGGAACTGCGGGGCTTCCTGTTCCGCCGGGGAGCGGTCTGATGGCATCGGGCCGCGGCTTCGTGTATCGTCCCGCCACGGTGCCGGAGGAGTCGTGCGCCGATATGGAACGCAGAGGCTGGGGGCACACTTGGATATTCCGGACAGCGCGCTCGATTCCTTCAAGAAAGCCGTCTGGCGCGTCATCGAAGGCAATCCGGAGGCCCTGGCTCCCCATCTGCTGAGCCACGCCAACGCTCTGAAGCGGATCAAGGCCCGTGACTTGGAATGCCGGACGGTCATCGACGTCGGTGCTTCCGACGGCTGCTGGTCCCTGATGGCCCGCCAGGTCTGGCCGGAGGCCCGTTTCCACCTTATCGAAGCCTTCGATCACTGGAAGCCCGATCTTGAGCGCTTGCGGGATGGTGAGCCGTCCTTTTCTTTCTCACTGGCTGCGGCGGGAGTGGAGGATGGAGAGACGGTCTTCACCAACTCTCCGGACGCGCCGTTCGGTGGAACCATCCGCCCCGAAGCGGACGATCCGCAGTGGACCGTCCCCCAGGTGTCCATCGACCGCGAGGTCGGACGTCTCGGGCTGGAGGGTCCGTTCGCCATCAAGCTCGACACCCACGGCGCCGAGCGGGAAATCCTTGCCGGAGCAGCCGAAACCCTGAAGCAGGCCTCGCTGCTCGTCATTGAGATGTACAATTTTGGCGATCCGACGCGGCGCTTCCCGCAGATGTGCCAGCATGTGGAAGCATTGGGCTTCCACTGTATCGACATGGCGGAGCCGCTGTTCCGTGACCATGACCGTGCGTTCTGGCAGGTAGATTTCTTCTTCGTCCCGCAGGATCGCCCGGAAGCCCGCCACACCCGCTGGTGAACACCCAAGGCAGCCGCCGGCATGACCCTCTCGATCAATGCCCCCCTTCGAGCCAATCACCGATCCGAGTAGACCGATTTCCGGGGGGTGTCATGGATAATGATTTTCGGCAGTCCATCCTGATTCGTGTCGATTTCGCGCAGCCATCAGCGACATCATGATAAGGTATCCGGCCATCGCCCATCTTGGCATATCCGATGGCGAAATCCTGGCGCTGATGGAAAAGTGCAACTGCCACGGTGTTCTGGCCGTGGACGAGACGGGGCATGTTATCCGCTCCCTGTGCGAAGGCCGCAAGCTGGGAGCCGCCGGCGGCATATCGCTGATCCTGGATAGGTCGGAAACCTCCATTCTGGTGACCAACGGCGACCTCCTGACCAACATCCCCTATGACAGAGATGCTGCGGTTCCACGGGATCGAAGGCAACGGCATGGCCGTGGCGCTCGCCCAGGAGCAGGTCGTGGTTCTCTACGGCATCATCGAACTGAAGGCATCCCGCATCGTCAGCATCCGGGGAAAGCCGGTCTTCACGCATTTCATCAACGTCGGGGTCTATGCTCTGTCCCCGGAATGCCTCGAACTCATCCGGTCGGAAAAGGTCATGGGCTTGGCGAACCTGATCAACGCGGCCATCCGGCAGAATCTGCGATCGGTGGGTTCCACCACTTCCTGTCCGTCATCAAACCGGGCTCCTGAGCATCGGTCCGCCCCACATCCTTCTCGGAAACCGGGAATTCGCCATGCCACGCCGCTTTCTTGTGGTCACGCCCTGTCTGAACGCGGGCCGCTTCATCGATGAAACCATCCTGAGCGTGCTCGGCCAAGCCGGGGACTTCGAAATCCATCACCATGTCCAGGATGGGAGATCGCAGGACGGAACCGTGCTGCGACTCGCGGCCTGGTCCGAACGAATGCAGGGCCGCGGCCTGCCGCCGCTGTGCCGCGGCCTGCGCTTCTCTTTCGATTCCGCCCCCGATACCGGTCTTTACGACGCCGTCGCCCGCGGCTTCTCGGCCTTGCCGGTCCGGGATGGGGATGTGCTGACCTGGCTGAACGCCAGCGACCGGCTTCTTCCCGGAGCCTTCCAGACGGTCGCCGATCTTCTCGACCGCTTTCCCGAAACCCAATGGATCGGCGGCCGCGTCGCCCGCCTGAACGAGCGCGGCAGCCTCGTCTTCATCGAAGACGTCTTCGCCTATCCCACGAAGACCCTGATCGCCGGGCTCCACGACAACCGGCATCTGCCCTTCGTGCAACAAGAAGGCTGTTTCTGGACGGGGCGTCTGTGGCGTCTGGCCGGGGGCATGGACTGCCGGTTCCAAAGGGCGGGTGATTTCGATCTCTGGCGGCGGTTCGCCATGCACGCGCCGCTGACCGTGGTCAACAGCGTCCTTGCGACTTTCCGCCAGCACACGGGACAGCTCGGTTCCGACATCGCGTCCTACCATGCCGAAATCGACCGTTCCCTGACCAAGGAGGCGACCGCCCTGCGTGCCTCAGTGTGGGACGAATACCGCAGCCTGTCATCGCCGAAGGATCTCGGCGGCCTTGCCCGGTGTGGCTACGTGGGGCCGGTGCTGCAGTATGTGGAGACCAAGCGCGAATGGGTATGCCTATCGCGCTTTCCCTTTACCCTACGGTGACATGCCCGTTGCCCGCCAGAATGCGAAACCTTGCTTTCCGATCGACGCTCCCTGACGGACTGTTTAAGGTTGGAAATTTAACGTGTGGTATTTTCAGTAGAATTGACAATGCAAAGACCGTCTCCTTTTCCGCAATCAAACAAGAAGAAAATGCCCTCGCTCTATTCCTACACTCGGTGAGCGCTGTTCCCGTCGAGCTGGCAGCCTACTGCAACCTTCGGCGTTTTTATTGACCTGCTCCGAATGCCGGCAGAGTTCTCTGCACAGAGGAAAACTCTCCGCACCAGTTTCAATAAATTCATCTATAATCTGACCGAAGACCTTGCCTTTGTCAGCTCCAGAGCTGATGGTCAAACCTGCCCCGCGCAGCAGGCTTGACGCGTGCGGGGGAAGACCCGGTAAGTTGAGGCCAGCCGGTCGCGGCAACCATGCGCATCACGGGAGCAGATCCTTGTCCACCCCAACGGAACCCAATTCAGCGGGTGCCATCGATGTCGCCGCGTGGCGGGAACGCATCCGGTCGGACACGCTCTCAAACTACCATTTTGTCATGGGGCGTTCTTTCCGCAGGCTCGGCGACACGGAACAAGCGATTCAGGCGTTCCGGAGAGCGATCGACGCGAATCCCGAGCATGCCCTTGCGTACGGTCTGCTCGCCGATTGCCTGCGCGCCGCCCGGCGGCCCGAAGCGGACGACATCCACTGCACCGCCCTGTCGCTGGAACCGCGCTATGCTGCGGCAGCAGCAGCCATAGACCTGGCCGACCAAGCCAGCCACCTTCAGCATCGGGATCCGGGCAGCGCCCTTGCCCTGCTGGAGCGCGCCTACGCCCTCGATCCGGCCGGGGACGCTCGCTCCATTGTTGTCGACGTGCTGCTGCAAATGGCAGACCCATTGACCCATTCCGATCCCGCGACCGCCCTTCTTACGCTGGAGAAGGGCGCGCTCATGTTCCCGGACAATCCAGGAATCCTGGCCCAGTTGGGCCGCGCCTACGACGTTACGGAACGCTGGGATGAGGCGATCCACTGCTTCGAGGCCAGCCTCAGGATCGCGCCTGGCCAGATGTCCCTGCTGTTCCGCCTGGCCACAACCCTGAACGAAGCGTGCCGTTTCGAAGAGACGATCACGATAGACCGGCACGTTCCCACTCCGCCACCGCCGGAGATCGCCTCCCTGCACCTTTACCAAGCTATGGCCCTGATCGGGCTGAACCGGGGCGGCGAAGCCGTCCGGCTGCTGCAGAGCAGCCCTTCCCAGAGCACTTCAGCCCTGGCGACCCTGGGCCTCGCGCATCTGGCCGCCGGAGAGATTGACCAAGCTGAAGACACGCTAACGCGCGCGATGAAAATCGAAGCGCAGCACCCGGCCATTCTTGGCTGGCTTGGCCTGACACAGCAGAGGCGAGGGCATTTCGAACAGGCGCTCGATCTGCACAACCGCGCGATCAAGGCCGCCCCATCTCTGATCATGTCCCGCTTTGACCGTGCCCTGACGCTGGAAGCGATGAACCGACGCACGGAGGCGCTGGAGGAACACCGGCATGTCCTGTCCCATGTCAGGCGCGGCCTGGAGTATTATATAAGAACCCGCCCCTGGGCCGCCGCCGGAACCTTGAGAACCTACCAGGATTTGGGGCTTGCCCTCATGCGCTGATAGGCATCCAGCAAGCGCGCGTCCTACGCGCGGGAAGCGCGCCCTCATGACGCTTGCGGCGGCTTTGCAATGCGGCGGACGGAGTATTCGAAGGAATCCTCCCACATAAACATGGTGTTCACACGATCGGCGCACAGAAGAAGTAATGACTTGAGCGCCTTCTCGCGTTCCGTGACGGGATCGCAGCACATATGAAGCAAAACGTCGGACCCGATACCGACGATGTCTCGGGGCGTGTACTCAACAATGGAAAGGAAATCGCCCTCCAGATCGACCGACCAGCGATGATTCGACACACCGGCCATTTGAAGGAAAAAATCCTTCGCCGGGCTGGGCGTTTCGATATAGCCACGCTTGGCGATACGAATGAGTTCAGCGCAGGCTTTCTCCGGATCGGTCGCGTGTTCAAGGACGTGTGAACAATAAACGAAGTCGAATTCTTTGTCGGCGAAGCCGGTGTTTTCCAGTGGCACCTCGAAGACGGGCTTGTCTTCGATCCAGCGGAACGGCACGCCGGCCCGGCCATAGCCGTCGTCGGTAGTGGCGATGTCGGCCAGATGAGTCGCCAAAGGAAAGGGCATGTGCCCGCTGCCGATGTCGAGCACGCGGTCACCGGGCCGGATGGGAAAGTCGAACAGACGCTGCTGGTAGAGTTCGTACCGGGTCCGGTTCTCCAACTCCATGAAAATCGGATGGACGCGCGCCAGAAATTCGATGGAACGGCTAGGGTATTGTTCAACGAGCGCAGCGACGATGTCGAGCGCTCCGATATGATTTCCCGCAGCCCAACAGCGGTCGACTTGCTCGAAATGCTGCCCCAGGGTGGCGACCACCAGCGGACCGGGCTTTCTGCGGCATCGGGACGTGATGTTCATGGGTATAGGCTCTCTCAAGAGGCGGCGGGCGGACCGTCATCGCGTCGGGGGAACGCAGGCGCCACTCTGCGCGGCAATTTCGGGCGTGACAAGGCCGCTATTCGGCATGAAGATGATGTGGTCGGATCAGCCTTCCGCAGCGACGGCAACAGGGAATCCGATGCGCGTGCCAGTTCCACGGATCCCGATGAACACCCCCGACGCCATGTTGCCCACCGATGCTGGCAAGTTCTCCTGCTGGGCCGGTCGCCGCGTGCTAATCACCGGCGGTCTCGGCTTCATCGGCTCCAATCTCGCGCTGCGACTGGCTGGTCTCGGGGCTGACGTAGTGGTGATCGACAGCTTGGTCCCGGAATATGGCGGCAATCCGTTCAACCTGGAAGGAGATGGTCTGGACGGCGCCGTGCCACCAGTCCGCATCAACGTCTCGGACATCCGCGACCCGCACAGCCTGCGCTGGTTGATGCACGACCGCGAGCTGATCTTCAATCTGGCGGGGCAGACATCGCACCTTGACTCGATGAACGACCCGTTCACCGACCTCGCCATCAACGGCGCCGCACAGTTGTCCATCCTTGAGATTTGCCGCCAGCACAATCCCGGCGCACGCATCGTCTTCGCCAGCACGCGCCAAATCTATGGCCGCCCGCGCTACCTGCCGGTGGACGAGGCGCATCCGCTGGACCCTGTGGACGTTAACGGGATCAACAAGATCGCCGGAGAGTCCTATCATATGCTCTACACGCGGGTGTATGGTCTGCAGACCACGGCCCTGCGGCTGACCAACACCTATGGGCCGCGGATGCGCATTAAGGACGCCCGCCAAACCTTCCTCGGCGTCTGGGTGCGTGCCGTGATCGAGGGTCAACCGTTCGAGGTCTGGGGCGGGGAGCAATTGCGCGACTACACCTACGTCGACGACGCAGTCGATGCGCTTATGCGTCTCGCCATGGCCGAGGATGCGGTCGGACGCGCCTTCAACCTGGGAGGCGACGGCGTCTACAGCTTGGCGGACACGGCTGCCCTTCTGGCTTCGGTATCGGGCGGGCGCTACTCGATTCACGAGTTTCCGGCGGAACGCAAACGGATCGACATCGGCGATTATTACGCCGACGACCGGGCCTTCCGCACCGTGACCGGCTGGGTGCCCCGCGTGCCTTTGGAAGACGGACTGCAACGCACTGTCGCGTACTACCGCCGGTATGTCCGGCATTATCTGTGACGGTTGGAAGGGCCTGTTTCATTCCATGGACGACAGCGTTCCGCAGACCGATCCCGCCGCCTCGTATCGTGCCCACCGCGACGGGATCGACGCCGCGTTGCGCCGGGCGCTGGACAGCGGCTGGTATATCCTGGGCCAGGAGGTGAAAGCCTTTGAGGCGGAGTTCGCTCCCGTCGCCGGCACCGCCTGTGCCGTCGGCGTGGCCAACGGCACCGACGCCATCGTGCTGGCCCTGGAAGCGCTGGGCATCGGACGCGGCGATGCAGTGGTGACCGTATCGCACACGGCAGTCGCCACCGTCGCGGCGATCGAAATGGCCGGGGCGACGCCTGTGCTGGCCGATGTCGACGCAATGCATGGCCTCGATCCGGAGTCCCTGGAAGCGGTGCTGCGCGCCGAGCCTACCGGCGGCCGGATCAGAGCGGTCATCCCCGTCCATCTCTACGGCCAGCCGGTCGATCTCGACGCCATCTTGGAAATTGCCGGACGCCATGACATCGCGGTGATCGAGGACGCCTCGCAGGCGCATGGCGCCCTGTGGCGGGGCCGGCCGGTGGGCGGCTTCGGAAACGCCGCCGCCTTCAGCCTCTACCCGACCAAGAATCTTGGTGCGCTCGGCGATGCCGGGGTGCTGACCACCAGCGACGCGGCCCTGGTCGAGCGGGTCCGGGAACTGCGCCAGTACGGATGGCGCGACCGCTTCGTCAGTGCCGTGGCCGGACGCAACAGCCGGCTCGACGAAGTGCAGGCGGCGGTGCTGAGGGCCAAACTGCCCTATCTGGCAACCGAAAACACGCGTCGGCAGCAGATCGCCGCGCTGTACGACCACCGGCTCGCCGAGCTGCCGCTGACCCTGCCGCGCCGGCGCGCCGGCGCCGTCCACGTATTCCACCAATATGTCGTCGAATTCGAAGAGCGCGACGCCCTGCGCATGGCGCTGACGGCGCGCGGGATCGCCACGGGCATCCATTATCCCGTACCGATCCATCGTCAGCCGGCCTATGCGGGGCGCGTGCCTCTGGCTCCCGGTGGGCTGCCCCGGACCGAAAGCTTGGCCGGACGCATCCTCAGCCTCCCCATGTATCCGCAGATGACCGACCGGCAGGTCGCGCGCGTGGCCGAGGCGGTGGCGGGGGCGTTCCGTGCCGGGTAACCGGCGACCGGCCCGCAACTCGGCCTGCTCAGAAGTTCTATAGCCGATCACCGAGTGGAGGCGTTAGCGATTACAGTAGCCTTCGATGTAGGCGAACAGGTGCCTTCGCCCGGCGCGGCTGCGCGCTTGCCGTGGAAGGCTGAGAGCCTGGGGCGGTGCAGCCATGCCTGATCCGCCTGCTGGAAGACGGCGCGCTACGCCGACGCTCGGCGCAGACTGCGCCCCGTCTTGCCGCGCTTCTTGCAAGCCGCAAATCAGCAGATGTTTAATTGAGTTTGGACCATATTCTGTCCATCGCCGCCCGACACGGACAGAAACTGAAAGGACACCCTCAATGCCCCAACAGACCGGATCGTTTCCGATGCCAACACGACCGGCGGATGGCGAATTGCGGCTTGTCCAGTTGGAAAGCTTCTATCCCCGTTATATCGAGGCGTTCTACGAAGCCCACTCGGAATTGCGGGCGGCGCCATTCGACAATCAGATCGAAGCGCTTGTCCTGGACGGGTTCAGCGCGCTCCACAACATTGCGCCCTATCTCGGCACGGTGGGGTACGAGGCCCACCTGATCATCGGCAACGCCTGGCCCGCGCAGAGAGCTTGGCTGCGGGAAAACGGCTTTCCGGCACCGTCGCCCGACCGCATGCTTCATGAGGTGGTGCGCCGCCAAGTGGACGCACTGGCCCCGGACATTCTCTATTGCAGCGACGCGGCCACCTTCGACAGCGCCTTCATCCGCAGCCTGCGCCGACGCCCCCGGCTCGTGGTCGGCTGGCATGCCGCGAAAATTCCGGTAGGCACCGACTGGTCTGAGTTCGACCTCATCCTGTCGGGACTTGCCGGCGTGCGCGATGCCGCAAAGCGGTTGGGAGTGCGGGCCGCCGAGCCTTACATGCCCGGCTTTCCCGAATGGATCGCCAGCACTGTCGCCAACGTGCCCGAAACGTGCGACCTCGTCTTCCCCGGCTCCTACACCCGCGCCTATCACGCCCCGCGCAACCTGCTGGTCAACCGCATCGCCGAGGCGGCGGAGGAATGCGGTTTCTCCTGCGCGCTGCATCTGGGCGGCGACCTCGACGACCTGCCGCCGTCCGCCCGCCGCCGGTTGCAGCCCCAGGTCTTCGGACTGGCCATGCAGCGGGTGCTAAAAAGCGGGCGCATCGTGTTCGACGCCCGGGGCGACTATAGTAGCCTCACTGGCGACGGGCGCATCATGAACCTGGCCGGGAACGAAACCTCCAACATGCGCCTGTTCGAGGCGACCGGGGGCGGAGCCTTCCTGCTGACGGAACATCACGACAATCTAGCATCTTTCTTCCAGCCCGGCAGGGACATTGAAACCTTCACAGACGCGAACGACCTGATCGAAAAGATCGAACATTATCTGGCCAATCCCGAGGCCCGCCGCGCCATCGCCCGGAACGGTCAACGGCGCTGTCTGGAAGAGCATGGGATGGCCCAGCGCATCCACGAGTTCGACGCGATCCTGCGCCGCCATCTCTCCTCCCGGTCGCCGTCGCGGAAGCCGGCGGTTCCGGAGCCCCGGGCGGCCCAGTCTGCCCAGACGGCGGCGGCCCCGCCTTCCGCTCCGGTACGGGAGCATCGCGGCTACAGCGTGATCGACCGGGCGCAAGCCCAAACCCTGGCCGCCCGACCGGATGAGGCATGGAACCGGCCCGAGGTCTGCAACGCCCAGGAACAGGCTTTCCGCGACCTGCTGGCCGGCATGCGCGCCGGCGCGGCGCGCAGCGATCTGGCCGTCGCGGCCCAGGCAGTGGAGGCTGCCGGCTTGTGGTCTCCGACGCTCCTCGAAGTGGGGTGCGGCAGCGGGTATTACGCCGAGGTGTTCGATCACCTCCTGCCCGGGCGCGTGCGCTACGCCGGCATTGATCGGAGCACGCCGATGATCGCACTGGCCTGCCAGCATCGCCCCGGCCGATCTTTCGCCGTGGCCAACGCCACGCGGCTGCCCTATGGGAACGGCAGCATGGACATCGTGTTCAATGGCGTCTCTCTGATGCACACCATGGACTACGAGGCGGCCATCGCCGAGGCGCGTCGCGTCGCCCGCCGTTTCGTGGTGTTCCACACGGTTCCCGTGCTGGCCCGACGCCCCACGACCTGGCTGCGCAAGTCCGGCTACGGCGCCCCGATGGCCGAGGTGATCCTCAACGAGGGCGAACTGCGCGCGCTGCTCGTCCGCCATGGGCTATTGATCCGGCGCATCTGGCGGAGCATCCCCTATGACCTTGCCGATGTCCTGGACGAACCGACGCCGACCAAGACCTATCTGTGCGAAGTGGTCGAGCCAGTGAACCCCGCCCGCCCGCTCCTGCTCAACATCGGCTGCGGGGAGCGTTTTCACGACGACTGGGTCAATATGGACGTGATGCCCTACAGCTACGCGGTGCTGGCTCACGACGCAGCCGCAGGTCTTCCCTTTCTGGACGGAACGTTCGACGCGGTCTACCACTCTCACGTGCTTGAGCATCTGAGCCCGGCGGCGGTCCCTGCCTTCCTACGGGAATGCCGCCGCGTGCTGAAGCCCGGCGGCACCCTGCGAATCGCGGTGCCAGACCTGGAGGCCGCCTGCCGCGCCTATCTTGGCACATTGGCGGCCTGCGACGCGGGGGAGGAGGGCGCCGCCGCGCGGCACGATTGGATGATCGCCGAGTTGGTCGATCAGCTTGCCCGTCACACCAGCGGCGGCCGGATCGCCCACTTCCTGGAACGGTGCCCAGTCCAGGCGCTAGACTTTGTCCGCCACCGCATTGGCTCGGACGCCGAAGCCCTACTGAGCGACGGCACGGTAGAGCAGGAAGCGGAGACGGCCGGTGCGGAAGATCCGACCGAGATCGGGCGCTTCCGGCTGAGTGGCGAGGTGCATCGCTGGATGTACGACCGCCTGTCGCTCCGCCGATGTCTCGAACAGGCCGGCTTTGCCGGCTGCCGCCCGATGTCGGCAAGCGAGTCCGCCATTCCCGGTTTTGCCCTGTACCACCTGGAGACCACGCCGTCCGGCACGACCCACAAGCCGGATAGCCTGTTCATGGAAGCCGTTCGGGAGTGATGCCGGGGGTAGGGCGGCTGTGAAGGTGCGGCAGGATCACCGGCGCTTCTCGACGACGTGCGGCCAATGGCCGTCAAATGGCAGGACGGTATCGGAAGCGTAGAAATACAGGTTGTGGCGCGCCGGATGGACCGTCTCGAAAACCTTCACATTGCGGAAATGCGTGAAAAGGCAGTCCACGAGTTCGCCCATGGACGTAAACTCGTGCTCATGCTGGTCCAGATGCTTGCCCGAGTCCATGGCGACGATGGTGTAGCCGCTGAGGCAGCCTTTTCCATCCAGACACGACGATACGGTCTTCAGGATGCCGTCCATCTCATCCGGCGTGAAATGCTCAATGGCGGCGTCCCACACTACATTGTCGAAGGTTTCTTTCGGGATGTCCTTGCGGATGTCCGCGTTCCGGAATTCGACGTTCGGCGCGGCATTGTAGCGCCGGGCGTGCGCGATGGCGTCGGGGTCGAAATCGAGTGCCACGATGCTTCCGGCGAAGGGCGCATAGAAATTCCGCGTATAGTAGCCGTCCCCGCAGCATAGCTCAAGCACCCTCCCGCCCCGCGACAGAGCCAGAACGCCATAGACACCCCGCTCCATCCAGAAGGTGTTCCGGTCGCGGCGCAGCAGGAGATAGGAGTCGATAAAATGATCGAACCATTCCGGCGCAGGCGGGATGCTCCAGTCGTAGCGGAACTTCACGTCGTGGCAGTTGGCGGCGAAGCCACGCGACATGGCGGCCAGTTCCGCCACGGCCTCGGCGATGGGAACGCTCGGCTTGTCCAACATTTCCTCGATGCGCCCCATGGCCTCGGCATGGACCTTGAGCAGGGTCCGGATGTCCCGGGCAAGATCCGCTGCCTTGTCCTCGCTGATGCGCTTCACGGCTTTCTCCCTCGCGGCCGGCCATTCCTCGGCCCGATGGGACCGAGCCGCCGGCCGAGATCATACGTTGGAACCAGTCTTCCCAAAACCCTTGTTCAGCCCCTCCGCCCCGTCCGTGCCAGGGGACGGCGCAGCCATCACCCGCCGCCCGGTGGAACGGTTCTGATCATGGGGGTGATTCGGCAGTGCAGATTGAAGCGTATCGAGGGATTCAACCAAGCACGCGGCGGCGGTGTGATCGTGCGCAAGGCCGCCCGCGGCTACACGCTCCTCAGGGAACGCACCGGCACCCCCATCGCGCGGTTGCGGCCGTCCGGCAACGGCGACACGGTCCAGGTGCTCTGGTGGAACGGCGAGCGCTGAGGAGCCTCAGGCCCGCTGGGGATTGCCACCATGGCCCCCGACCGCGCCCTCGACTACATCGCCAACGAGCCGGACTTCTGGATACACGCCTGATCCACTGACCCCAAAATTGGCCAAAGTCGAGCTCAACGCTGACAATGCCCTCCCTTGCGCAGGAACCAGACCGAACAGGTGCGAGGGCCGTGATCGTCGCGCGTCACCAAATGCGGCCGGCGCTCCGAATCCTCTCCCTGCACAGCAATCCGGTCCAGCGTGGCGTCGCTCAGGCTCCAGTCCCTGCTCCCGCACAATTCCAGTCCGCTCCTTTCGGCAAGGATGGCCATCACCGCGGCGACCCGGCCCGGAGTCAGGCGATCCCTCCGTCCCCGCCCATCGAGAGCGGTCTCCACAGAGCAGGCGATGACCCCATCCCCGGCTAACCTGTGCACGGTGCTGCGTAGAATGGCATCGGCCTGCCGCAATCCGACTATCAGCAGGGTGTTCTGCGGAATGAAGACAGCATTCCACGAGCGGTCTGGCGGTATGGAGTCCAGATCGGGGAGGATGGACATCCGGTCCGCCCGACGCATCCGCCGCCGCGCCAGCCAGCCAGCCTCATGCCCCTGGAGGTCGATGACATCAACCCCGGCGCTCCGGAGGGACAGGAAATGGCCCAGCCCGTCCGGCACTCGGCTAATGACCGCACAGCGGGCATCATACCCGATCACGCCAAGCTGCCTCATCCCGTACAGCATGTGAGTGCGTTCCCACACCCCGCGGCTGCGCTTGAAATAGGCGTAGGTGGACGCCCGGAAAGGCAGGCCGTCACGCGTGAACTCCTCGGCGGCAGCCCGCCAGTGGACATCCTCCCAATCCTCCGCCGCGCAGAGCTTATTGAGCAGCGGCGGGCCAGGGGGCCTGGAAGAAACGATGAGAGGATCGATGCGCTCCCGCAATGCACGACTCGGCCGGTTCCGTTCGATCCAACGTCTCCGCTCCTGCCGCACCGGCTCAGGCACCCCCCCCCAACAACGTCCAGCAGCGCCAGAGCGACCGCCGTGCAGCGGTGCGGTTCAACGGCATCCGGCCCTTCGGCGGCAAGAATGCGGTCCAGATCGCCGCGCGCGATCTCGACCTCCTGCCGGTCGATGGAAAAGGCCCGGCCCAGGGCCGCTCCGAGGCGCCGCCCGGTCTCGTCCGCCGCCCCATCGGATCGGACGGCGAGCCCTGTGCGGCGGACCTGCCCATGCCGGACGCGCGTGCTGAACATCGTGTGCGTGAACATGACCCGCTCTCCGAAGCGCATGCCGAAGAACGTGTTGACCGCAGGCACGCCGATGAAACGCCTCGGCGTGCCCTTGCCCGCCGCGAGGCGTTGGCGCTCCCGTTCCGTCTGCTGAATGAAGAGGCCGTAGATCAGGCCGAGTTGCTTCAGCCCTTCCTCCGGAATCCCCTCGAAGCAGGGGCAGGGGTCCTGGGCAAGCCAGACGTCATCCAGGGCGAATTCGAACAGAAACAGAGAGGCCCGGCGGTCGAGTTCCAGCGCATCGACGGCTTTCACGCCAGGGACTTCATCCGGAATCACCCCACCTTCGGGCACCAGAACCGCCTCGCCATGGCCGAGCGCCCGCCAAGCCCGCAGCGTGCGTTCGAACATCCCACGGTGACTGCCGACATAGGCCAGCACCGCATCCGGCGGCGCCGTCGCCAAGAGATCCGCGACATAGGGAAGCGCGTGGTCCGGGTCGAGCCGCAAACGGAAACGGGCGCTGAAATTGGTGAAGTCGTTCCATGCCTCACGTCCGGGATCGTCCTGCGCCGGGAGACTCTCTTCCAGGGCGGCGGGCAGGCGACCGGAAGGCGGAGCGTCCGCGCGGAACTCCTCCAGCGCATGACGCGCCAGGCCCCAACGCTCCGCCTGCTCGGGCAGGTCGTCCCGAACGACACGGTCGATGTAGCGCACCGGATCGTTCATGACCGTGTCGTCGCGATGGATCGCGGTGGGAAGACGGGTGTGGCCACAATGATAGGCCAGGACTTGGTCCGACAGGGAGTCGACACGCCCATACCGGCGGTGCAGCCGATGGCACAGGTTCATGTCGACGTTCCACCCCGCCAGCATGTCCTCGTTGAAGCCATGGATCGCGAACAGATCCGACCGGAGGGCAAGCTGGAAGTCTCCGATGCCGTCAAAACGCGTGATGGGATCGGTGTGCACCAGCTCGTTCAGGTGAAAACGTGCACCCCACCAGCGAAACCGTTCGATCGCCAAGCGGGGATCGCGGCGGTCCAAGGATTCCCACAGCGATTCCGGCACTTCGAAACGCGGCACCTGATAGAAGCCGTCGGGCAACCCGTCCACCAGCTCCGACAGGGAACGGCCCCCATCCCGGCGGAGGAAAACCATGTCGGTGTTCGTGGACAATATCCAGCGGTTGTGCGGATTGGAGCGGCGCAAGCCCACGTTCCGGGCGACCGATTCTACGGTCGCATAGCTGGTCCGGTCGGCGAAAAGTGCATGCAGCGCCGGACGAACGCGAACGACACGCAGAATCTCTCGGGAGCGCCCGGTCAACGTATCGAGAATCGCTTCGACGAAGGTCGGCAGATCGTCAGGCGTGTTGTAATCGACGAAGACGATCTCATCACCGGGAGCGGTCAAAACCTCTGCGATGCTGTTGAGGCTAAGAGCGGCGCGTTTGTGCAGATTATAGCCGTGCGAGTCGTTCCTGCCGTAGACAATGACGGAAATCATGAAATATCACCGGCTCTGCAAAACAAGACGGCAGGCTCTCTGTAAGAAAGGCCACAGCCAGCCCACCACACCCACCAACTTCTGAAACAAAATCCCGAGCTACGCAACCCATCTTTGAAAAGACGCAAGAAGCGGTTGTCCTTAATATTTTTGTCTTGACCGCCAGCAAAACCAGTCGGAGGGTGGCCGGACTTTCCGCTGCGCCCTTCCCGGATTATCGATGCCGATCCCTTCACCGCTGGGTCCGGATGACATGGCCCGCTATGCCCAGGCCGCCGTCATCTTCGTCGCGCAGGACGGGTTCAAACTGGCGCCGGCCCGCGTGCGCGCCTACAGCTTCGCAAAGCTGGTCAACCAACGCGGCATCCGCGCGGAAGTGCTGTCCTTCTTCGACCATCTCGGCGCGGCGGAACAGGGGGGGCCGGTGGCCGGTCTGGCGGAGGAGGAGAAACTCCGCCTGAATCTGGCGGCCTTCGAGGTGTTGTCCCAGAACCCGCGGGCGCTGCTCTACGTGCAGAAGGCCGGCTACCACGCCATCGCCTGCCTGATGGCGGCGGCCCGCAACGGCAACCGGATCGTCCTCGACTACGACGACTACGATCTGGGCAACCAGCCGTTCCGCCGGATCGAGCCCTGGCTGCCGTCGCTGAAGCCTGAGGAGTTCCTCGGTCGCTTCGCCGCTCGGGCGCAGGCCTGCGTGGCGTCGAGCCAGAGCATCCTCGACCTGCTCACCCCCTTCAACCCGAACACCCACCTCGTCCACACGGTGGCGGACCGCGACGTCTTCAATCCCGACCGCCGCGGCGAACCGCGCCGGCTCTTCGGCGACTCCGTGAACATCCTGTGGTGCGGCGACGTGTGGGGCGACATCCCTATGAAGGACATCGTCTTCGGTGTCGACGCCTTCGCGCTGGTGCCAAGCCGCATTCGCGGCAAGGCCCGCTTCCACATCATCGGCTTCGGCCGCGCCTGGGAGGAGTTGAAGCGGCGCCTGCGGCAACGCCACCCGGAGATGGACAATCTGGTCTTCCACGAGCACATTCCCCCGGGGGAGTTCGGTGCGGTGCTCACCGAGATGGACATCGGCGTGCTGCCCTACGCCGACAACGCGTTCAACGCGTCGAAAAGCCCGACCAAGATGTTCGAGTACATGCTGGCCAAGGTGGCGATCTGCGCCACGCCGGTCGGCGAGGCCGTCCACTGCCTGGAGGACGGCACGTCCATCCTTCTCGGCAAAGAGCTGGAAGACTTCTCCGCTCGGCTGGCGACGCTGATCGACGACGACGGCAAGCGCCAGGCCGTGGCCGTGGCCGCCTATGAGCGGGCGCTCGCCGATTACACGCTGGACGCCGTCGGTGACCGGCTGACCGCCATCATCCGGCAGGCCATGGCACCGGAAACCCCATCCGGCCCGGTGGGGGTGCCGCTCGAAACCTTCATGCGGCAGGCCCTGGACCGCCGGCTGGCAATGCCCTCGCGCGAGGTGGCGCTTGCCCGCGGCGATCTGAAGGCGGCGGCGGCGGCTCCCGACCTCGCCGCCGTCGATCCGCGCCGCTGGTCGGCGCCGCTGCTGGCGCTTCTGGACTGGCCGGGCGCCGCGCGGAGCGAAGGCGTGCCCGAAGAGACTCTGGCCCGCGTCCGGGATGCGGCGCTCCGCCACCGCAACGCCCGCCGCCTGCGCCCGCGCCTGCGCATCGCCGCTACGGAACGGCCGGTCGGGCCGCCGTGCCTCGGCAAGCTGGCCGCATCGGAGGATTGGGAGGACCCGGCCTGGTTCGCCTGGGCGCAGCGCTTCAAGACGAACTGCGGAACCTTTCACGTCAGCGCCGCCGACAACATTCCCGATTTCGAGGCGCTGCGGGACGACGACCTGCTCAACCACGTCTACAGCTACTTCAAGCGCAGCCGGGGGACGTGGGAGCGTGTGCACCTCCTGTACGGCCTCGACCGGCTGGGGCTGCTCGGGGGGACAGCCCGGATGCTGGCCGTCAGCACCGCGGTCGATGGCGTCTATCTGGCCCTGACGGAATGGGTCTCCCATGTGGACGTGCTGGACATCGGCCCCGGAGCCGCGGCGCGGGCCGGGTGCGCGGCGGCGGGCGAATTGGACACGTGGCTGCTGAAACCGCGTCTGTTCCACCGTGACCGGATCACCATCCACCACGGCCAGCCCGAAGCCGCCGGGCAACGATCCGGGGACGCCCCCTGGAACGCGGTCCTTCTGCTCCAGGACGCGATCTTCGATCCGAACGCCGATGGTCTGCTCGCCTGGGCGGACGAGCGGTTGGCGGACGGCGGCGTCCTGGCCGTGATGGGCCGGCTGCGCCTCGACGGCGGCACGGATGTGGCCGGTCTCGGCCCCGACCTAGCCGGAGAGGGACTCGCGGCCCTGTTCGCGCGGCACACCGGCTTCGAACTGCTGGGCGGATTCGACGCATCGCTGAGCGACGCGACGCTCGACCGGCTGGTGCGGACCGGCGCGCCCGGCGCGGAAAATCCGCATCTGGTGGCGCTGACCGGCGACACCCTGCACACGTCCGTGGTCTGGTTCTGCCGCAAGACGGGCCCCACGGTGCCCGGCGGCTGGACGCGGCTGGCGACGGCGCTGCGCGCCTGACGGGAGAGCCCGGCCGCACGCAGGATTTGAGGCTTTGTTAACCGCCCCTCTTCGATCATCGCCCCATTGATCATCGCCTCATCCCGCTGCAAGAGATCCGGACCACCCGCGCCATGAACGCCACACGCCCTTACAGGATCGTCGTCACCGGCGGGGCCGGCTTCGTGGGGTCCAACCTCGCTCTTCTGTTCAAGCGCGACCGGCCCGAAGCCGAGATCGTGGCCTTCGACAACCTGCGCCGACGCGGCTCCGAACTGGCCCTGGAGCGCCTGCGCGCGGGCGGCGTGCGCTTCGCCCATGGCGACGTGCGCAACCCGGAGGATCTGGAGGAACTCGGCGCCTTCGACCTGCTGCTGGAATGCTCCGCCGAGCCGTCGGTGCACGCCGGCTATGACGGCAGCCCGGCCTATGTCATCAACACCAACCTCGTCGGCACGGTGAACTGCCTGGAGGCGGCGCGGCGCCACGGCGCCGACATGGTGTTCCTGTCCACCAGCCGCGTCTATCCCATCGACCCGCTGCGCCGGCTCCCGTTGGAGCGCGGCGCCACGCGACTGGTCCTGCCGGACGGCGCCGCCGGGCCGGGCTGGTCGGCGGCCGGGATTTCCACGGACTTCCCGATGCCGGGCAGCCGCTCCATCTACGGCGCCACCAAGCTGGCGTCGGAACTGATGATCGAGGAATACGGCGCCATGTACGGCCTGCGTGCCGTGATCAACCGGTGCGGCGTGTTGACCGGCCCCTGGCAGATGGGCAAGGTCGACCAGGGCGTCGTCGTGCTGTGGGCGGCCCGGCATCTGTATGGCGGAACCCTGTCCTACAGCGGTTTCGGCGGCGAGGGGCTTCAAGTGCGCGACATGCTGCATGTCACCGACCTGTACGATCTGCTGAGGGTGCAGGTGGCCGGCATGGACCGGTTCAAGGGCCGGATCTTCAACGTGGGCGGCGGGCCGGAGGTGAGCGTCTCGCTGGCCGAGCTGACCGCGCTCTGCGCGGAGCGGGCGGGCCGGAGCATCCCCATCGCCGCCAGCCCGGAAACCCGCGCCGCCGACATCCCCTGGTACGTGACCGACAACGCGGACGTCACGCAGGCGACCGGCTGGCGTCCACGACGGACACCCGGCGCCATCATGGACGAGCTGTTCGGCTGGCTGGACGCCAACCGGCGCATCCTGGAACCGATTCTGTTATAGACGACGCTTGGCGGTCCCCCGCTTCACTTTCCCCGAGGAGAACTCCCTCATGTCCGTCGTCATCGTCACTGGGTCCGCCGGCCTGATCGGCGCCGAAGCCGTCGGCTTCTTCGCGGAGAAGGGGTTCGACGTCGTCGGCGTGGACAACGACATGCGCCGCTACTTCTTCGGCGACGAGGCGAGCACGGCCTGGAGCCGGGAGCGGCTGGAGAAGCGGCACCCGTCCTACAGCCATGTCACCGCGGACATCCGCGACCAGGACGCCATCGACGCGCTGTTCGCGCGGTACGGCTCGTCCATCGCGCTGGTGATCCACACGGCCGCCCAGCCCTCGCACGATTGGGCGGCGCGGGAGCCCTTCACCGACTTCTCGGTCAACGCCAACGGCACGCTGAACCTGCTGGAGGCCGCGCGGCGCCATTGCCCGGACGCCCCCTTCATCTTCACCTCCACCAACAAGGTCTACGGCGACACGCCCAACGCGCTGCCGCTGGTGGAGTTGGAAACCCGTTGGGAACTGGCCCCGTCCCACCCCTGGGCCGCCCACGGCATCCCGGAGGCGATGAGCATCGACCAGACCAAGCACAGCCTGTTCGGCGCCTCCAAGGTGGCCGCGGACGTGATGGTGCAGGAATACGGGCGCTATTTCGGCATGAAGACCGCCTGCTTCCGCGGCGGCTGCCTGACCGGGCCGGGCCATTCCGGCGCCCAGCTCCACGGCTTCCTGGCCTATCTGGTGAAATGCGCGGTCACCGGCACGCCTTACCGGGTGTTCGGCTACAAAGGCAAGCAGGTGCGCGACAACATCCATTCCTTCGATCTGGTGAACGCCTTCTGGCACGTCTTCCAGAAGCCGCGCAGCGCCGAGGTCTACAACATCGGCGGCGGGCGTCACTCCAACTGCTCGATGGCGGAGGCCATCACGAAGGCCGAGCAGCTGACCGGCCGCCCGATGATCTGGAGCTACGACGAGACCAACCGGATCGGCGACCACATCTGGTGGATCAGCGACATCCGGCGTTTCCAGGAGCATTATCCGGACTGGTCGCTGACCCGCGACATCGACGGCATTCTGGCCGAGATGCACGCTGAGATGGCCGACCGTTTCGCCCGCCAGTGATTGCCGGCCCGTGATGGCCGGCCTGAGAATGACGATCCGCGGGGAGCGGTGGAAGGAAGCGCGATGAAGGTCCTGTTCAGCAATCCGCCCTGGTGGATCAAGCGGTTCGAGTTCGCGGGCGACGACGCCCCGGCCTCGGCCTGGTTCAGCGGCGTGCGCGCCGGTTCACGGTGGCCGCACACCAACCAGGCCCACTCCTCGCCCGGCAACTTCGTGTTCGGGGAGTATCTGCCCTATCCCTTCTTCATGGGCTACGCCGCGTCCTACGCCGCCAAGGCCACCGGGGCCAAGGTCGTCTTCCGCGATTCCATCGCGCTGCGCGAATCCTACGACAGCTATTTCCAGCATCTGCGGGACGAGCGGTACGAGTACATCTTCATCGAGACGGCGACGCCCTGCTGGGACCACGACCAGACCATCGTGCGACGCGTCAAGGAGATCCTGCCCGACACCAAGATCGTGCTGACCGGCGCCATGTCCGCCAAGGGCGAGGCGGTGATGGAGCAGTTCCCCATCCACGCCGTCATCCAGGGCGAGTACGAGAAGGGCAGCGTGCGCGTGCTGAACGGCGCGTCGGGTGTGCTTCCCCACGAGCTGCTGACGGTGGCGGAGATGAACGCCGCGCCCTACCCCTACTTCGACGAGGTCATCGCCCATCGCTATTGGGACGTGAACCCCGCCGGGCAGAAGGCGCCGCAGCTCCAGGTCTGGGCCAGCCGCGGCTGCCCCTACAAGTGCATCTTCTGCGTCTGGCCGGCAACCATGACCGGCAACGACCCGGACGGCACCGGCAAGCGCTCGGTCCGCTTCTACGAGCCGGACTATGTGGAAGGGATGCTGCGCGATCTGGTCGGACGCTACGGCTACCGGTCCATCTATTTCGACGACGACACCTTCAACCTCGGCGACAAGCACGTTCTGGGGATCTGCGAGGTGATGACCCGCATCGGCCTGCCCTGGTCGGCCATGTGCCGCGCCGACACCATCAAGCTGGAGACGTGGCGGGCCATGCGCGACAGCGGCTGCTTCGGCGTCAAGCTGGGCTTCGAGAGCGGCAACCAGTGGGTCAACGACAACATCGTCAACAAGCGCCTGAACCTGGAGACCGCGCGCGCTGCGGTGCATGAGATCAAGCGCCTGGGCATGACGGTCCACGGCACCTTCACCTACGGCCTGCCGGGCGAAACGCGCGAGCAGATGCAGGACACCAAGTCCTACATCGCCAGCCTGCCGCTCGACACCTTCCAGGAGACGGGCTGCGGCGAGATCGAAGGCACGCCCATGTCCACCCTGAGGGAGAAGGGCCATCTCGACCGCTACGCCGGGGCGGCGCTCGACGAGCAGTATCTCTACGTGCCGGACGGCGGCGAGAAGATGCGCCGTTTGTCCGAAGGCGACCTCGCCATCGGGGCCGACAAGGCCAAGAGCAGCTCCGACTACCTCATCCGCCAGTGGCGCGCGCTGGGTGCTGCGGTGACCGAAGCCGCGGCCGACGGCCCTGTGGCCCTGTGGGGCATCGGCACCGACTTCTTCGAGACGCTGGGGCAGGTGCCGGCGCTGAGGCCGCTCATCACGGAAGGCCGCGTGCGGCTGTTCGACGGCAAGCTGGCCGGCCAGTCGCTGGACGGCGCCCCGGTGGAGGCCCCCGCCGCTCTGCCCGGCTTCGCGGGGCCGGTCTTCCTGACGCCGCGCATCGTCTCCTCCCGCACGGCAATGCGGCAGGACGCGGCGCGGCTGGGAATTTCCGCCGCCATCCTGCGCGATCTCTACGACGACGCGCCCGTTCTGGCGGAGTAAGGTCCGGCGGAGTGAAACCGGACGGAGAGGCCGGTCAGGCCAGGAACCCGGCCAGCCTCTCCCACCCGCCGTCCGGGATATCGGCCCGCTTGCTGACGAACCAGACGGCGGTGATGTGCAGGGCCTCGCCGGTGCGGGCGGCGAAGTTCGGGTTCCCGGAACCCGGCGCGCCGGTCGTCACGAACCGGTCGAGCGTGGCGTCGCTGAGCGACAGGTCCACCGCCCCCGGTAACTCCAGCCCGGTATCCGACAAGGCGTCTCCCAGGCCCTCGGCCTGACGCGGGGTGAGCCCCGGTACGCCCGGACGCCCGTTCAGCCGGATCTCCGCCGAAAAGGCCAGAACTCCGCCCGGGGCCAGACGCCGGTCGATCCAGGTCAGAAGCGCCGCCGCCTTTCCCTCCGCCACCAAGCGCGGCAGCGTGTTCTGGGGCAGGACAGCGATGTCCCACAGCGCGTCGGCGAACAGATCCGCCCCCGGTGCGCCATGGTGGATCACGATGCGGTCGCGATGGAAGCGGCGCGGCTTGGCGAGCCAGGGGTCGCGATCGCCGCGCGCCACCCGCTCCGCGTGGGCCGCCGCCCCCGGCCCGACATCGACCACCCCGACGCACCGCGCCAGTTCGGTCAGCATGAGGTAGAAGCCGTCCACCTCGGCGCTCAGCACCAGGGCGCGGGGGCTCTGTTCCAGAAGCCCCAGCCGGTCGAGGCCGTAGAGGAACTGCGCGCGCTCCCAGGTGCCGCGGCTGCGCTTGAAGAAATTGTCGATGTTGTTGCGGGCGTCCTCATCGCGGCGACGCTCCGCGTCGGCGTCATCGATGTAGGGGGCCTGAAAGGTCGAGACGTTGGTCCGCACCCGCACTGCCCACGGCCGCCAGGATGGGTCATCCCAATCCTCCGCCGCGGCGAGCTTGCTGAGCGCCGGGGGGCCGGGGGGGCGTTCCTGTACCGGCAGGAGGATCTCCGGGCGCAGCCGGGCGGCGTTGCGGTGGCGCGCCGCCGCGGCCTTCAGGGCGGCCACGCGGTCCGGCGCCACCCGCTCCACGCTGGTCAGGCCGGGCCAGTCGAGGGCAGCGACCAGCGGTCCGCTCCAGCGGCGCGGGTCGGCACCCTCCAGGTCCTCGGTGGCCAGCAAGGCTTCCAGGTCGCGGCGCATCAGATGCACCTCGCGCGGGGCCGGCGGGACCGGCCGGGCAAGGCGGGCGGCCAGGAAATCCTCCAGTGTCGTCACGGGCGGGGCCTCCGCCCGCTCCTGCGGTTCCAGCAGGCCGCGGACGACGGCGGCCAGCCGCGGAGCGATGCCCTGGAGGGAAAAACGCTCCATCGCCACCCGGTGGGCGGCCTCGGCCACGTCCCGACGGAAGGCGTCGTCGCCGATCAGTCGGGCAAGCGCCGCGGAGTAGCCCTCCATCCCCTCGGCCAGCAGGCCGGACACGCCGTTTTCCAGGCAGTGCGTCACCTCGCCCACCGGCGTGGCGCAGACCGCCACCTTGGCCAGCAGGAACTCGAACATCTTGGTCGGGCTCTTGGCGACATTGAACTCGTTGGCCGAATAGGGCAGCACGCCGATGTCCATCTCCCGCAGCACGGCGGGGATCTCGGTGGGCGGAATGAACTCGTGCAGTTCGAGGTTGGGCAGGTCCGGAAACCGCTCCCTCAGGCGGCGCTTCAACTCTTCCCAGGCCCGCCCGAAGCCGATGATGTGAAAACAGGCGCGGTCGCGCACGGCGCGGGGAACCAGCGTGAAGGCGTCCACCGCGAACAGCACGTCCTTCATGGGGATGTCGCCCCAGAAGTCGCCGGAATAGAGGATGTTGACCCGGTCCCCGAAGCGGCGGCGCGGCGCGTTCCGCCCGTCCGCGGTGAACAGGTCCTGATCGGCCACCGTGTGGATCAGGTGCGTGTTCGGGTTCAGCGGAGCCAACAGCGTTTCCAGCCGGTGGCTGGCCGCGACGCAGGCCCCGGCCCGGTTGGCCACCGTGTGGAAGAGCTGGTCGGGGCGCAGACTGGGGAACCAGGGCTCCAGCCGGCGGAAGGGCTGCATGTCCAGCTCGTAGTCGTCGTAGTCGAGCACGATCCGGTTGCCGCCGCGCTCCGCCGCCAGGGCCGCAGCCAGCGTGTGGTAGCCCACCTTCTGCACATAGAGGACCGCCCGCGGGTTGCTCGCCAGCACCCGGTGGGCCTCCAGGTTCAGGCGGATCTTCTCCTCCTCGGGGATGGTGGAGAGGGCGCCGGCCTGATCGGCGGCGCCCAGATGGTCGAAGAAGGACAGCACCTCCGCCCGCAGCCCCTGCTGGCGCAGCGCCTTGGCGAAGTTGTAGCAGCGCACCCGCGCGGAGGGCTGTCGGAAGCCGTCCTGGGCCAGGAAAATCACGTCCGCCGCCGCGTAGCGGGCGAGGGCATCCGCGTCGAAGGTCGGCGGCAGGGTCATGAATGGCTCGGCGTAGGGGGGCGGGAGGCGGAGGGGCACCGCTATCTACCGCCGCTCCGCGAGCCCCGGCAAGCCTTCCCGCATGGGCTGTGACCAGTGTCCCGGCTGTGGCCATTCTGGGACCAATGTCACACACCCAATCGATAGTGGTATGCCAGTTTTGGAGCGCGAGGGAGCATTCCGCAACCCTCGGGACGGGCGGTTTCCCCGCCCGCAGGCTCCAGGACCCCGCATGTCCACGTCCCCGCAACGGACCATCGACATCCCGATCGTCGTGAACGCCTGGGGCGTGTCCGCCGGCCAAGCGCCGCATTTCCGGCTGCTGGTCGACGGCGTGATGATCGGCGAGGCGTGGGTCGCCGCCACCTCCAGCACGCCCTACCGCTTCACCGCCACGGTCGATCCCGATCAGGCCCACCGGATTTCGATCTGGTACGACAACGACGGGATGGTGAACGGGGTGGACCGCAACCTCTTCGTCGGCTCCATCCTCGTCGACGGGCAGGAGGTCAAATCCACCGACGCGCGGGCCACCTACGACAAGGGTGCGGTGGACGGGAAGGACGTGGTTCCCGGCCAGGTCGGGCTCTATTGGGGCGGACTGCTGTCCTTCGGTCTGGGCGAGGAGATGTTCGGCGGCCCTCTGGTCCGCCCGCCGCCCAAGCCGGAGGAGGTCATCACCCGGCCCATCCCCATCACCGTCGAGGCGGCGCGCGGCGCGTCCGCCACCGGGCCGGTGCGCTTCAAGGTCCTGGTGGACGGCACGCTGGTTGGGGAGGCGGAGGCCGCGTCCGGCACCGCCGAGCGCTTCATCTTCGGCGTCACCCTGGACCCGTCCATCGCCCACACGGTGCGGATCCTGCCGGTGGACGGGACACCGGCCGGCGCTCTGGCGCTCGGCGCCGTGACGGTGAACGGCAAGACCGTGCTCCCCCCGGCGCCGTCCAACGACGGCTCCGTCACCCTGGCAGTCGCCGCCCCCGTGTTCCAGGGCAGCGCGTCGGACGCCTCGGCTCCGCAGGGCGACGCCTTCTACGTGGCGAAGAACGGCAACGACGCCTGGTCCGGGCGGCTGGCCGCGCCGAACGCCGAGGGCACCGACGGCCCCTTCGCCAGCCTGGAGCGGGCGCAGGCGGCCATGCGCGCCGGCACCGTCAAGACCACCTACGTCCGCGAGGGCTCCTACAATCTGACGGGCACGCTCAGCCTCGGCGCGTCGGACAGCGGCGTCCGCATCCTCGGCTATCCGGGTGAGCAGGCGGTCCTCAGCGGCGGCGAGCGGGTCACCGGCTTCACCTATGAGGGCAACGGCGTCTGGTCGGCGCCTCTGTCCGCGGCGCCGGGGCTGGACGTCACCGTCGACGGCGTGCGCTACCGCCTGGCCTCCAAGGGCGCCTACGACCCGCAGGACCCGACCACCGGCTGGTTCGTCGCCGACGCGAGCGCCTATGGCGCCAGCAAGAACGCGCTGCGCTACCGCGCGGGCGACGTCACCACCGCTGATCTTGTGCCCGGCAGCCGGGTCCAGGTCTTCGACACCGAGCGGCTCCAGGACGCGATCCTGACCGTCGCTGGCATCGACACGGTGACACGCACCCTGACCTTCACCGCCGACGCGCCCTTCACCATGCGCGACGGCTCGACCTTCAAGCTGCTGGGCAACAGCGCCCACGTCGATCAGGTCGGGGAGTTCGCCTACCGCGCCGCGGACGGGCGGCTGGTCATCAAGGCGGGGGAGGACTTCACCGGGACCGGGGTGGAGGTCGCCCGGCTCGGCACGCTGCTGCGGCTGAACGGCGCCAACGGGGTGACGGTCCAAGGGCTGACCTTCACCAACACGACGACGGACGGCAACGCGCTCGACGTCGTCAACGGCGACGTCAACACCATCGCCGGCAACGGCTTCGTGAATGTCGGCACCGGCATCCGGCTGACCCAGGGGTCGGACCGCAATCTGGTCAGCGGCAATTACCTGGACCATCTGGGCATCAACGGCATCGCGCTGACCGGCCAGTCGATCGGCAACACGGTTACCGGCAACCGCATCCAACACATCGGCGAGGTGCGCAAATACGCCGGCGGCATCATGGCGTCGGGGATCAGCGACACGGTGATCTCCCACAACGACATCGACCACAGCTCGCGCTACGGCATCTCGGTCAAGAACTGGGACACCGCGACGATCAGCCTGAACAACGCCATCCTTTACAACCGCGTCCGCAACACGGGGCTGGAGACGGCGGATTCCGGCGGCATCGAGCTGCTTGGGCGGTCGAACCTGAACACCGGCACGCGGATCGAAGGCAACCGGGTCGAGCACACCGGCGGCATCGCCACCACCAGCACCGGCCAGTGGCTGCGCGACTACAAGGGCTACGGCATCTATCTGGACGACCTGACCAGCGGCGTGACCGTCCGGAACAACTTCCTGCGCGACACTGCCTGGGCCGCCGTCATGATCCATGGCGGCCACGACAACACCGTCACCAACAACATCGGCGTGCTGGGCGCCAACGGCGAGAGCTTCATCCGCATCGAATGGGTGCCCCTGGCCGGAGCGGCCGGCATCCCGGCGAACAACACGGTCACCGGCAACCTCGTGTCGGGGGCGGTGCCGCTCGGCGGCTACGTGACGATCCTGTCGGCGGGGCAGAACGCCATCGACGCCAACTTCCTGCATCAGGTCGGCGCCTATGGGGCGAACGACCGGACCGGCGACCCGCTGTTCGCCGACGCCTACAACCACGATTACAGCCTGCTGCCGCTGTCCCCGGCCCTGACGGCCGGCCTCCAGGATCTCGCCTGGACACTGATGGGCATCGTCTCCGGCAACGGCTCGGCGCCTCCGCAGGACGGCGGCGGGACCACCCCCCTGCCCCCTTCCGATCCCCAGGCCAACGAGCCGCCCGCCCCGGTGCCGGTGCCCCAGCCCGACAACAGCACCCCCGCCCCCCGCCCGCCCCCTCTCCGACGCCGGCGCCGGCCACCCCGTCGGTCTCGGCGCCGCTTCCCGACCCGGCTCCGGCGCGGCCCTCCGTGCCTTTCAGCCGGATCGTGGACGGGGTGCAGACGACGGTGGCGGCCTACGCCTACGAGGGGCCGGTCACCACCCTGCAATGGAGCTTCCTGGGAACCGCCGAGGACGAGGTGGTCGGCGGCTCGGACGGCAACGACTTCATCAACCTGATGGGTGGAAACGACGCCGCGTCGGGCGGGGCCGGTGACGACGTGCTGGACGGCGGCTCCGGCTCCAACTGGCTGATCGGCGGGCCGGGCCACGACACCTTCTTCGTGGATGGGCGCGGGGGCGAGGTCACCTGGTCCACCATCGTCGATCTGGAGCGTGGCGAGTGGGCAACCCTCTGGGGCTTCGTGCCCGGACAGTCCCGGCTGACCTGGGAGGAGATGGGCGGCGCCGAAGGCTACAAGGGCGCCACCGTCCGCTGCGACATCGACGGCAACGGCACCATCGACGCCAGCATGACCTTCACCGGCAAGGCCGTGGGCGCCATGACCGTCACCACCGGTATGGCCGGCAGCGAGCCCTACATCGCCTTTATCACCCTGTAGCCGGCTCCTCTCCTTTTCCCCATCCTGGCCCAACATGCGCCGCCGAGCCCACTGGCACGCCCCGGCGGATCCAACGGGCGACAGAGGCGGGGATTCATCGGCGTTATCACCACTCTCTTCATAACGCCATGAAAAACAAAGGTATTTTGATTTTCCGGGTTGACGCGCAACCGGGAAGAGATCACGGTCCCATCAACGATTAATACCAAAGTCAGCATTCCATACGCCGTTCTACGGGATCCACGGATCGGGATCGCACCCGCTTTCCGCCGATTCCGGCGGATGCCCTTTCCCCTGGACCGGACCGGGAGGAAACGGCCCCTTACCGACATGCCTTTGAACCGAAAGGGAACAGCCCCTCATGACCAGCACGACAGCGGAGCTTGAAGCGCTCCTCATGCAGCGGTCGCTGACCGACGCGCAGCTTCTGGCGGCGGCGGAGGCCGCGGCGGACTTCCGCATCCTGCCGAACGCGACGGTGCTCAAGATCGGCGGGCAGAGCGTCATCGACCGCGGCCGCGCCGCCGTCTACCCGCTGGTCGACGAGATCGTCGCCGCCCGCAAGGAGCACAAGCTGCTGATCGGCACCGGCGCCGGCACCCGCGCCCGCCACATCTACTCGATCGCGGCGGGGCTGAACCTGCCGGCTGGCCTGCTCTCGCAGCTCGGCGGCTCGGTCGCCGACCAGAACGCCGCCATGCTTGGCCAACTCCTTGCCAAGCACGGCATCTCCGCGGTGGATGGCGCCGGTCTGTCGTCGGTACCGTTATTCCTGGCCGAAGTAAACGCCGTCGTCTTCAGCGGCATGCCACCCTACAAGCTGTGGATGCGCCCCGCCGCCGAGGGCGTCATTCCGCCCTACCGCACCGACGCCGGCTGCTTCCTGGTGGCCGAGCAGTTCGGCTGCCGGGCGATGATCTACGTGAAGGACGAGAACGGGCTCTACACCGAGAACCCGAAGACCTCCAGGAACGCCACCTTCATCCCGAAAATCTCGGTGGACGAGATGAAGGCGAAAGGGCTGCAGGACTCGATCCTGGAATTCCCGGTGCTCGACCTGCTGAAAAACGCCCGCCACGTCCGCGAAGTGCAGGTCGTCAACGGCCTCGTCCCCGGCAACCTGACCCGCGCGCTCGCCGGCGAGCATGTCGGCACCATCATCACCGCGCGCTGAAGGACCACACGCCATGTCCGATACCCAGCACAAGAAGCATGCCAACAGCATCAAGCATGTGGCCTCGCCGCTCGCGCGCCAGACCCTTCTCGACGGCAGCCTGACCGCCCCGGTCGCCGGCGTCCGCCCGATCCGCCTGCTGCCCTGGCTCCAGGTCGTGAAGATCGGCGGGCGGTCGATCATGGACCGCGGCCACGAAGCGATCCTGCCGATCGTCGAGGAGATCCGCAGCGTCCTGCCGGAGCATCGGCTGCTGATCCTGACCGGCGCCGGCATCCGCGCCCGCCATCTCTACAGCGTCGGGCTGGATCTCGGCCTTCCGGTCGGCTCGCTCGCCCCGCTCGCCGCGACGGAAGCCGGGCAGAACGGCCACATCCTGGCCGCGCTGCTCTCGCCGGACGGCGTGTCCTACGTCGAGCACGGTACCATCGCGAACCAGTTGGCGGTCCATCTGTCGGCCGCCCGAGCGGTGGTGGGCAGCGCCTTCCCGCCCTACCATCACCACGAGTTCCCCGGCTCGCGCATTCCGCAGCACCGGGCCGACACCGGGGCCTTCCTGCTGGCCGACGCCCTGGGCGCCGCCGGGCTGACCATCGTGGAGGATGTGGACGGCATCTACAGCGCCGACCCGAACGGCCCCGAGGGCGGAACGGCGGAGCTGCTGCGCGAGACCACCGCCACCGAACTGGCCAAGCGGGACGGCACGCTGCCGCTGGACGGCGCGCTGCTGGAGGTGATGGCGAACGCCCGCCACCTGGAGCGCGTGCAGGTCGTGAACGGGCTGGTTCCGGGCCGCCTGACCGCCGCGCTGCGCGGCGAGCATGTCGGCACCATCATCCGCACCGGCATCCGCACGGGCGCTCGCCCGCTCTGAGCGGCCCCGCTCCGTCAGAGAACGACGAAGGCGTCCGGTGCCGTCACCGGACGCCTTTCGTGCAGCGTGCGCCTTCAGAAATTCAGTTGCTCGCCACCGGCTTGCGGACGGCCTTCTGTCCGTCGGCCTTCGCCACGGCCTTCACGACGGGCGGCGCCATGTCCTCCGAGGACGCCTGCTGAAGCCGGCCCTGCGGGCTCGCCTTCGACGGAAAGGCCACCGGCAGCAGCATCGCGGCGAAGACGGCGACGGCGATCAGGGTCTTCACGGCTTCCCAGGCGAAGCCGCCGCGGCGCGGAGACTTGGACTGCAAGAGGGCGTCATCCGCCTCCAGGGCGGTCGCCGAGGCAGCCGCCATCGGCTGGACTGCGGTCATGGACATGGCAGGCACTCGTGTTCGGGTTCGCCGGATTGGTACCCACACCATCGCAAGGGTCATGCCATACCCCGCGCCCTGAACCCGACGTTCCCAGGCCTTCGTTTGGAAATTATCTCAAAATCAAACAAACGCCGGGGAGTCCCCCGTCGCCGCCCTCGGTGCGGGCCTCGCGTTTCGCGGGCGCAAAAAAACCATTTTCGGCTCACGCGCTCGGCAAAAACCTCCCCATGGGCGGCGGCTTCTGCCCACCCGCCGGGAAAATATTGCCTCTTGGAGTGGGGGCTTTCCCCGACTCAGGCCATCGCGCGGATCAGCGCGATCTGGCGTTCCAGACAACGGGACAGGTCGAACCGCTCGACCGCGGTCTCCCGCGCGGCGCGGACCAGCGGGGCGAAGGCGCCGGGGTCCTGCAGCACCGCGACGGCCTTGGCGGCGATGTCGTCGGGGGAGAAGAAATCGGCCAGCAGCCCGTTCTCGCCGTGCCGGATGACCTCCCGCACCGGCGCGGTGTCGGAGCCGATCACCACGCAGCCGAGCGCCATGGATTCCACCATCGACCAGGACAGGACGAAGGGATAGGTCAGGTAGACATGCGCCCGCGACAGCCGCAGAACCGACAGATACTGGTCGTAGGGAAGGTGCCCCAGGAAATGGACGCGCGCCGGGTCCAGCGGCACCTCGGCCAGCATGGTTTCCCGCCAGCTCTTCCCGCCGGGGGGCGCCGAACCGTAACTGACCTCGTCGCCGCCGGCGATCAGCACATGGGCCTTCGGCCGCGCCTCCAGGATGCGCGGCAGGGCGCGCATGAAGCTGGGGAAGCCGCGGTAGGGCTCCAGGTTGCGCACGGCGTAGGTCAGCACCTCGTCCTCGCGCGTCAGCACCGTGCCGTCGGCGAGGGTGACGCGGATGTCCGGATCGGGCAGGAGCTGCGCGGTGTCCACCCCGTCGTGGATGACCTCGATCTTCGGGTGGAACGGCGCCGGATGGGAGTTGCGCTGCCACTCGGTCGGGGCGATGCCGCGGTCGCAGGCCTCCAGGGCGAGCAGCAGCGGCGTGCTGCGCATGCGCAGCCGCAGCACCGTGTCCGCATTGACCGGGACCGACGGGTCGAAGCCGACGTCCAGCCCCTGGGCGCGGTAGAAGAACTCGCAGTAATTCAGGTAGGGGGTGTTGGGGAACACGTCCTTGACGAACAGCGTCTCGCCCCAACCCGGATGGCCGACGATGACGTCGGGACGGAAGCCCTCCTCGCGCAGGCCCATCAGCAGCCGGGCCGCGGCCTGCCCGTGCAGCACCGCGTTCTCCGTGGACACCAGATAGGGATGCGCGTTCTCCCGCGCCTTTCGGCTGGGCTGGTAGGACAGGCGGCGAACGTTCGGAATGTCCCGGTCGGTGCGCTTGGTGATGAAGACGACGCGGTTCGCCGGATCGGCGGCCAGACGGGCGGCCAGATGCTTGTACTGGCCCGGCATGTTCTGGTGGATGAAGACGATGTTCATGATGCCTCCGCAAGGGCCGCCAACCGGACGTCTTGATGAAACCTGACCGTCAGGCGCGCCCGGCGCCGAACTTCTCGCGCAGCTTCGGCCCGACCTTCGGCAGCAGAACCGACAGGATCAGCAGGCTGAGCCCGATGACGGTCGGCGCGATCCAATCCGGCTTGCCGGCCAGAGCGTGGTCGCCGGCGGCGCCGAACTGCACGAAGGCCACAGTCATCGGCAACTGCCCGACCAGCGACCCGAAGGCGTAGGCGCCGAGCCGCACCCGCGTCAGGCCGAGCGCGTAGTTCACCCCGCTGTGCGGCAGCACGGGAACCAGCCGCAGCATGGCGACGGCGCGCCAGCCGCCGGTCTCCAGCCGGCGCAGGACGTCGCCCCAGCGCGCCCGGTCCAGAGCCGGAACCAGCCCGTCGCAGACGTAGCGGGTCAGCAGGAAGCCGGTGGAGGCGCCGATCACACTGCCCGCCGCCGCCAGCACCCCACCCCACCAGACGCCGAAGACCAGCCCGGCGACCATCGCCATGACGGAGCGCGGGAAGAACAGCAGGCTGGCCAGGATGTGCAGGAACAGGAACAGGACTGGTGCCGCGGGGTGATGGCGCAGAATGTCCTGGAGCGCGTCCATCCCGAAGGCGCCATGCCATGCCCACCAAGCCCCGGCTCCACCGAGCAGAAGCAGGACGAGCAGCCCCCGCCCGAGGTTGCGGAGGGTGGACAGGGAGGGCGTGCGGCGCTCGGCCATGGTGCGGGCCTTCGGTTCGACGAACAGGGCTTCTATGGTCCGGCTTGCATATCACGGGCGCTACCGCGCCGCGAGAGACGATCGCGTGGGCGCCGGGCGGACATCCACGAGCCGGGGCCAAGAAAAAGGCCGCAGCCAGAGCGGCGCGGCCTTCAAGTCTAGGGAGGAAACGCCCAAAGGGCATCCGGGATTCAATTTATGCTGCATCGCAGCAAAGGTCAAGCCCCCGGCGGATGGTCTCCGCTGAAAATATTTCTTTTCTTCCCCAGTTGGCCCCGCCGCCTCTGCAGCCATGATGCCGGAAAAAGAAAAGGCTGCAGCCGGTGAGGCGCAGCCTAGTTCTGGGAGGGAGGAAACCAAGAGAACTTGGTGAAGCCATTTATGGGCCGATTTGATTAACGGCTCGTAAACAAGCCATGTATTCCGAAGACATACCTATTTTTTGAGAAACATCAATAGAGATAAGCTTAAGCTTAAGCTCAGACACACTGCATCACGGCGTCTGGCTGGCGAGCGCCGTCCGGATGTCGTTCTGCCAGACCATGCTGACCAGGGCGATCTGGGTGAGCAAAGCGATCTCGCCGTGCCCGACGGCCGCCAGCAGTTCCTGCCGCGTCATGAACAGGATCTCGGTTTCCTCGAGATCATCGGACAGGGGATCGGCCACCCGGCGGCAGCCGACCGCATGGAACATGTGCGAGACGGCGCCGCCCTGATTGGCGTTGACCGTGTAGCCGCCCAGCGACGTCCAGCGGTCCGAGACGAAGCCGGTTTCCTCCAACAGTTCACGCTGGGCGGCCTCGAGCGGGTCCTCGCCCGTCGACAGATGGCCGCCGGGAAACGTCAGATTCACCCGCCGCGGCCCGTGCCGGTACTGCCGGTAGACGATGACATGCCCATCCTCCGTCTCAGCGAAGATGCAGGCAAAAGACGGCATGTCAAACTGATAGTAATCCGGGATGATCCGGCCATCGGGAAGGGCGACCGTCTCCACATGGACTTTCAGGAACGGGTCTGCGTCAAGCAGTTCACGGCTTTCCAGAACGGTCCATGGGCGCAGACGGCGCGTCATTCTTCAATCTCCTTGATGGTGACCCGCTTTATGGCCACGCAGCATGGGTAGCGGCCCACGGCCGTGAGGGCAACGGCGCAATCGGGGAGACGCGATCAAGGCGGTTCAAACCCGGCTGCCCTGGCCGAGGGGTGATGCTGCCGGGACGGGAAGCACAGACACCCCGCCACCGAAGCCACCGAACCACGCCACCTGGAAGGCTGCATCAACCAGAACAACTTAACTAACTCAACGATACAATCTTAAGTTATTGATGCATGCGCAATTTTGACTCTTCAAAATGGGTCATTCTGACGGACTTGCTCTCTATAGGAATATTGGTAGGATGGATAAACAACGCAGGATAACAGCATACGGTCAAATTTTACCTTTATATTTGCAAAAGCTCATAACGGAATCCCCTCCAATAACACGCCGCCGTCGACAACCGCCGACCGAAAGCCGTCCACCGAAAGCCGGAATCTCATGCCGAGCCTGCCCTTCCCCGATCTTCGTTCGACCTCTTCCGTGCCCACCCCGCTCCACGGCCCATCAACAGCACCGCGAGGCACGCCGGACGGCGCGTTCCAAGACCGCAAGGCCTCCGGCGGTCACGCCCCGGTACGGGCGCCGTTGGATCTGGCGGCCGGGTTGCTGATCGCCGCCTTCGGGATCGGCGCCTTGTGGCTGGGACGCGACTGGCCGACCGGCACGCTCGCCTCTGTGCAGTCCGGTTTCTTTCCGCGGATGATCGGCATGCTCATGGTTCTGGCCGGCGCCCTGGTGACCGGGCGGGCCCTGCTGACCCATGGCGCCGCGTGGCCGTCCTGGGGATGGCGCCCGCTGATCTGGGTGACCGCGGCGGTGCTGGCCTTCGCCGGAACGGTGGAGACTCTGGGGTTGGTGCCCGCGGTGCTCATTCTGGTCGGACTGGGCAATCTGGCCGGCCAACCGCTCCGTCCGGTTCCCCTGCTGCTGCTGGGCGGTGCCCTGGCGGCGGGCTGCGTCGCGCTGTTCGTCTGGGGCCTGGGACTGCCGCTGCGGGTGTGGCCATGATGGACCTGCTCGGCAACCTGCTGCTCGGCCTGTCGGTTTCGCTGTCACCGGACAACCTGCTGCTCTGCTTCGGCGGGGCGCTGATCGGCACGCTGATCGGCGTGCTCCCCGGTCTGGGACCGACCGCCACGGTGGCGATGCTTCTGCCGTTGACCTTCTATCTGCCGCCGGTCGGCGCGCTCATCATGCTGGCGGGCATCTTCTACGGTTCGCAGTACGGCGGGTCGGCGACGGCCATCCTGGTGAACCTGCCAGGCGAGTCCTCATCCGTCGTCACTTGCCTGGACGGTCATGCCATGGCCCGGCAGGGCCGGGCCGGGGTGGCGCTCGCCACGGCGGCGCTCGCCTCGCTGTTCGCCGGGATCGTCACCACCATCCTGATCGCCGTGGCCGGCCCGCCGCTGGCCGGGGTGGCGCTTGCCTTCGGGCCGGCGGAATATGTGTCGCTGATGCTGCTGGGCCTGATCGGGGCGGTGACGCTGGCCCATGGATCGGTGGTGAAGGCCATCGCGATGATCCTGCTGGGTTTGCTGCTGAGCATGGTCGGCACCGACGTCAATTCCGGCGACACGCGCTTCACCTTCGGCCTGCCGCAGCTCTACGACGGCATCGACTTCGTTCCGCTCGCCATGGGCCTGTTCGGGCTGGCCGAGATCATCTCCAGCCTGGAGCAGACCGGCGGCGCCGGGCAGACCACCGCTCGCATCGCCAGCCTGTGGCCGAAGCGCGAGGACGTCCGCCAGGCCTGGCCGGCGACGGTGCGCGGGACGGTGATGGGGGCGCTGCTGGGCATTCTGCCCGGCGGCGGCGCCACGCTCGGCTCCTTCGCCGCCTATTCGCTGGAGAAGAAGGTGTCCCGCCACCCGGAGCGCTTCGGCCACGGCGCCATCGAGGGGGTGGCGGCACCGGAAGCCGCAAACAACGCCGCCTCGCAGGCCTGCTTCATCCCGATGCTGAGCCTGGGCATCCCGCCCAACGCCATCATGGCCCTGATGATCGGCGCCATGACCATCCACGGCATCACGCCGGGGCCGCAGATCATGGCGAAGCAGCCGGAGCTGTTCTGGGGCATGATCGCCAGCATGCTGATCGGCAACGTGATCCTGGTGATCCTGAACCTGCCGATGATCGGGCTGTGGGTGCGGCTGCTGCGGGTGCCCTACGGCTATCTGTTCCCGGCCATCCTGGTCTTCTGCTGCATCGGCACCTACACGCTGAACAACAGCGGCTTCAACGTGCTGCTGATGGCTCTGTTCGGCGTCCTGGGCTACGCGCTGCGCAAGCTGGACTGCGAGCCGGCGCCCTTGATGCTGGGCTTCGTGCTGGGGCCGATGCTGGAGGAGAATCTGGGCCGCGCCCTGCTGCTGTCGGGCGGCGACCCCACCGTCTTCGCCACCCGCCCGATCAGCGGCAGCCTGCTGGCCACCGCCGCCCTGCTCCTGATCCTGATGGTGATGCCATCGGTGCGCCGCCGCCGGGACGAAGCCTTCAAGGACGATTGAATCCCAAACGCCTTCCTATCCCCGCCCGCCCCTTCTTCCAAAGGCCGGCGGCCTTCACGCCGTGAAAGGTGCCTGTGCGATGACCGTCGTCAAAGAGTTCCCCCGTCCCGCCCCCGACCTGGTCGCCGCCTTCCGCGGCCAGTCCCCGGCCACGCTGCACGAAGCGATGGGCAAGAAGGGCGCGATGTCCTTTCCGATCAAGCCGCTTTATCAGGGCATGACGCTGTTCGGCACCGCGGTGACCGTGTCCGGCGGTCCCACCGACAATCTGATGATCCACGCCGCCATGGCGCTGACCCGTCCGGGCGACGTGCTGGTGGTCGACTTCAAGGGCATGACCGAGGCCGGCCCCTGGGGCGACGTGCTGACCGAGGCAGCGATCCAACGGGGCTTGGCCGGGCTGGTCATCGACGGCTGCGTGCGCGACGCCGCGGCCATCCGCAACATGGGCTTTCCCGTCTTCTGCCGGGGAACCAGCATGAAGGGCACCACGAAGACCCAGCCCACGGGCGACGTGAACACCCCCATCGTCTGCGGCGGCGTGATGGTCATGCCGGGCGACATTCTGGTCGGCGACGACGACGGGGTGGTGGTGGTGCCCCAGGCCGAGGCTGCGGCCACGCTCGCCAAGGCGGCGGAACGCGAACGGATGGAGGAGGGCTTGCGCGAACAGCTCCGTGCCGGGCGAACGACGGTCCAGGCGCTGACCCTGGAACCCTACCTGGAGGCCGGCGGCATCGCCCTGTGACGCGAAGCGCTGCGGAACAGCGGGCGGGGCCAAGTCCCGCCTGCCATTGCCTGGAGTGGTATTACCGGCTGTTGGCAAAAGAATGGCGATAGGCAAAAAAAAGCCGCGTCCGGACACGAGGTCGGCGCGGCAGACGAATGCTCTTAGAGCATCATGATGTTTTTGGTTTCCTCCCCAGACCTCAAGGCCTTTGTTTTGTGAGAGGAAATTTCCACAGTCGATGCAGGGAAGTCAACAGCATTGAGCGGGTTATAACTTTAAGCCTAACGTCTCCTTCCGATGCGCCAGGAAGGCGGATGGGGACGTCCGAAGAGAAAAATCTCAGCGCAAGCCAAACAGGAGGCTTGCGTTCCGCCGGGCGCGTGGGGTATCTCCCTGCCTCCTTCGTTGGAGCGGCGCGGGCGTAGCTCAGGGGTAGAGCACAACCTTGCCAAGGTTGGGGTCGAGGGTTCGAATCCCTTCGCCCGCTCCAGTATCACGAAGTCTTTCTCTCCTCATCGCCGGACGCGTGGAAAACGGGCTGCGGCAGCGTGCCGCCGCACCATCCCTGCGCGTGGAAGCCGCGGATTCCTTGCTGGAATGTTAACCCACTGCTAGGGGTCTCGGGCTAAGGTCGATCGAACCGGCCTGAATGAACCACGAAGCGCGGACGCCCTTGACCATGCAGCAGTTTGACCGTCCGAACGAATCGCCGACCGAGGCGCTGCTCCCCGGCTTCGGCATGCTGAACGGCCAGTCGATCCTGGTGACCGGGGGAAGCGGGTCCTTCGGAAAGCGTTTCGTGGAGACGGTGCTGCGCCACGCCAGCCCGCGCCGGGTCATCGTTTTCTCCCGTGACGAGTTCAAGCAGTACGAGATGCAGCAGCAGCTCGGGCCCGATTGGGCGTCCACGCTGCGCTTCTTCATCGGCGACGTGCGTGACCGCGAGCGGCTGGAACTGGCCATGCGCGAAGTGGACGTGTGCGTGCACGCCGCGGCGCTGAAGCATGTGCCCGCCGCCGAATACAATCCCATGGAATGCATCCACACCAACGTCTATGGGGCGGAAAACGTGGTGCGGGCCGCGCTGAACACCGGCGTGAAGCGGGTGATCGCCCTGTCCACCGACAAGGCGGCCAACCCGGTCAACCTCTACGGCGCCAGCAAGCTGGCCTCGGACAAGATCTTCATCGCCGCCAACAACCTGTCCGGCTCGCTCGGCACGCGCTTCTCGGTGGTGCGCTACGGCAATGTGGTGGGGTCCCGCGGGTCGGTGATCCCCCTGTTCCGCCGGATGATCGCGGAAGGGGCGGAGTCCCTGCCGGTCACCGACGACCGGATGACCCGCTTCTGGATCACGCTGCAGCACGGGGTGGACTTCGTCGTCTCCTGCATCGCGATGATGCAGGGCGGGGAGATCTTCGTGCCCAAGATCCCCAGCATGCGCATCACCGATCTGGCCCGCGCGATGGCTCCGCATCTGCCGCACAAGCAGGTCGGCATCCGCCCCGGCGAGAAGCTGCACGAGGTGATGATCACCGAGGACGATTCCCGCCAGACCTTCGAACTGCCGGACCGCTTCGTCATCGAGCCGGCCTTCGCCTTCTGGACGCACGAGCCCTATCAGCGGCTGGGCGCCAAGCCGGTCGCCGACGGCTTCCGCTACGCCAGCGACACCAACGGGGACTGGCTGGACGGCGCGCGGCTGATGCGGCTTCTCGCGGAAGCGCCGTGATGGGCGAACCGGTGTCCCGGCCGCCGCTGCCCTTTCTGCCCTACGGGCGCCAGGACGTCGATCAGGCCGACATCGACGCGGTGACCGCGGTCCTGCGCGGCGACTGGCTGACCCAGGGGCCGACGGTGGAGGCGTTCGAGCGCGCGCTGTGCGAGCGCACCGGCGCGGACCATGCGGTGTCCTGCGCCAACGGGACCGCCGCCCTGCATCTGGCCACCCTCGCGCTGGGGCTCGGCCCCGGCGACGCGGTGGTGGTGCCCTCCGTCACCTTCCTCGCCACCGCCAACGCCGCCCGCTACGTGGGGGCGGAGGTCGCCTTCGCCGATGTCGATCCCGAAACCGGCCTGATGGGACCGGAGCAGGCGGAAGCGGCGATGGAGCGGGCCGCCCGCGCCGGCTGGCGGGTGCGCGCTCTGGCGCCCGTGCACTTCGCCGGCCAGACCGCAGACATGGCCGGGCTCGGCACGCTCGCCGCCCGACACGGGCTGGCCGTCATCGAGGACGCCTGCCACGCCATCGGCAGCGTGGACGTGACGCCGGACGGCCCGCCCCTGCCGGTCGGTTCCGGCGCCTTCGGCACGCTCACCGCCTTCTCCTTCCACCCCGTAAAGACCATCGCGGCGGGCGAGGGAGGGGCCGTGACCACCAACGATGCGGAACTTGCCGCCCGGCTGCGCCGCTTCCGCAACCATGGCATGGAGCGGGAGCCGGCGGAGTTCGAAGACCATGGAGCCGCTTTCGCCGCCGACGGGACCGCCAACCCCTGGTACTATGAGATGGCGGAGCCTGGCTTCAATTACCGTCTGACCGACATCCACTCCGCACTCGCCCTCAGCCAGCTCGCCCGGTTGGAGTGCTTCGTGGAACGGCGCCGGCACCTGATGGATCTCTATGCGGAGCGGCTGGCCCCGCTGGCCCCACTGGTCCGGCCGGCGGCCCGCGTTCCCTGGTGCCGACCGGCTTGGCATCTCTGCGCCGTCCGCATCGACTTCGCCGCCGCCGGACGGACCCGGGCGCAGGTCATGGCCGATCTGCGGGCGCGGGGCATCGGCAGCCAGGTCCACTACATCCCGGTCCACCGCCAGCCCTACTGGCAAAAGCGTTGCGGCCGTCTCTCCCTGCCCGGCGCCGATGCGCACTATGCCCGGACCCTCTCGCTGCCCCTGTACCCGGCCATGGCCGACTCCGACGTGGACCGGGTCGTCGGTGCCCTGGCCGAAACGCTGGGCCTGCCAAGCCGCAATCCGCCGTGATGCCCCTGGCCTGTCGCTCGGGGTGTGCTTGCTCGGAGGTTTTCTCCCTTCCAAAAATGCGCTATGCCAAGCGTCATCTCGAACGCTTCGGAGCAGGGTCATGGCCGAGGGTACTGTGGACTATTACGCGATGGTCGAAGAGGCCTGGCAACTGAGCGACACCGCGCGCGACTACGTGAAGAACGCGGGCCGCGACGTGGACAATGGTGAGCTGTGGGAGAAGGTGTTCGCCGCCTCGCCCCTCATCGATCTCGAGCGCACCCGCGCCGAAGGCGGACAGCCGCTTCAGAAGATCTTCTTCAAGAACCCCTACGGCCTGCAGTACCGGGCCGACCACAAGGACTGGATCCCGTTCCGCCACGGCGCCCTCGACCCCGCCTACCTCCAGGCGATCTGAGCCGTCCCGGAACCGGGGTTGCCTCGGGAAGGCCGGACCACGCCGACAGGACGGGTATGCAGCCCTTTCTCCGGTCCGGCCCCGCCCCGCCCGCTGTTCCATGAGCCAGCATCCGACGGGCTGGCGCTCCACGGGCCGGCTTCGCGCCGTCCGATGAACGCCACTCCTCGAGACCTCCCCGGCAATCCGCAACCGGACGGATTCACCAGAGCAGCGACCCGAAACGCAACCTGTGGCGTTTGAACGCCAGGAACCGCCTCCCGGCCGGAGACGGGCAAAGGCGCGTGGCTTTCAGCAAAGGAACTTTCATGCGCATCGCGATGATCGGTACGGGCTATGTCGGATTGGTGTCCGGCGCCTGTTTTTCGGAGTTCGGCGTGCACGTCGTCTGCGTGGACAAGGACGCAGGGAAAATCGAACACCTGAAGCGCGGCGAGATTCCGATCTACGAGCCGGGCCTGGACGATCTGGTGGCGCGCAACGTCGCCGCCGGCCGGCTGTCCTTCACGCTCGACCTGAAGGAGGCGATGGCCGGTGCGGACGCCGTCTTCATCGCCGTGGGCACGCCGACCCGCCGCGGCGACGGTCACGCCGATCTCTCCTACGTCTACGCCGCCGCCGAGGAGATCGCCGCCAACCTCGACCATTACACAGTGGTGGTCAACAAGTCGACCGTGCCGGTCGGAACGGGACGCGAGGTGGAGGCGATCATCCGCCGCACCAACCCCAACGCTGACTTCGACGTGGCGAGCAACCCCGAGTTCCTGCGCGAAGGCTCGGCCATCGGCGACTTCATGCGCCCCGACCGCGTGGTCATCGGCACGTCTTCCGAGCGCGCCGCCGACGTCATGCGCCGGCTGTACCGCCCGCTCTACCTGATCGAGACGCCGATCGTCCTGACAGCGCTGGAAACGGCGGAGCTGACCAAGTACGCCGCCAACACCTTCCTCGCCGCCAAAATCACCTTCATCAACGAAATCGCCGACCTGTGCGAGAAGGTGGGCGCCAACGTGCATGACGTGGCCCGCGGGATCGGCCTCGACGGGCGCATCGGCAAGAAGTTCCTGCACCCCGGACCGGGTTACGGCGGTTCCTGCTTCCCCAAGGACACGCTGGCTCTGGTGCGCACCGCCCAGCAGGTCGGCAGCCCGCTGCGCATCATCGAAACGGTGGTGGAGATCAACGACACCCGCAAGAAGGCGATGGCCGGACGCATCGTCGCCGCCTGCGGCGGATCGGTGGAGGGGAAGACCGTCGGCGTGCTGGGAGTCACCTTCAAACCCAACACCGACGACATGCGCGACGCTCCGTCGCTGGACATCGTGCCGGCGCTGCAGACCGCCGGCGCCACCGTGCGCGCCTTCGACCCGGCTGGCATGCACGAGGCCGGGAAGCTTCTGCCCGGTGTGGTGTGGGCGCAGGACGCCTATGGCGCCTTGGAAGGAGCCGATTGCGTGGTCATCCTGACGGAGTGGAACGAGTTCCGCGCGCTGGACCTGAAGCGGGCCAAGGCCCTGCTGAAGCGGCCGGTCATGGTGGATCTGCGCAACGTCTACAATCCCGAGGACATGGCGGCCGCCGGCTTCGCCTACAGCTCCATCGGGCGGCCCGCGGCACCGTCTGCGAAGGCCTGAAAAACCATCCTGCCCCACGGAGGTCAGTCGAGAACATGGGCGAGCCCCACACCTTCCATCCGACATTGCTGCGCGAGTACGACATCCGCGGCATCGTCGGCACGACGCTCACGACCGCGGACGCGCGCGCGGTGGGCCGCGCCTTCGGGACGATGATCGTGCGCAAGGGCGGCACGACCGCCTGCATCGGCTATGACGGGCGGCACAGCTCGCCGGAACTGGAGGAGGCGCTGGTCGACGGGCTGGTCTCCACCGGCCTGCGGGTGACGCGCATCGGGCTCGGCCCCACCCCCATGCTCTACTTCGCCACCCGCGACCGCGAGGCCGACGGCGGCATCATGATCACCGGCTCGCACAACCCGCCGGAGTACAACGGCATCAAGATGATGCTCGGCAAGGGGCCGGTCTACGGCGCGATGATCCAGGAGCTCGGCGCCATCGCCGCCGCCGGCGACTACGCCACCGGCGCCGGCAGCGCCGAGCGCGTCGACGTCCAGGACGCCTACGTCGCCCGCCTGCTCAAGGACTACGACGGCGTGCGCGACCTCAAGATCGCCTGGGACGCCGGCAACGGCGCCACCGGCGAGATCCTGCGCCGCCTGACCGCCACGCTGCCCGGCGAGCACATCCTGCTGTTCGACGCCATCGACGGCGACTTCCCCAACCACCACCCCGACCCCACCGTCGAGAAGAACCTCGTCGACCTGAAGAAGGCGGTCGCCGAGCACGGCTGCGACATCGGCATCGGCTTCGACGGCGACGGCGACCGCATCGGCGCCATCGACCATCTCGGCCGCGTCGTCTGGGGCGACCAGCTGGTGGCGATCTACGCCGCCGACGTGCTGAAGAGCCACCCCGGCGCCACCATCATCGCCGACGTCAAGGCCAGCCAGACGCTGTTCGACGAGATCGCCCGGCTCGGCGGCCAGCCGCTGATGTGGAAGACCGGCCACTCCCTGCTCAAGGCCAAGATGGCCGAGACCGGCTCGCCGCTGGCCGGCGAGATGTCCGGCCACATCTTCTTCGCCGACAAATGGTACGGCTTCGACGACGCGCTCTACTGCGCGGTGCGCCTGATCGGCCAGGTCAGCCGCTCCGGCGGCCCGCTGGCGGCGCTGCGCGACCGCCTGCCCGAGGTGATCAACACCCCGGAGACCCGCTTCCAGGCCGACGAGGAGCGCAAGTTCCAGGTCGTCCGCGAGGTCAAGGAGCGCCTCAAGGCCGAGGGCGCCCAGGTCAACGACATCGACGGCGTGCGCGTCCAGACCCCCGACGGCTGGTGGCTGCTGCGCGCCTCCAACACCCAGGACGTCCTGGTCGCCCGCGCGGAGTCCTCCACCCAGGACGGCCTGGAGCGCCTCAAGAGCATGGTCGTCGCCCAGCTCGAAGCCTCCGGCCTCGAAGCCCCCTCCTTCGAAAACGGCGGTAACGCTGCCCACTGAGGCACGAACAAAGAAAAAAGGCCCTTTCCTGCGCATGCGGGAAGGGGCCTTTTTCTTTGTCCGAGCCTTCGAGACGGGGCGGTGAGAATTCTCACCGCCCCGTGTGAGGAAAAGGGTGCGGAAAAAAGGGACCGGTGAGAATTCTCACCGATCCGGGTCAGCCCTTCCCGCCGTCCAGAATGGCGTCGATGGAGCGGCGGAGGTCGCGCAGAACCTCGCGATCCACCTCCTCCAGCCGCTTCGGCTTCTCCTGGAAAGCCTGGAGAGCTTCGCGCGTGCGCAGGATGTTGCGGGAGACGCGCAGGCTGAAGGCGCTCAACACCACCTCCGGCTCGTCGCGCGCCGGCGCTGACCCCGTGCCGGTCTCCCGGGGTTCGGGCAGCGGCTGATCATTGGCCAGGCTGTCCAGCAGGCTCATCTGCGCCGCCGCGTCGTCGAGCGCCGCAATCTGGTAGAGCTTGTAGCGGGCGACCTTCCTCGCGGCATTCTCGTAGCGTTCCCGCACCGCCGGGGCGATCCGGGTCAGGCCGAGGGTCCGGGTGATCTCCGCCTTGTCGCGCCCCATGATCTGGCCGAGGTCGGCATGGGAGTAGCCGTGCTTCTCCACCAGAGCCACGAAGGCGTCGGCTTCTTCGAAGGGGGTCAGGTCAGCGCGCAGGACATTCTCGATCACCGCCACCTCGGCGGTGTCGATGCCGTCCGGCACCAGGATGCAGGGGACCGTCTGCTGTCCGAGCGCGCGCACAGCGCGCAGGCGCCGCTCCCCGAAGACGAGCTGGAAGCGGCTCGGCCCCAGCTCGCGCACGCCGATCGGCTGCTGCAGGCCGTATTTGCGGATGGAGTCCGTCAGGGCGGCCAGCTCCGCCTCGTCGAAGCGGCGGCGTGGTTGGTCGGGGTTGGCCTCGATCCAATCCACGTCGGGATAGACGAGGCGGACGCCCTGTTCGGGCTCCGCGAAGACGGCGAGGGCGCCGCGGCTCATGGCGTTCAGCCGGGCGAGGTTCCCGGTTCCGAGTTTACGCGACATTGGCCACCTCCACGCGCTTGCGCCGCTCCACGACGATGGCGTCGGCGAGCGCCCGGTAGGACGAGGCACCTGGTGCGTCCGGCACCGCCTCCAGGGCGGCGCGTCCGGCAAGGGCGGCGTCGCCGTAGATCGTCGCCCGCGGCACCGGCGGGAAGATGCGCAGCGTGCCGCCCAGCGCGCTGTGGAGCTGTTCCAGCGTCACCTGATGCTGGTTCAGGCGGGCGTTGTGCATGGTCGGCAGGATGCCCAGGACCGCGAGGCTGGGGTGGCAGCGCCGCTTCAGCTTGTTGATCGTCTTCAGCAGATGGTTCACGCCGATGGAAGACAAATACTCGGTCTGGCAGGGGATGACGATGAGGTCCGACGCCACCAGCCCGTTGGCGGTGCACTGGCCGAGGTTCGGCGGGCAGTCGATGAAGATGAAGTCATAGGCCGACCGCGCGTCCTGAAGCCGTTCCCGCAGGGCCATAGGGCCGCTGGGATCGGCAGTCAACTCCACCTCGACCGACGCCAGCTCGATGCTCGACGGGGCGATCTCCAGCCCGATGTCGCCGACCGGGACGACGATGTCTTCGACGGCGACCTCCTCCCGCAGCACGTGGGCGAGCGACTTGCGCCGGCCCTCCTCATACTCGATCAGGTCGATGCCAAGATGCGCCGTGGCGTTCGCCTGCGGGTCGGCGTCGATGATGAGCACCCGGTAGCCCTCGCGCGCCAGGATGCTGGCGGTGTTCACCGTGCAGGTGGTCTTGCCGACCCCGCCCTTCTGATTGGCGAGGCAGATGACCAGGGCCGGGCCATGCTTGCCGTCCACCACCGCCGTCTCCTTCAGCAGGAAGCGGACCACCGCGTCGGGGATCTTCTCGCTGTTGCTTTCCCACCGGGAAATCTTGGACCGGTCGTAGCGCCGCTCCAGCCGCTCGTTCAGCCAGGCCGCGAAATCCGGCTGTGAAAGTTTGCGCTCCTCGCGCAGGAGCCTCATGTCTTCGCCACGCAACGTCAACCTCCACAGCGAATGCGCTTGCCGTGTTCAACCGATACGATGGACGCCCGAATCGGTCAAGGTTGACGGTCACCTCCGTTGCATCAACAGCCGGCATCAACAGGAAAAAGCCGGCCCAGGGGAGGGCATCCCCCGGACCGGCGCGTTTCGCACGACCTCAGCTTACAGGTTGATGAAGGCGATGTAGTTCTGGTCGCCCATGGTGCCGGTCGTCGTGGTCATGGCGCCCACGCTCTTGCCGGTGAAGGTCATGCTGGCGTCGATGGTGCCGTTGCCGTCGATGTCGCAATGGACCGTCGCGCCCTTGTAGCCTTCGGCGCCGCCCATCTCTTCCCAGGAGAGCTTGGAGACGCCCTCCTGGTAGCCCCACATCGTGGCCCACTCGCCCTGCTCCAGGTCGACCACGGTGGACCAGGTGGTCTCGGTGCCGCGGCCGTCGACGAAGAAGGTGTCCTTGCCCGAACCGCCGATCAGCCAGTTGGAGCCCGAGCCGCCGTCCAGCACGTCGTCACCGGCGCCACCCCAGGCCGCGTCGTCGCCGCCCAGCAGGTTGATGAAGTCGTTGCCGTCCGACCCGCCCAGCACCTCGCTGCGGGAGTCGCCCAGGAAGGTCCACTGCAGGGTGGAGACCGGCCCCTCGTAGGCGTAGGCCTTCACGTCCTCGGTCACGCCGTCCACGATGCGCTGCATGGCGGCGGAGGGGCGGTCGTCCACCGGCGGGGTGGTGGTCGGCGGCTCCGTCGTCGGCGGTGTCGTGGTCGGCGGTTCCGTCGTGGGCGGCTCGGTCGTCGGCGGGGTGGTCGTCGGCGGTTCCGTCGTGGGAGGCGTTGTGGTGGGCGGTGCGTCGATCAGCGTGACGGTGTCGCCGTTGAGTTGGAACTGCCCGGCGGTGAAGCTGCCGACGAAGCGCAGGGTCACGTCGGAGCCCGCCGTAGCGTCCATGCCGATGCGCAGGAAGGTGACGCCGTCCACCGTCTCCGCCTGGACCTGCCCGGCGGTGAGTTGGCTGCCGTTGCCGGCGGTGGCCGTCCCGGTCATGGCCGTGCCGGCGATGGTGAAGGCGTCGCCCACCATGGCTCCGGTCACCCCACTGGTGAAACCGCTGGCCTGGGCGATGGTCATCGTCACCGTGTGGCGGACGCTGCCGACCAGATCGAGGTTCTCCACGCTGGTCAGGGTCATGCCGGAGATGTCGATCTGCGGCGTCGCCGTGGTGATCTTGCCTTCCGGATCGGTCACGTCGTCGGAGCTGATGCGCAGCGTGTCGGTGCCGTCGCCGCCGTCGTAGGAGACCGTTCCGGCATCGCCCTGCGCGGCGATGATGAAGGTGTCGTTGCCGGCCCCACCCTCGATGACGTCGGCCTCGTTCAGGTCGCCGTGCTCGCCGCTGTAGAAGACGTCGTCGCCGTCGCCGCCGATCATCGTGTCGGCGTCCCAGTCGCCGACCAGCGTATCGTTGCCGGCCCCGCCCATCAGACTGTCCTTGCCGCCGCCGCCGACCAGCAGGTCGTCGCCGTCGTCGCCATAGAGCATGTCGTCGTCGGCACGCCCGAAGATCTGGTCGTTGCCGGCCCCGCCATGGACGGTGTCGTTGCCGTTGCCGCTTTCCAGCGTGTCGTTGCCGGCCCCGCCGGTCACCAGATCGGCGCCGTCATGAGCCCAGAACCACACGGGGTCGTTCCCGGCCACCATGGTGTCGTCGAAGTTGGAGCCGACCCAGCGCTCAATGTCGATGAAGGTGTCGCCCGCGGCGTCGCCCGTGCTGTTGCCCGGGTTCAGCAAGTCCAGCACGAGGCCGGAGGTCGCGGTCTCGTAGGACGCTTCGTCGAAGCCGGCCCCGCCGTTCAGAACGTCGGCCCCCGCACCGCCGATCAGCGTGTCGTTTCCGCCACCGCCAATCAGCGTATCGTTGCCGGCCCCGCCTTCGATCACATCCGGCTCGTCATCGCTGGTCAGCAGGTCGGGGCCCGCCGTCGTGGTGCCGGTCACGGCCAGGACATGGGTCCAGCCCTCAACCGCCGCGAAGGGGGAGGGGGCGCCGACCGGCGCGGTGCTCAGATCAAGCGTCCAGGAGGCGCCCTGCGCCGCCGGACCGACCAGACCCGAGGAGGCCGCGACCGCGGCACCCGTGGCGGCGGCCAGACGATCGAGAAGGAGACGGCCCGCCTCGCCCGCACCGGCATGGCAGGCGTGGATGTGGATCTCGGTGCCGCGCGCGTCCGGCCAGGAGCGGTCGAGCAGCGACCGCGCGTCCAGCGGCTGGGCGCCCAGCAGGACCCGTCCCGGCTCGCCATGGGCGACCAGATGCAGGGCGGACGGGCGGGCGGCGAGCGCCTCGGCCAGAACGGCGTGGGCATCGTCGGCGGCGGAGACGAGCATGACCCGGACGTCGGGATGGCGGCGGCTGAGCAGCCCGTCGAGATCCTCAAGTCCAGCGTCCGCGATGATGACTTCGTTCAAGGGAAACTCTCCGTGCATTCTGTGGTGATCGCTGGGGCGCCCGGTCGCATCGTTCGCGTTTACGGGAGGTTCGCGGATACGGGGAAGCGCGACACCCAATCACATGCGCTTTCGGAGAGCCTTTTCGCAATTGCCCAAGAAGAAATAACACATTCTCATCAATGGAACATAGTTGTTGGGTTATCTTTATTGATAACGGGAAACTCAATGAGCCTATGAACTGTCATTGTCCTATGAATAAAAGGGACGAAAACTATACATCAAGAGCGAATACAGGAAAATCAGGCGATGCCTCCACAATCTTTAGAAGGGATAAGCCCTATACCGATGGGCTGCCCCGGATGGCAGCGACAAACGAGAAACGGCCCGGGGAGTGTTCCCCGGGCCGTTTTTTCCGCTCGGTGCCTCAGATCACGAACCGCGCCGGATCACAGGCTGATGAAAGCGATGTAGTTCTGGTCGCCTATGGTGCCGGTCGTCGTGGTCATGGCGCCCACGGCCTTGCCGGCGAAGGTCATGCTGGCGTCGATGGTGCCATTGCCGTCGATGTCGCAGTGGACCGTCGCGCCCTTGTAGCCTTCGGCGCCGTCCATCTCCTCCCAGCGCAGGGTGGAGACGCCTTCCTTGTAGCCCCAGAGGGTGGACCACTCGCCCTGCTCCAGGTCGGTGACGGTGGACCAGGTGATCTCGGTGCCGCGGCCGTCGACGAAGAAGGTGTCCTTGCCCGAACCGCCGATCAGCCAGTTGGAGCCCGAACCGCCGTCCAGCACGTCGTCACCGGCCCCGCCCGCCGCCGCGTCGTCGCCGCCCATCAGGTTCAGGAAGTCGTTGCCGTCCGACCCGCCCAGCACTTCGCTGCGGGAGTCGCCCAGGAAGGTCCACTGCAGGGTGGAGACCGGCCCCTCGTAGGCGTAGGCCTTCACGTCCTCGGTCACGCCGTTCACGATGCGCTGCATGGCCGTCGAAGGACGGTCGTCAACCGGCGGAGTGGTGGTCGGCGGCTCCGTCGTGGGAGGCGTCGTGGTTGGCGGCTCGGTCGTCGGCGGGGTGGTGGTCGGCGGCTCCGTCGTGGGCGGGGTTGAGGGGGTTCCGCTCAGGGTGATCCCGCTGCCGCTGACCTGGAACTGGTCCGCCGTAAAGCCGCCGGCGAAGCGCAGGGTCACGTCGGCGCCCGCCGTGGCATCGGTACCGATGTGCAGCAGGGTAACGCCGTTCACCGTCTCGGCCTGGACCTGTCCGGCGGTGAGCTGGCTGCCGTTGCCGGCGGTGACCGCGCCCGTCATGGCCGTTCCGGCGATGGTGAAGACATCGCCACCGGTGGCGCCGGTGATGCTGGCGAAGCTGTTGGCCTGGGCGACGCTCATCGTCACCGCATGACGGACGCTGCCGACCAGCTCCAGCCGCTCCACGCTGGTCAGGGTCATGCCGGAGATGTCGATCTGCGGCGTCGCCGTAGTGATCTTGTTCTCCGGATCGGCGACGTTGTCGGAGCTGATGCGCAGCGTGTCGGTGCCCTCGCCGCCATCGTAGGAGACCGTGCCGGCGTCGCTCTGCGCGGCGATGATGAAGGTGTCGTTGCCGGCCCCGCCCTGGATGATGTCGGCCTCCGGCAGGGGATCGTGCGCGCCGCTGTAGAAGACGTCGTCGCCGTCACCACCGATCATCGTGTCGACGCCCCAGTCGCCGATCAGCGTGTCGTTGCCGGTGCCGCCATCGAGCATGTCGTTGCCGCCGCCGCCGGCCAGCAGGTCATTGCCGGCCTCGCCGTACAGCATGTCGTCGTCGGCCCGCCCGAAGGCCCGGTCGTCGCCGCCGCCGCCGTAGATCGTGTCGTTGCCGATGCCGCTTTCCATCGTGTCGTTGCCGGCGCCGCCGATCTCGACATCGTTGCCGCCATGGCCCCAGAACCAGACGCCGTTGTCGTTGCCGACCAGCCGGTCGTCGAACTCGCTGCCGATCCAGCGCTCGATGTTGGTGAAGGTGTCGCCCGCGGCGTCGCCCGTGCTGTTCGCCGGGTTGCGCAGATCCAGCACGACGCCCGCGGTGGCGTTCGCGTAGGTCACCTCGTCGAAGCCGTCGCCACCGTCGAACACGTCGGCTCCGGCGCCGCCCTCCATGGTGTCGTGGCCGATGCCGCCGATCAGCGTGTCGTTGCCATCGCCGCCATACATCAGATCGTTGCCCTGGCCGCCGTCCATGCTGTCGTCGCCGGCGCCCCCGTACATGGTGTCGGCATCCCCTTCACCGAACAGGGTGTCGTTGCCGGCGCCGCCGTCGAGCATGTCGTTGCCCCAGCCGCCGTAGATCAGATCGTTCCCGTCCTCGCCATAGAGCACATCGTTGTCGGCGCGGCTGTAGATCTGGTCGTCACCGGCACCGCCATGGACGGTGTCGTTGCCGTCGCCGCTCTCCATCGTGTCGTTGCCGGCGCCGCCGATCTCCACGTCGTCGCCGGCATGGCCCCAGAACCACACGGGGTCGTTGCCGGCCACCATGGTGTCGGCGAAGTTGGAGCCGATCCAGCGCTCGATGCCCGTGAAGCTGTCGCCCGCGGCGTCGCCCGTGCTGTTCGCCGGGTTGCCGATGTCGATGACCATGCCGGTGGTGGCGTTCTCGTAGGTGACGACGTCGAAACCGTCACCGCCGTCGAACACGTCGGCCCCGGCGCCGCCGTCCATGGTGTCGTGGCCGATGCCGCCGATCAGCGTGTCGTTGCCGCCGTTGCCGATCAGGATGTCGTTGCCGGCCCCACCGTTGATGTTGTCCGCGGCGTCATCGCTGGTCAGCGTGTCGTTGCCGTCGGTCGGGGTGCCGGTCACAGCCAGTTCATGAGCCCAGCCGCGCGCGCCGGCGCCTTCGACCCCGGCGAAAGGGGAGGAGGTGAACACCGGCGCGGTGCGCACGTCGAGTTTCCAGGACGCGCCGCGCGCCGCCGGACCGACGGGACCCGAGGAGGCCGCGACCGCGGCGCCCGTGGCGGCGGCCAGACGATCGAGGAGGAGACGGCCCTCGGCACCCGCGCCGGCATGGCAGGCGTGGAGGTGGATCTCGGTGCCGCGCGCGTCCGGCCAGGAGCGGTCGAGCAGCGACCGCGCGTCCAGCGGCTGGGCACCCAGCAGGACCCTCCCCGGCTCGCCATGGGCGACCAGATGCAGGACGGACGGGCGCGCGGCGAGCGCTGCGGCCAGAACGGCATGGCCGTCCTCGGCGGAGGAAACGAGCGTAACCTGAACGTCGGGACGGCGGTGGCTGAGCAGTGCGTCGAGATCCTCAAGCCCAGCGTCCGCGATGATGACTTCGTTCAAGGGGAACTCTCCGTAAATTTTGTTGTGATCGTTGGGATGCCCGAGCGCCCCGCCCGCGTATATGGCAAAGCGTGCGACTTCCTATGACATGAATTTCCAAGGCGTATTCCTGCAACTGCCTAATAAGGAATAACTCCTACTCCTCGTGAAAAGCGCCAGTTCTATTGATATCCATTCCATAAGGAGGCCTTCTTCAGTACCATCACTTTAGGATAACTTAAGTCCTTTGGATGGATCGAAGCCTCGTGCGGTGAAGGATGGGCGCAATCGATATTGCCGTGATGTATTTCGAAACCTCGACAGGCGCCGGCGGTGACACGGATGCGCCGCCCTCTCCTTCGCGCTAAGCCCCCCGCCCAAGCCACGGTCTTGTGCGCTTCCAGGGCTCTCATGATACTTATCTCTCGTATCACTGCCGTATCTCATCGCAAAACAGGTGGAGTTGCCGAGACGTGATCGTCGCATCGGTTCCATGAACGGATGCCCACTGGCTGTCCCCGCCAGATGGTTCGTGCGAAAAGCCGAGGCCCAAGGGGGTGGAGAGTCAATCCGCCACCATCTTGCGGAGCGGCACTTGCGGCAGACGTGCTCCCAGCGCTTTCAAGACCCGGTTACACAATTGATCCAGCGTTGATTTTCCGGAGAGGACGCGGACCATGCGTGCCTGCGCCCTGTGGCCGAACGCTGCGCCCTGGCGGCGCCACGTGCCGTCTTGTCCGGCTTCGACCGGCTTGCCTCGCTGCCAGGACCATTTCGGCCAGAGGCTTTCCACTGACTTTCAATCGTCCGATTGTTACCTTATGCAAGTCTTGAAAAGCCATTGCTTCGGCGGACGGAAGAGGGCAGACCATGGCGCTGATCGGCTACGCGCGCGTTTCCACCGAGGACCAATCCACCGAAGCGCAGTTTCTCGAGCTGAAACGGTTCGGCTGCACCGAGATCGTTTGCGAGAGCGCCTCCGGTGCCGACCGCGAGCGGCCGCAGCTCAAGGCCATGCTGGCCCGCCTCCGCAAGGGTGACACACTGGTGGTGGCGCGCATCGACCGGCTGGCCCGCTCACTTGCCCATCTGCTGGAGATCATCGAGACGCTGGAGCGCAAGGGAGCGGCGTTCAAATCGCTGGGCGATCCCATTGACACCGGCAGTCCGCAAGGCAAATTCACCTTGCAGATTCTCGGCGCCGTAGCCGAATTCGAACGCTCGCTGATCCGCGAACGCACCAAGGCCGGGGTGCGGGCTGCCAAGGCGCTCGGCCGGCAGCCGGGCAATCCCGGTCTGATCTCAGGCGATCCGCTGGCCCGTCGTCGCGTCGCCCGCGCGCGTGACGAGCGTCTGAGCGAGCGGGCCATCGCCGGTGCGGACGAGTTCCTGCCCATCGTGCGGCGCCTGCGGCCGGCCCAGCCGTGGGACCGTGTCGTCGATGTGCTGAACACCGCGATGAAGAAGCGGCCCGGCAACAACCCGGCGCCGTGGACGCGCGATGCCCTGATCCGCGCGGTGCGCCGTCTCGTCGCCGATGGTCTGGCTGAATCCGACCTGCTGAAGGCGGCACCCCGCCGTTCCAAGAAAGCGGCGGCACAGGCTAAGCGACTGGTGGAACTGGTCGCTACCATCCACAACGCCGCCCAGGCCGGGCAGAAACCGACGCTGGCCCGCATCGGCCGGCAGTTGGAGCGCCAGGGCGTGCGGACGGCGACCGGGGCCGGAACCTGGGCACCGTCGAGCGTCAAGGCACTGCTCGACCGGGCGCGGGCGGACGGACTGCTCGATGAGGATCTGATGCAGAAGCCCGGCGCCGGAGAGACACACTCCGTTTCCCGGACGGATTTGCGGCTGGAATGAGCGTGGTTCAGGTTTGCGTCATGCCGCCAATCCGCTCCGGTGTGCCTGCGGCCGGTCAGGTCAGAAAAGGGATCAATTCAGTCAGCTGATGGATTGTCAGGGTTGCCGCCGTCTCCTGTGGCAGCTCCCCAGCCGATTCCAGCATGACCCGTTGCGCCACGCCTGCGGTCTGCGCCGCGGCCATGTCGGTCGGCTGGTCGCCCAGGAAGACCGACCGGGACAGGTCGAGGTCCAGCCGCCGCGCCGCCTCCAGGATCATGCCGGGGTTGGGTTTCCGCCAGAAGCTGTCGCGGGCGTAACGTTCCACCGTGCCGCCTTTGTGGTAGGGGCAATGGAAGACTCCAGCCACTTCCACGCCCTGGGAGCGGAACATGTCCCGCATCCAACCGCTCAACTCCAGGAACGCGGTTTCGCTGAAATAGCCGCGCGCGATGCCCGATTGGTTGGTGATGACGGCAATCCGGAAGCCACGGTCCGCCGCGTGCCGCGTCAGGGGAAAAATGCCGTCCATGAACGTGAAACGGCCACGGTCGCCGACATAACCGTGATCGACGTTCACGATCCCGTCGCGGTCGAGCAGAAGGGCTCTGTGGGGCATGGAATCCTTTGCTGGAGCGGGGCCGTCTGGAGTGTTGTCGCGAGCGCCGCCGGCGGGGAGTTTGGAGTCTTGTCGCGTGTCCCGAAAAAGCTGAGCCGCTTTGCAGAGAGTTGCGCTCAGCGCATGAGCTGGCTCGTCTTCCGTTCGGGAATCGGGGGAGGCGAGGGGTGCAGGAGCAGTCCATGATCCTCCACGTCGACGCGCGCCTCGGGATAGACGGCGAGGGCCAGTTGAAGAGCTTCGATGAAGCGCTTCCGGAAATCGCGCAGACGCGAATAACCGGCCCCGAACTGTTCGAACACCGCCGGCCAAGTGATGGTCGTGGATTTGTTCAGGCTGTGCAGCCGGTAGGCCAGCCAGATGTAGATGTCGATGCTCGTGCTGTTGTTCTGGATGTGCCGCAGCGCCGGCTCCCAGATCGGCACGGGATGCGCTTTCAGTTCGCGGAAGAAAGCCTCGGACAGCAGGACCCTGTCTTCCCACAGCGTCCCCTGGGGGGAATTGTGCTCCGAGGAGAAATGGATGCCGCCCTTGACAATCGAGTCCTTCTCGAAGCCGAGGCTGTTAGCGTCTTCCCAGGCGAAGGTCAGGTTGCAGGCGGCGATCCGCGAGGCTTGTTCTCGGATGTCGCGGTAGGTCTGCCCGCCCACCGACAGTCCCATGCGATCCAGCCAATCATGCATGCTGCGGCCCAGTTCGACCTCGCGGCTGTCCGTTTGCAGCGCGCGGGTCTGCAGATACAGCAGGATCATGCGGGCCCGGCTGCCATAAGGAACGCCGTAGAGTTTGAAGCCGCCACCACGAACGGGCAGTCGGCCCGGCTCGATCAGCAAACGAATACGATGCCCGCGCCTTTCCCACGGCTGATCGTCGGGAAGGCGGCGATGCGGAAGCGCGGTCAAGGCAAAGCCTGAATAGGTAATGCCAAGATCCTGCCGTTCTTCCTCCAGTACCGCCGCGGCGATGTCGACCAGCGAACGCTGATCAGGGTCGGTCTGGAGTGCTTTGGCCTGCTCACGGCCCACTTGGCTGATCAGGCGATGCAACTGGCCCATAGCGCGCTGTTCTCGCCGTTTGTTCCGGGTCCATTTATGGTCCGATCCATAACACGGCAGGTTGACAGCCGCAATTTGGAATCTTGTCGCGCAGACTATTTGTAAGGTTACTAGATTCACCTATTAGTTTGAGCGACAAGACTCCAGTAGAGAATCGCGAGTCGCGCGACAAGAGTCCAGGAATCGCGCGACAACATTCCAGGGGATAACCCATTCTTCCTGTGGAAGCTTGGTCGCACGCGACAAAACTCCAGTTCTACGTTTCCGAATCGCTTTTGAAGGCGATTCGGAACGCGACTCGGTGAATTGGGCAGGGACGGCGGGGTGTTCCGGTCTTGCGGGAGCCAGCCGGCGCGCCTGAGTCGGGGGAGGGGCGCGACAAGACTCCAAACCCATGGCCTTCCGTATCCGGTCCGGACGGTGTGCGGGGGGCTGGACGCGCCGTCCGGATGGGCCGCGGGCTCAGTCGATGAAGCGCTGCCGGAAATAGGCGATGGTGCGCTCCAGCCCGTCGCGAAGCGGTACGGTCGGCTCCCAGCCGAGCAGGGCCTTGGCCTTGGTGATGTCGGGGCGGCGCTGTCTCGGATCGTCCTGGGGAAGCGGACGGTGCTCGACCAGCGAACGCGACCCGGTCAAGGCGATCACCTGCTCGGCCAGTTCCAGCATGGTGAATTCGCCGGGGTTGCCGACGTTCACCGGGCCGGTGACCTCGTCGGGGGAATCCATCAGCCGGATCATGCCCTCGATCAGGTCGTCGACATAGCAGAAGGAGCGGGTCTGCTGGCCTTGGCCATAGACGGTGATCGGCTCGTTGCGGAGCGCCTGCATGATGAAGTTCGAGACGACGCGCCCGTCGTTGGGGTGCATGCGCGGCCCATAGGTGTTGAAGATGCGCATCACCTTGATCGCCAACCCGTGCTGGCGATGATAGTCGAAGAACAGCGTCTCCGCGCAGCGCTTGCCCTCGTCGTAGCAGGAGCGCGGCCCGATCGGGTTGACGTTGCCCCAATATTCCTCCGGCTGCGGATGGATGGCGGGGTCGCCGTAGACCTCGCTGGTCGAGGCCTGGAGGATGCGGGCGTTCAGCCGCTTGGCCAGCCCCAGCATGTTGATGGCGCCATGCACGCTGGTCTTGGTCGTCTGCACCGGATCGTGCTGGTAATGCACCGGCGAGGCCGGGCAGGCCAGATTGTAGATCTGGTCCACCTCGACATAGAGCGGAAAGGTCACGTCGTGGCGGATCGCCTCGAAGTTCGGGTGGCCCAGCAGGTGGGCGATGTTGCTCCGCGATCCGGTGAAGTAGTTGTCGGCGCACACCACCTCGTCGCCGCGGGCCAGCAGGCGCTCGCAGAGGTGGGAGCCGAGGAAGCCGGCGCCGCCGGTCACCAGGACGCGCCGATTGTAGCTGCGGATTGCGGTCATGGTGTCTCTCCAGGCGGTTTCAGCGGGCTGGGCGGTTTCAGCGGGCATGATGGCCTCGCGCCGGCGTCCGGGCGCGGAACTGCCTTGCAGATGGCCGCAAGCGTCCGGCTTTGGCAAGCGATTGTGCCGTGCCGGCGATGTCAGGCCAAGAGATCCAGCCTACGGCCCGCCTCAGGCTCCGGCAATGCCTCTCCGCCGCAGTTCCTCCACCACGCGCCGGGCGAGCGCGTCGGCGTCCTCCGCCGCCGTGTCGAGCCGCAGCTCGGGCGCGATGGGCGGTTCGTAGGGGGAGTCGACGCCCGTGAAGTTCTTCAGGGCCCCGCTGCGCGCCTTGGCGTACAGCCCCTTGGGATCGCGCCGCACGCATTCCTCCAGCGGCGTGTCCACGAAGACCTCCAGGAACGCGCCCTCGGGGAGCAGGGCGCGCACCGCTTCCCGCTCCGCCCGGAAGGGGGCGATGAAGGCGCACAGCACGATCAGCCCGGCGTCCGTCATCAGCTTCGCCACTTCGCCGACGCGCCGGACATTCTCCACACGGTCGGCGTCGGTGAAGCCCAGGTCGCGGTTCAGCCCCAGCCGGACGTTGTCGCCGTCCAGCATCATCGTGTGATGGCCGAGCGCGTGGAGAAGCCGCTCCACCCGGTTGGCGACGGTGGATTTGCCGGCTCCCGACAGGCCGGTGAACCACAGCACCGCCGGGCGCTGCCGCTTGAGGTCCGCCCGTTCCGCCGCGGAGACGGCCAGCTCCTGGGGGTGCAGGTTGGCGGCGCGGCGCAGCGGGTGCTGGATCATCCCGGCCCCGACGGTGCGGTTGGTGTAGCGGTCCACCAGGATGAAGGAACCGGTGTCCCGGTTCGCCGTGTAGGGATCGAAGGCGAGCGGGGCCGCGGTCGACAGGTTGCACAGCCCGACCGCGTTCAGCTCCAGCGTCTGCGCCGCGGTGTGTTCCAGCGTCTCCACGTTCAGCGCGTGGCGCAGCGTGGTGACGGTGGCCGGGACCCAGCGGCTTCCGGCGCGCAGCAGATAGGAACGGCCGGGCATCAGCGGGTCTTCCGCCATCCACAGCAGATGGGCGGCGAACTGGTCGGCCACCTCCGGCGCGTCGCCGGGGTGGCTCAGCAGGTCGCCGCGCCCGGCGTCCACCGCATCCTCCAGCGTCACGGTGACCGCGTCGCCGGTCCGCGCGCGCGCCGCGTCGCCCTCGAAGGTCAGGACGCGGGCGATCCGGGCGGGCCGCCCCGACGGCCACACCGTCACCGCGTCGCCCGGCTCCAGCGACCCCGACAGCACCGTCCCCGACAGGCCGCGGAAGTCGGGGTCCGGACGGTTCACCCATTCCACCAGGAAACGCAGCGGCCCGTCTGCCGTCCGCTCGTCTCCGACCTCCGCCGTCTCCAGATGCGCCAGCAGGGTCGGGCCGGCGTACCAGGGCATGGCGCCGGAGGGGTGGACGACGTTGTCGCCGCGCCGCGCCGACAGGGGGATCGCCGTGACCGACCGGAAGCCGAGCGGCTCCGCGAAGCTCTGGAAGTCCCGTGCGATGGCGCTGAAGACCGCCTCGTCGCCGCCGGCCAGATCCATCTTGTTGACCGCCAGCACGACGTGCCGGATGCCCATCAGCGAGCAGACGATGGCGTGGCGGCGGGTCTGGGTCAGCAGGCCCTTGCGCGCGTCGGCCAGCAGCACCGCCAGCGACGCGGTGGAGGCGGCGGTCGCCATGTTGCGGGTGTACTGCTCGTGCCCCGGCGTGTCGGCGACGATGAAGCTGCGCCGTCCGGTGGCGAAGAAGCGGTGCGCGACGTCGATGGTGATGCCCTGCTCGCGCTCCGCCTCCAGCCCGTCCACCAGCAGGGAGACGTCGATGTCCCCCTCGGTCTCGACGCGGCCGCGGCTGTCGCGCCGCGCCTGTTCGAGCTGGTCGTCGGGCACCAGCCCGGCGTCGTGGAGGAGGCGGCCGATCAGCGTGGACTTCCCGTCGTCCACCGAACCGCAGGTCAGGAAGCGCAGCAGGCCGCGACCCGCGGCGGGTTCGGCAACGAGAGCGGCGGCAGACGTGACGGAGGAATTGAGGATGGAATTGAGGGGGGTCGTCATCAGAAATAGCCCTCGCGCTTCTTGCGCTCCATGGAGGCCGGTTCGTCGCCGTCGATCAGGCGACCCTGCCGTTCGGAGGTCCGCGACGCGCGCATTTCCGCCAGGATATCCTCCACGGTCGCGGCGTCGGAGGGGATGGCCCCGCTCAGCGGGTAGCAGCCCAGCGTGCGGAAGCGGACCCGCATGATCTCCGGAACCTCGCCGGGGTTCAGCGGCAGGCGGCCGTCGTCCACCATGATCAGCGCGCCCGACCGGCGCACCATCGGGCGCTCCGCCGCGAAGTAGAGCGGCACCACCGGCAGGCGCTCCGCCGCGACGTAGCGCCACACGTCCATCTCGGTCCAGTTGGACAGGGGGAAGACGCGCACCGACTCCCCCGGTGCGAGGCGCGTGTTCCACAGCCGCCAGGGTTCCGGCCGCTGGTCGCGCGGGTCCCAGCTGTGGGCGGCGCTGCGGACGGAGAAGACGCGCTCCTTCGCGCGGCTCTTCTCCTCGTCGCGCCGTGCGCCGCCGATGGCGGCGTCGAAGCCGTGCCGGTCGAGCGCCTGGCGCAGCGCCTCGGTCTTCATGACGCGGGTGTGCAGGGCCGAGCCGGAGCGGATCGGGTCGATGCCGCGGGCCACCCCGTCCTCGTTGCGGTGAACGAGCAGCCTCAGGCCCAGCCGGCGCACCGTCTCGTCGCGGAAGGCGATCATCTCCCGGAACTTCCAGCCGGTGTCGACGTGGAGAAGAGGAAACGGGATCGGCGACGGGTGGAAGGCCTTGCGCGCCAGGTGCAGGAGAACGCCGCTGTCCTTGCCGATGGAATAGAGCATCACTGGGCGGGTGAAGGCGGCTGCGACCTCCCGCAGAATGGCGATGGACTCGGCTTCGAGAAGCCGGAGGTCGTCGGGCAGCGTCGGCATGGGATTCCAAGGCGGTGCTTCGGGGGCGGCGCCACCCTATGCGCCCGGCCGACCGGGAGTCTAGTGTCCTATCCGTGACAGGTTTCGTTTCGCTTGTTCGTGTTTGCGGCTGATAATGGGGTCACCACTCGTTGTGTTTGTGCGCGCAAAATTCCTGACGGCTCCATGTTTTTCGGTATGTTCGACGTCCTTCGGCAACGTGATCGAATTGGTAGAGATGGGAAGAGAGAACCACCGCATCGCATCGGGGGGTGCCGCGACGCGCATTCTGCTGCCCGCAGCGTGGCTTTTGGTGCTGATGACGGCGCTGTTGAACGGTTTCCGGCTCAGCCTTCACAGCGATATGCTGTTTCAGGCAGACCTGTTCCGGGATCTGTTCGACCTCGGCGGCGCATGGTCCCATTGGCGGTTCACCCCGGCTCCGGCCTATGTTCCGGACACCGCCCTGAACGCTCTCGCCTATCTTCTGCTCGTGCATCCGGGCGACCGCATTCTGTTGGTCACCATCCTTCAGATCCTGATCCTCGCCGGGTCCGCCATTTTTCTGGCGCGCCAGATCATGCCCGACGTCTCGAAAGTCGGAATCGCGTCGTTGTTGATTGTCCTGTCGCTGACCAATCTCGTGGCCGTGGACCATGGTTGGTTCTACCACATCCACAACAACGTGCATGTTCCAACGACCATCTTTGGATTGCTGTGCCTGGGCGCGTTCCTGCGTTTCATCGATCGGGGCGGTGTTGTCTGGCTGCTGGCCCTTGGTCTTGGCGTGGTCGTTGCGGTGCTTTCGGGTTCGCTGTTCATCCTGGCCTTCGTTGTGCCGATGTCCCTCGTCGGACTGATGACGGCCGCGCTTGCGGGAAGGGATGCGCGGACGCGAAACCGGGTGATCCTCGCAACCCTGATGGTTCTCGGGGCGTTTGCCGTGGCCAAGGGGCTGGAAGGCTACGTGACCTACAACGACCCGCTGCTTGGCCGGGCGTCGATCTCGCGTGTGCGGATGATCGCGTCCTTGAACAAGTTCCTGGACAGCTTTGAGCTTCTCTATCGCTCCGCCGATGCCCTCGTCTGGATTTTTCTCGGGTCCATGGCCGCGGCCTTGCTGTATTCGGCGGCGGCTTTGCCTGGCATCGTGCAGTTCCGCCGCGAAACTGGCGCACGGACCGAAGGGCTGTCGAGCCTGCGGATCGGCATGGTCGAGTGCGATGGCAGGTTGGCCATCGCCTGGGCATTTTTGTTGGCGTCGGGCGGTGTTCTGGTCACCGGGTCGATCATCTCCGGCGGGTATGCGGACGAATTCGGCCTGCGGTACCTCATGCTTCCCGGCGCCCTAGTCTTTCTGCTGAGCCTGATCATTCACGACCGCCGGTGCGCCGGGCGGCAGACCCGCTCCCGCTGGTCCGGCTACGCCGCAGGGCTGTGCCTCGTCGGCCTGGGAGCGACAGGTGCGGCGATGGCGACGACCCGGATCATGGCTCCCGACTTCAGTTTCTCCCATTTGCGCGATTACGGAGTCGTCCCAATTCTCGGGCTGCAGGGCGATAACCGCCTTTATGAATGGCAGATCGCCGCCTGCCTTGACGATCTGGGCGGCAAGCATAAGCTGCGCACCGGTATTTCCGATTACTGGCATGCTCGGGGTGTTCAGTACCAGACCCGCTCCATCGACCGGATGATCGCGGTGCAACCCGATCTCCGTCCCTTTTTCTGGATGTCGACCGTCGGCCCCCTCATCCGCCAGCAGCACTACGGGACCCACATCAACTTCGTGATCACCGCAAGGGATTCGGCCGCCGCCGGCTCCATCCCGTTCCTGGCCGACAACATTGAGGCTCAGTTGCCTTCCGGATACGAGCGCCACCGGTGCGAACAGGCCGCGTTTGATGTTTTCTATTACAGCGGATCGGAACTGCACGATTTCATGATGAAACGGCGTGTTCCGCAGACCAAGCTCGAGACGGGCCTATGGGGCGAGTCCGCAGTCGCGCTTGTGGCGGCCGACCTGCCGGGCATCGTCGGGCATGTCCAGGGAGACGCGCGAACGGTCCAGGGAGGGGATGGGCAAGGTGGTGTCCTGACCTTCGGCCCCTACGCAAATTTGTCGCCGGGGAAATACGTCGCCTGTGTCGACTACCAATCCAGCACAGGGGGTTCGGGTGGGTCCGGCGTCGGCTCTTGGGACTTTGTTGGCGTCGTGGACGGCCCGCAAACGTTTTTCCAAGCACCTTTGAAAACGGGTAGGCAGAGCGCTTGCAGTGGTGAGGTTTCAGTTCTAAAAGGTGCCAAGAATGTGGAGGTTCGCACCTTCTTCAATGGTCTCGGGGATCTGTCGGTTTCAGGCATTGCACTGAAACGCATTGATTCAAAATAAGACGATTCCTTGTCTGTTAAAACCTGCGCCGTATCTTCGGTTTGTCGGCGAGCGCAAAGCCCGATGTGCCGGGCTTTGCGCTCGCCGGCATGAAGCCGGAGCGAATACAAATTGGCTTCGATAAAGCCCGGCAGCGGCGTCAGGGTGCGGGAGGCGCAGCCCGCCCCGTCACCTGAAGAAGGGCCGACAGCGCCGCCTCCGCCGTGACCGTCGGGACGACGAAGCCGTTCGGCCAGTGGCGCAGCCGTTCGGCGGGCGCGCCGACACCGAAGACGCCCACCGGCAGCCCCAGCCCGACCACCTCGTCCAGCACGTAGCAATGGGTCTCCGGCCAGATCGAGGGCAGGAAGACGGCCCGGCATCCCCGCCCGGCCAGCAGGCGCGGCAGCTGGTCCGGCTCGTAGGGGCCGTTGTCGTGGAAATGGGCGGAGGGGATCGGGCGGTCGATGTTGCCGAACAGCTCGAAGACGAGGGGAAGCCGGTGCGCCTCGGCCAGGCGGACCATCGCCTCGACGATGTTGGACCCCTTGGCCACCCCGATACCGCCGACGATTGCCACGCGCGCCGCCGGATCGGACCCGGCCGGCGGAGGGGACGGGGGTGGCAGCGGGGTCACCGTCACGTGACCGGCCAGATGCGGGATGATCCTCAGCCGTCCGTCCTCCAGCGAGAAGGCCCGCCGCATGGTGGCGAGCGCACTCCGCGAGAAGAAGACGTGGCGGTCGGCGAGGTCGAAGAAGGCCTGCCACAGGCGGCGGTGTCCCGCCAGATCGAAAGCGGGGTCCGGCGTCACCGTCCCCACCGGCCCGTGGCGGTGCGGGTTAGCCGGCAGGCAGGCGCGGCAGCGCTCCAGTCCCGGGACGCCACAGAACCGGTCCTGCGCGTCGATCAGGTTCAGTGACGGGCACACCGGGAAATAATCGTGGTGGAGAAGGCGCAGCGGCACGCCCCGCATCGCGCGCAGATCCCGGATGAAGGCCATCACCGCCGCCGGGTCGGCGTAGCCGACGAGGGAACTGACCGTGATCCCGGCCAGCGGCAGCGCGCCGGCAAGGGCCGCGAGGTCGGACAGGTCGTTGGCCAGCCAGCGGAAGCTCAGCCCTTCCTCCGACGGTTCTTCCTGCGCCGGGTCGCGAAGCCGCAGTTCTAGGTCGAGCGCGCCAGCCGGCATGCCGGGCATCGGCCGGCCGGCCGGGCGCACCAGCAGGACGGCATGGCCCGCCGCCTGAAGGCGCGCGATCTCCGCGGCGCGGAAGGTGGCGGTTCCGCCGCCGCCCGCATGGTCGAACAGCAGCACGGTCCGTTTGCGGCCGATCCGGCCCAGGGCGACCACCGCGGCGGCGGCGCGGACGGGGCGCAGCGGATCGGCGCGGATGAAGTCCTGGACCTCCGCGTCGAACTCCGGATAGCGCTGCCGGATGACCGCGCCGGAAGCGGCGATCAGGCGTTGCCTCTCCTCGCCGGGGAAGCTGCCGCCGTGGCGGTGGTGGACGTAGAGGTTGGGCACGGCGACGTTGACGAAGCCGTGCCGTTCGGCGCGCCGGCACCAGTCCACCTCCTCGCCGTAGCCGCGTCCGAAGGCGTCCAGGTCGAAGAAGCCGGCGGCGCGCAGGGCCTTGCGGTTCAGCGCCATGCAGAAGCCCACGCCGGTCGGCACCTCCACCGGCGGCAGCTCCGCCAGCGACGCGAAGGCCGCGTCGATCTCCCCGACCGTGGCGCCGAGGAAGGGGGCGTTGTCCTCCGGCATGGTGGGAAAGCCGCAGATCGTGCCGGCGTTGGTCAGCGGCGTGGTGCTGGCGACCCGCGGCATGCGCTCGATCGGGCCGACCAGCCGCTCCAGCCAGCCCGTTGGCAGTTCGACGTCGGTGTTCAGCAGGACGACGTGCCCGTCGGGGTTCAGCCGGGTCGCCACCTCCAGCCCGTCGGCGACGGCGCGGGGATAGCCCTCGTTGCGCGGCTTGGCGACGACCGTGACGTTGTCCAGCGACACGCCGAGCGCCACCAGGAAAGCGGAGACGCTGCGGTCGGGGTTGCCGTCGTCCACGAAGACGATGGGGTGCCGGGATTCGACCGTGTCGAGCAGGCTGTGGAGCAGCGGGGTCAGGAACGTCTTGCCGCCATAGACCGGAACCACGATGGAGACGGGCGCGGCGAGCGGCGCGGCGGCGTGGGGCATCCCGGCGTGCCGTGGCGTGGCGAACAGGCCGAGCGCCGCGCCCGCTCGGCCCAGCGCCGGGGGGAGGGCGGTGGCGAAGGACACCCCGCGCTCGGTCAGGAAACGGTGCTCCATCACCGCGATGCCGCTGCCCATGGCCGGTTGCCAGCCGCGCAGCGACGGGCCTTCGCGCACCAGCAGCGGCAGGCTGGCCCCTTCCTCGTCGGCGCCGGGGGTTCCGGCGGCCAGATGCAGGGTCACCGACGTGGCGCCCGAGGGCAGGGCGGCCACCAGCTCGAAGCCGGAGCGGTCGGCCTGCAGCATCCTCAGGGCGAGGCCCACGTCGTGACGGCCGATCCCCATCAGCAGACGGTCGACGGGAGAAGGCGGCGCGCCATCGACGGAGGCCGCGACGAGGCAGGGGCCGTGGCGGTGGTGGAAGGCCCAGCCCTCGACCCGCAGGTCGGTGCCGACGGTCACCCTGTCGATGCCGATGGTGAAGCTGGACGCCGTGTCGGTCATGGAACGCATCCGGAAACGGGTGTCGCGTCGGGGAGCGGGAACTCGCGGCTTTCGAGCCCAAGGACCTCCGCCGCGTCCTCCGGGTCCAGGAGGAGATCGGTGTCCCAGGGCATGTTGCCCCGCACCGGGCCGCTCGGGGTGCAGCGGATTTCCGTATAGTCCAGGCCGCGCAACGTGGCGATGAACCAGAAGAAGGTGTCGGGCATGCCGGCCGGTGCCAGGGCGGTGACGCGGGTTCCCGGTGCGGCGAAGGCGATGTTGGTCAGGGCAGCCCCCATGACCCCGGCGATCCGCGACGCCCCCTTGAACAAGGCGATCTGGTCGGCCAGGGGCAGAAGCGCCGGCTCCACCGGAACGGCGCCCGCCGCCATGGCTTGCATCAGCAGCGCGTCCTCATCGACCAGCCGGCGGAAGCCGACGCTCTGGCGGCTGACCAGAAGGGGGCGGGGCGGGCGGGGGGGAACGGCTGCAGCGAGGGCCTCCACGCACTCCATGACCAGCGGGGACATGTAGGCCCCGTGATCGGTCAGCCCCTCGACCAGCAGCAGCTCGCCGAAGGCCCGGGGGGCGTCGCCGGCCACCACGGCGCGGGCCGGGTCGATGCCGAGGAGGGCGAGCGACGCCGCCATGGAGGCGCGCAGCTGGCCGGGCACGTCGGCCACCAGGACGCGCGCGCCAAGGTCGGGACGATGGCGGTGGACGAGATGCGCTCTGGGCAGCATCTCCATCAGCCAATGTCCGTAGTTGCCGACGCCGCGCTTCTTGCACAGCACGACCGGACCGTCGCGGTCGGGCGTGGCGCCGCCCCGCGCGATGGCCTCCCGGACGGCGGCCTGCGCCCCGGCCACCTCAGCCGCGCTGTGCTGGGTGACGGTCCTGTGATAGAGCGCGCCGTCGCGGTCGAAGACCAGCCCCTCCTTGGCGACCCAGACGTCGCGCAGCCGCAGCACGCTCACCCGGCGTTCCTCGAAGCGGCCCGGCGCCCAGGTGGCCTCCATGGTGCGCAGGACGTCGGGGGGCACCCGTTCCCTGTGGCGGATGGACGGGTGCGGCGCCTCGAAGGCGGGCGACAGGAGAGTCAGAAGATCCGCGCCGGCCGGCAGCTCCGTTGTGATGGGTGGGATCGGGGTGGACGGCATGCAAAGGTCCAGTCAGCGTGTCCGGATCGGCGAAGCCCGGCCAGCCGGCGCCGTGGCGACTATAGCCGCAAGGCGGTTGTGGGACAAAGAGTCGTGGGACAAAGGGATGAGCGGAAAGGGGCCGGGTCACTCCGCCGCTCCGCCTCCGGCGGGCTTGCGGGCCAGCAGGCGCGGCAGGGCACGCCAGAGCATCGCGCTGCCGCGCAGAACGGCGCGGGCGTCCGCCGGCGAGCGGGCCAGCAGTGCGTGGGACAGCCGCACCAGCGGCTCCAACCCCAGCGTGGCCGCCGTGGCCAGGGCGGCGCCGGCGGGCGGGAAATGCTTTGCGGCGAACAGGATCCGGCTGCGCAGCCCGTAGAACAGCCGCAGGTCGCGCACCTGGTCGCTGGTGCCGCCGCCGCGGTGATAGGCTTCCGCTCCGGCGAAATGCACGACCGCCCAGCCGGCCCTGCGGGCGCGCAGGCACAGGTCCACGTCGTCGTAATAGACGAAGAAGCGTTCGTCGAAGCCGCCCAGCTCCTCGAACAGCGATCGGCGGATCAGCAGGAAGGCCCCCATGACCTGATCGACCGGCCGGCTGTCGGCGTGGTCCCACTCCGTCATGAAATGCGGCGGGAACAGCCTGGGCCACAGCCGGTCCAGCCCCACCGCCTGGGCCAGGATGCGGCCCGGCGTCGGCGCGCGCGCGCAGCAGCGCTGGGTTCGTCCCGTCCCGTCCACCAGCCGGATGCCGAGGACGCCGACGCGCTCCTGCGCGAGCTCCGCCAGGAAGGCGAAGGCCGGCGCCAGCGACCGCTCCGACAGCCGGGTGTCCGGGTTGAGGAACAGCAGCCAGTCGGCCCGCGACCCGGCGGCCCCCTGGTTGCAGGCGGCGGCGAAACCCCGGTTGGATGGGTTGCGCAGCACGGCGAGCGGAACGCCGTCCGCCGCCAGCCCGTCCGCCGAACCGTCGGTGGAGGCGTTGTCGACGACCGTCATGAGTTCCAGCGCGAAAGCGCCGGTCAGCGCCGCGGGAATGGAGGCGACGCACTGGCGCAACAGGTCGCCCGCGTTCCAGTTCACGGTGACGATGCGGAGGCTGGGTCGGTTGGCGGGGGGCATCGGCGGGGGAAACAGGTGGGGGATGCGGGCGAGGCGGGGAGCGGCACCATGGCACGCCCCGGCGCGCGGGGGGAAGGTTCGGCGTTTCCAGCACCGGCGGAATATGGTCTGTTACCGCCGCGGCCCGGACCGGGGCCGCGTCTTCCGTTTGGATTCCCCTGTTGCTGTCGAGCCGGTGTGGATGTTGAAAGAGTCGATGAGCCGTTCCGTGCCCGTCCGCCTGCGCGCGGCCTTCCGGTTCGAGCCGCTTCTGATCGCCGTTCCATCCATCCTCTTCTTCCTGCTGTTCGGCGCGTTCCTTCTGGTCAAGACGCCGCCCTACGCCGGGCCGGACGAACCGTTCCACTGGCAGCGGGTGCTGCAGATCGCGCAGGGCCGCTTCCTGGCGGACACACTGGGGCCGAACTCCTGGGGCGGGCCGATCGACGAGGCCGGCTACCTGCACATGATCCATTACTTCGTGCTGATCCAGAAGCATGAGCCGGTGGACGCCGCCCAGGCGCGCGCCCTGTCGGACCACCTGGCCGGCAAGCCTCCGGCCGACCGGGTGGTGCCCTTCCCGAGTTCGGCCAGCTTCGCGCCGCTCGCCTACATGCCCCAGGCCGCCTTCGTCGCCGCGGCGCGCGCCTGGGGGCTGGGTCCGCTCGAGCAGGCGCACGCCGGACGGATCGGCAACTTCGCCGTCTACGGCCTGATGATCCTGGCCATCCTGCGGGCGTTGCCCGGCGGGCGGCTGGTGTTCCTCGCCCTGGCGCTGTCCCCGGGGGCGCTGCAGAGCGCCTGCTCGCTGAGCGCCGACCCGCTGAACCTGATGCTTCCCGCCCTGATGCTGGCGCTGGTCTGGGGCTACCGCGAGCGAGGCGCGCCGCTCGGTCCCTGGGACATGGCCGGGCTGGTCGCGCTGTCGGCGGCGCTCGGCCTGCTGAAGCTCACCATGGCGCCCTTCGCCGGGGTCGTCCTCTACCTGCCCGCCGCGGTGGCGGGCGGCAGCACCCGGTTCCGGATCGGTCTGGCCGCCCTGTGCCTGGGCGTCGCCTTGGGCATCGCCCTGCTGTGGAACATGGCCTATCCCTTCGTTCCGGGCCCCTATTGGGGGACCGGCGCCGACCCGGCGGCGCAGCTTGCCCGGCTGCGGGCCGATCCGCTGGGAACGCTGGAGCTGTTCGCCGTCAACGCGTGGGAATGGGGCCTGACGTGGTGGCGCGACAGCTACGGGCGCTACGGCGGACACCCGTCGCCCTGGAGCGGCTACGCCCCCGACCGCTGGATTCTGCCGGCGCTGTTCGTCCTGCCCCTTCTGGCGCTGTGCGACGGCGCCCGGCGCCGCGATCCGGTGGTTGCGGTGGGCTACCTGCTGCCGGCGCCGGGCTACGTCCTGCTGATCATGACGGCCTTCTGGATCGGCTACACCACGGTGGGGTCGACGACGGTCGAGGGGGTGCAAGGCCGCTACTTCCTGGCCGCCCAGCTCCTGGTCGTCCTGGCTCTGGCCGCGGCGGCCGGGCCATGGACGCCCGCCGGGCTCCGCCGCGGCCTGCGCCTCGGCCTCTTCGCGGCCGCCCTGGCGCTGAGCGGGGCGGTCCTGGTGCATGTGCTGACCGCCTGGAGCGCCCTGTGGGTTCCCGCCGGCTGAGGGAGTCCAGGCTGACGGAACCCGGGCCGGCGTCCGCTCCGGCCCCGCCCGCCCCGCCGCCCCGACGGGGCGGGCGAATTGACAGGGCGTGAGTGCCACGCCTATCTGTTGCGGCCTTTCCCCTTCGCTCGCGGGCCGCGTCTGCCTGCATGGACATCAGGACGGTGGCATGGAACAGCGCCCTTCTTCTCTCCGTCTCGCGGCCAGGACCATCCGCGGGGCCCTGTCCAGGGCCGGCCTCGCGAAGGCCGCAACAGGGCGGGGCCCGGCGCGCAAGCCGTTCGCCCACGCCATCGAGGTCTTCTGGTGCGACCGCGACGGGGCCTATCTGGAAGGCTGGATACACGCCTACGACAAGCGGATTCTCCGCCTGCGCGTCGCCGCCGGGGAGGACGCCTACGAAATCGCCAGCTTCGCGCCGCGCCCGGACGTCCTGTCCCATTACGCGGACTTTCCCAACAGCGGGGAGAGCGGATTCAAGCTCTATCTCCCCTGGCGGGCCGGGACGCCGCTGACCTTCGAGGTGGTCACCGCCGACGACCGCTTCGTCGAGACGATCGAACTGCCGCGATCGTCGTCGTCGCTCCGCACCCCCTTCTGCCTGACCGACGGCAGCGCCTGGCGGGACCCCCACCCCGAGCAAGGCCCGGCGGAGGAGGCCTACGCCGCCTTCCAGCGCGAGGTGAACGAGCGCGCCCTGGTCGTGGCGGAGGTCGGCGCCCGGGTGGTCAGTTCGCAGATGAGCCCGCTGCGCGCCGCCTTCGCGGGGGCGGAGCGCTACATCGGCATCGACATCCACGCCGCCCCCAACGTCGACGTGGTGGGCGACGCCCATTACATCGACGCGCTGATCGGACGGGACGCCGCCGGGGCGGTCTTCTCCCTGTCGGTGATGGAGCATCTGGCCCAGCCCTGGCTGTTCGCCTACGGGGTGAACCGGGCGCTCCGGGTCGGCGGCCTGACCTACCACCTGACCCACCAGACCTGGCCGCTGCACGAGGAGCCGAACGACTTCTGGCGTTTCAGCGACGAAGGGCTGAAGGTGCTGTTCGGCCCGGCCACGGGGTTCGAGGTGCTGGCCGCCGGTTTGTCCAGCCGTGCCCGCATCTATCCGGACCATCGCCAGCCGGCGCAGGCGCTGATGCCGCTGGTTTCCGCCTTCGGCGGCGCCTTCGTGCTGGCCCGCAAGGTGCGGGATCTGCCGGACGGGGCGGTGGCCTGGCCAACCGACCAGGACCGTTCGGAGGAGCGCGCCCGCCATTATCCGCAGCGCGGGTGAGGAAGACGGCCCTGCGGCAATGGCGACATGGCGCTCCGGGCAAGGCCCCCGCCCTTGTTGCCATCGGACCGGGCTGTTAAAGACAACGAGTGTGTTGGATCGAGACCGGGGATAGGAATGGAAAAGATCGCCATGGGTGGCGCCGAGATCATCAATTGGACCCAGACGATCGCCTGGGAAGCCGGTGATCGCCACCTGGAGGCCACCTGCCCGGCCTGCGGGGACGCCGGCGCCAAGCCGGTGCGCCTGGCGGTGCGCTCGCCCTGGCCGCCGCACCCCGAACAGCCGCTGGTGACCTGCGCGGCCTGCGGCACGGCCTTCCACCCGACCATGGGGCAGCCGCCCTACGAGGCGGTCCTCGATCCGCTGGTGGATGTCTATCTGGAGCAGAACGCCGGCATCGACGTGATGGCCGAGCTGTTGGCGGCGGTCGATCCGTCCGGCATCCGGCGCTACATCGAGATCGGCTGCGGCTTCGGCTTCCTGCTGGACTATGCCCGCGTGGCGTTCGGCTGGGACGCCCGCGGCTTCGATCCGGGCTACAGCGCGCGCTTCGGGCGCGAGGCGCTCGGCGTGGACATCCAGCACATCTATCTGAACTCGGCGGCGGACGCCGGGTCGGAGCCCTTCGACCTCGCCCTGTGCGCCGAGGTGATCGAGCACGTCTTCGAACCGGAAAAGCTGCTGGTCATCCTGCGCGACTCTCTGACCGCCAACGGCACGCTCCTGCTGACCACGCCGAGCGCCAGCGGCATCCGGCCCGAGACCCAGCCGGGCACGCTCCTGTCGTTGCTCTGCCCCGGCTACCATTACGCGCTCTACAGCCCCAAGGGCATGGAGGCCCTGCTGCGGCGCGTCGGGTTCAAGAGCGTCTCGGTCATCGACCGCGGCCACACGCTGCGCGTGGCGGCCTCCGTCGGGGACGAACTGCGGGCCGACCTCGCCCGGCCCTTCGACCGGCGCTCCTACCACGACTATCTGCGCACGCGCATCGGCACGACGGATCCGGTCAGCCCGCTCGGCGTCGGCTACCGCTACCGGCTTTTGAAGGAGCTGACCAACGCCGGCCAGTTCGAGGCCGCGCGCGCCGCCCAGGCCCAGGTGGCCGCGGTGATCCGGCAACGCTGGAACATCGACCTGACCGATCCGGCCGCCCTTCACGCCGCCCTGTTCGAGGCCCCGCTGCCGGCGAGCATCGAGGCCTACCACGAGCGTTATCCCTTCTGCCTGGGCAGCGTCCTGTATTTCAGCGGCATCCTCGCCTGGCTGGCCGACGGGCGCCGCGACATCGCCCAATCCTGGTTCCAGGCGGCCACCCTCGCCGGCGAGCGGATGCGCGCGACCCTGCACATCATCGGCGCCGACGACGAGGAGAGCGAAGAACTGATGTGGCGCGCCCGCTGCTACGTCAGCCATCTGCGGGTGTGGAGCGAGCCGGCAAAGGCGGCGGAGGACATCCGCCAACTCGCCAACATGCCGAGTCCGCTGCTCGGCGAGCGCGTGCCCGCCCGCATCCTCGAGGACGCGCAGCGCAAGATCTTCGTGGATCTCGTCAACCTCGGCCAGTACGCGGCGGCCGACAGGCTCGCCGGGCCGGTCGAGGCCGCCCTGCCGTCCGGTGGCGAGGGGCTCGCCTCCCTGGCCTTCGCGCTCGGCATCCTGACGCTCAACCACCGCAAGGCGCCGCGCGCGGCCGCGGCCTTCTTCGGACGCGCCCATCAGGCCTGTCTGGATATGCCCGACCGCGAGACCGCGCCGGTCGTCCAGTCGCTGCTGTGGCCGGCGCTGTACCATCAGGGCCAGTCCCTGGCCAACGCGGGGCTGCGCCAGGAGGCGGGCGAAGCGTTGCGCGGCCTTCTGAAGCCAGCCGCCGGCCTGCCGTCCGTACCGCTCGACCTGCGGGCCCGCACGGAGCTGTTGGTCCGCACCCAGCGTCTGCCGGTTTGACCGTGAGCAAGGACATGCCATTTTGATGATCGGCATTATGTACCGTCTCGTTCAGCGGCTGCGCATCGCGTTGGCGTGGAGCCTCGCGCAGCTGAAGCTGGGGGGCGCCTATCTGTCCTACTGGGCCTCGTTCCTTCGCCGCGAGAGCTACGTGCAGGAGCGCTGGGAGGGCGCGCAGTCCCTTGCCGGGGCCAAGCGCGTCGCCGTCTTCGTGCATTACGACCGCCAAGGCGTCGTCCACGATTTCGTCGAGCACTATCTGCGCCAGCTCCACGATCTCGGCTTCGCCATCGTGTTCACCAGCAACGCGCCCCGGCTGGCGCAGTCGGACACGCTGCGCGACCTGTGCGCCCTGGTCATCCGGCGCGACAACGTCGGCTATGACTTCGGCGCCTACAAGGAGGGCATCGCCGCCATTCCCGAGCTGGCGGCGGTGGACACGCTCCTGCTCGCCAACGACAGCGTCTATGGCCCGCTGTACCATCTGGCGGGCGTCCTGGACCGGATGGACCCGCAAGGGGCCGACGTCTGGGGGGCGTCCGACAGCTGGGAGTTCTCCTTCCATCTGCAGAGCTATTTCCTGGTCTTCCATCGGGCGGCCCTGGCCTCTCCGGCCTTCACGGCCTTCTGGACGAAGCTGCGCTACGTCCAGTCCAAGACCTGGGTCGTGCGCCGGTACGAGGTCGGCCTGACCCGCGCCCTGCGCCGCGCCGGCCTGCGCTGCCGTGCGGCCTTCCCCTACCGGCAGGCGGCCTCCGCGCTGATCGAAGCGGTGGTGGAGCGCAACGTCGCCGGCGATGGCCTGGACCCGGTGCGCAAGACCTTCATCCAGCAGGTCTTCCGCACGGTCAACGCCGGAGTGCCGTTGAACGGCACGCATTTCTTCTGGGACTATCTGATCTCCCAGATGGATTTTCCGTTCCTGAAGCGCGATCTGCTGCAAAAGAACCCGGCGCGCATTCCGCTCCTGAACTATTGGGAACGCGTGGTGAGGCAGTCCACCGACTACGACACCGACCTGATTCTGCGCCATCTGGAGCTGTCGTTGAAGAACCGCAGCGTTTGAGCGCCGGAACAGGGCAGGCGACGGAGGGGGGCGCCGTCCGTGGTTCGCTGGCGGCTTGCCCGTGGCTCAATGTCGCGGGCGGGCGCGGGTCGCTTCGCGCTTCAACCTTCGGGGACGTGCCGCGTTGCCGGGGGATGGGCCTTTTCCACCAATGCGGGTCCAATGTCGCGGTGGACTTGGTTTCAGGACCAACCGATGGCCGTGGATACCCGCGACCCGAAGGCTGCTGGACGCGACGGAAAGGCGATGATATATCGTTTTCCCCCAACCGGCACGAATTGCGCTCAGCGAGCCTGATGACGATCGCCCGCGACGCCCTTGGCCATTTGTCCCCCAGCCCCTGCGTGATCACTTGATGTGCGAAGCCGCCTCTTCTTCGCTTTCCGCAGCGGCCGGGCGCCGGCGGAAACTGTTGATCTGGTATTGGGGACGACGCGGCGGGGGAGCGCAGTACTGTTACGAGATGGCGCGGGCGCTTCAGCGGCAGGGCGAGTTCGATCTGTGCCTGTCCTTGTCGCGGCAATCGGATCTGTACGACCGCTTCCTGGAGTTGGGAATCTCGTCGCTGGACATCGACACCTACACGGACATCGGCAGCGCCATGCGGTCCGTGATGCGGTTGCCGCGGCTGCGGCGCGCCTTCGCCCGCTTCCTGGACGAGCAGGGGGTGGATGCGGTCCTGTGCACCATGGCGCATCTGTGGAACCCCCTCTTCCTCGACCTGATCCGCAGCCGCAACCTGCCCTATGTGGTCACCGTCCACGACGCGAAGCTGCATCCGGGGGAGCAGTTCAAACCCTATCAGCGATGGCTGGACCATGAGATCGGCCGTTCCGACGGCGTGGTGACGCTGAGCCGTCATGTCCGCACCGTTCTCTGCGCCCGCCATGTCCTGCGGGAGGATGCGGTCATCACCGCGCCGCTCGGGCCGCTTTTGAACGAACGGCTGCACCCCCTGCCGCTCGACGGGCGTCCGCCGCGGCGCTTGGTGTTTTTCGGCCGGATCCTCGAATACAAGGGGGTCGACCTCCTTCTGGATGCCTTCGCGGCGCTTCTCCGCGACTTTCCCGACATCACCCTGTCGATCCACGGCAGCGGCAATGCCGCGCCCTACGCGGACCGCATCGCGGCGCTTCCCAACATCACGCTCGACAACCGCTACATCCCGGAGAACGAGATCCCGGCCATCATGGGCAAAGCCGATCTGGTGGTCCTGCCGTACCGGGAGGCCAGCCAGTCGGGCGTCATCGCCATGGCCCAGTCCTGCGGCGTTCCGGTGGTGGTCACGCCGGTGGGCGGTCTCGTCGAGCAGGTGATCGACGGAGAGACCGGGCTGGTCGCCAGCCAGGTCACGGCGGACTGTCTGGCCGCCTCGATCCGGCGCATGATCGAGGACGGCGCCCTTTATGAGCGCTGCGCCCGGGGCGGGGTCCGGCATTCCGCTTCCGTCTGGACCGAAGCCGCAGCGGAGGTGTCCCGTCTCATCACCCGCCTCAGCGCGGAACGGCAGCGCGTCTAGCTCCCTGCGGAGCGCCCTGGAACACGGACCCATGCGAACTCTTGCTCACACCGCTTGGCGGTTGATCCCGCCGGGGCTGCGCCGTTCCCTGCTGCACAAGGCGGCGGCGCTGCTGGCGGCCCGCCCCGCAACCGGCCCGGTCGCCGAAAGCCGCGCGGCGGCCCCCTTCATCGTGGTGGGGCCCATCGACACGGCAAGCGGCATCGGCGCGGGCGCGCGGCATTGCCTGCATGAACTGCAGGCTGCCGGAGCCACGGTCGGCGGCATCGACATCGGCCGCTGGTTCCTGGGCGGCGACCGGCAAGGGCCCGTCGCCTTCCAGGATGCCCGCGACTGGACGGGGCCGGGAACCCTGATCCTGCACATGAACGCTCCGCTGGTCCCGGTCGCCTTGGCCACCCTCGGCCGGGATCTGGTGTCCGGCAAGAAGATCATCGGCTACTGCGCGTGGGAACTCCCCGACCTGCCGCCAGCCTGGCGCGCGGCCTGCCGCTTCATGCACGAGGTCTGGGTGCCGAGTGCCTTCAACGCCGAGGCTTTCCGCCGCGCCGCGCCGCGTCTGCCGGTGACGGTCGTTCCGCATCCCGTCGCGGCGCCGGACCTGCCCGGGCGGTCGCCGCCGGCGGATGGGCGTCCCTTCACCGTCCTGACGCTGTTCAACATGGGCTCCGGCTTCGTGCGCAAGAATCCGCTGGCGGCTATCCGCGCTTTCCTGGAGGCCTTCGGCGACGATCCCGGTGCCCAGCTGGTCGTGAAGACCCACCATACGGAGGCCTATGCCGACCAGCGGAGCGCCTTGCGCACGGCGGTGGCCGGCCGGAGCAACGTCCGCCTGATCGATCACACCCTGAGCCGGGACGAGCTGAACCGGCTGATGACCGGCTGCGACGTCCTACTGTCCCTTCACCGCAGCGAGGGCTTCGGGCTTCCGCTGGCCGAGGCCATGGCGTCCGGAATCCCGGTGGTGGCCACCGGCTGGTCGGGAAATCTGGAATTCATGACGCCGGATACGGCCGGCCTGGTCGCCCATGCGCTGGTCCCGGCCGCCGACCCGGGAGGCCCCTACCATCATCCCGAGCAGCTCTGGGCGGAGCCGGATGTGCGGGACGCCGCCCGTTGGCTGCGTCGGCTGCGCGAGCATCCGGACGAGGCGCGGGTCATGGCGGAGAGAGCACGTGAGCACATCCTTGCCGACTTTTCGGCGGAGGCGTGGCTGCGCCGTGTGCGGGAGCGCCTGGATCTTCCGTCCTGAGCCGGCGTCAAGGGGAACAGCGAAGATTTGGTCGAGGATTATTGTTATCTTGAAAGATAATATGCAACTTTTTATTCGCGGCGGAGAGGGGCTTTCTTCCCTGGAGAAGCGGATTGACAGGCCTTTCTCGTCTCGCCATAAACACCTCTTGAAAATTAGGGATTCTTTCGATTGCTGTGACGTTTTTCGGTGATGCTTCCTTTCCTGGGGCAGGTCCTTTACCAGGAAGGACATTGTGGGACAGTGTTTCGCCTGGCTTCAGGCTTGTCTGCCGGGGCGCTCCCATGGCATGAAGCTGGACAATCGGAAGTCTTCCAGGGCTCGACCAGGGGCCTGTTCGATATCAAGGGTTTACGGTCCGTCCCGAGCTGCCGGATGTCGTCGGGACGAGTGGAGGCGCCATCCCCATGGTTTCCTACGCACCGGTCGGGGGCCGATATGATGGCGAACTGCAGCGTGGTTTCGGGTAAACATCTGCGCAAACATGGAACTGAACGGGATCAGGAACGATCTGATGGGTAGCAAAGCCTCCGCAAGCACAGTCACGCCGGTCATCCTGTCGGGGGGAGCGGGAAGCCGTCTTTGGCCGCTGTCGCGCGCGTCGTATCCCAAGCAGTTCCTGCCGCTGGCGAGCGAGCAGACGATGATCCAGGAAACCGCGCTGCGGGTCTCGAGCGACCGCTTCGCCGCGCCGCTGGTCATCTGCAACGAGGAGCACCGCTTCATCGTCGCCGAGCAGCTGCGCGCCGCGTCCGTGTCTCCGGCGGAGATCATCCTCGAGCCCGTCGGCCGCAACACCGCGCCGGCGGTGTGCATCGCCGCCCTGGCCCTTCTGGAGTCCGGCGAGGACCGGCTGATGCTGGTCATGCCGTCCGACCACGTCATCGCCCGCTCCGACCGCTTCCTGGAGGCGGTGGAACAGGCTGCCGTGGCCGCCGCCGCCGGCTCGCTGGTCACTTTCGGCATCACGCCCGTGGCGCCGGAAACCGGTTACGGCTACATCAAGGCGGGCGGGCCGCTGGGGACCGGTGACAACATCCGCGTGGTCGAGCGCTTCGTCGAGAAGCCCGACTTGGCGACGGCCCAGACCTATCTCGCGGACGGCCGTTATCTTTGGAACAGCGGCATCTTCCTGTTCTCCGCCGCGGCCTACGTCGCCGAACTGGAGAAGTCCAACCCGGCGATCGTCGAGGCCTGCCGCCAGGCGCGGTCGAGCGCTGCGCGCGACCTCACCTTCTGCCGTCTGGAGAAGGAGGCCTTTGCCGCCTCGCCGTCGGATTCCGTCGACTATGCAGTGATGGAGAAGACCGATCAGGCCGCCGTCGTCGCCGTCGACATGGGCTGGAACGACGTCGGTGCCTGGTCGGCTCTGTGGGACATCGCCGAGAAGGATGAGAGCGGCAATGTCGTCCATGGCGACGTGGTGCTGCACAACGCCCGCAACAGCTACGTCCGTTCCGAGGAACAGCTCGTCGCCGTCGCCGGCCTGGACGACGTGGTGGTGATCGCCACCGACGACGCGGTCCTGGTTGCCGACCGCAAGCATGTGCAGGACGTCAAGCTCATCGTCGAGCGGCTGAAGGCCGAGAAGCGCGACGAGCACGCGCTCCACACGACCGTCTACCGCCCTTGGGGCAGCTATCGGGGCATCGACATCGGCGACCGCTTCCAGGTGAAGCGCATCACCGTGAAGCCGGGCGAGCGCCTGTCGCTTCAGATGCATCACCACCGGGCCGAGCACTGGATCGTCGTGCAGGGAACCGCGCTCGTCACCTGTGGCGAGAAGCAGGAGCTGCTGTTCGAGAACCAGTCCGTCTATATCCCGATGGGCACGACGCACCGGCTGGAGAATCCGGGCAAGGTGCCGCTGCACCTCATCGAAGTCCAGTCCGGTTCCTACCTCGGCGAAGATGACATCGTGCGTTTTGAAGACGGCTATGGCCGCGTGGCCGGCAAGTAACGCCAAGCTGGGGAATGACCCGGTTCGGAAGAGTCTGAGTGGGACACGGGCGAAGCGGGAGGTCCCTCCTGCTTCGCCCGTGTCTTTTGTGAAGCGCGCCATGGCGCGGGATGATCGATGAAGCCCGGTTGAAGGCGGGACTTTCTTTGTTCGGGCCTTGTCCGTTTGGCCGCCTGCTCAATCGAAGGGGTTTCTGGCGTTCACAAGGATCGGCATCCGGGGGGATGGCCAATCGGCGTCCCCAGTGTCGGCGCGACACATGGCCCCGACAAAAACTATTGTTGGTTTAGCGATTCGGTGATAGGTCATCCATCAAATTGTGCTGATGGTGTGTCCACAAGGCGCGCCAAAATGCTTATGGTGCTGGATGTCCATGCGGAGCCATGCATGGTGTCTTGCAGCCACTGTTCATCAAGACTGATTTATTGATGACTGTTCCTCAGCTGGGCAAGAAAGAACCCAGGAAACCTCATTATTTTTGCTCATGCTGTTCAGTGCTTTTTTAGAATAAGTTTTTCAGTGATTTTTATGCAATTGTTCTTGTTCTTCGGACGTGGCGAGATGAGGACGATTTGTTGATGAACAAGGCGTTGGTTTGTTCTTTCTCTTGAGGTTGCGAGACGGCGTATGAAGATCCTGGTGGACCACATTCGGAAGACGGCTGGAACATCTGTCGGAGATTTCTTCAGAGGACTTTCGGGAAGTGAACGGGTTACGCCGCTTCTGATGGATGAAAGCATTCTGATATCTGAGCATTTGTTCAGGGATCACGACGTCGTCATTGGCCATTTCGTTCTTAGCCATGATTATCACTGGCCGAAGTCCGTCTACCATACGACCATCCTGCGCGACCCGATTGAGCGGTTCATTTCTCACTACTCCTATGTGCGTGAGAGAAAAGCCGCTTCCGAGCCTTTTGCCCGGTTGGCGCAAACACACAGCCTTTCCGAACTCCTTGAAGAGTGCGATTTCCACGTTCGCGAAGCCAGCCAGAATTATTATTGCAATCACTTTATGGCTGGCATGTATGGAAAAGAAGAACTTGAATCAATAACCAGGTCTGGACAAATAAATGTTGAAGACATATTTGAATTCATGGAAGAAAGCTATCAATTTGTTGGGATCAGCGAATTCCTGAAGCTGAGCCTGGGAGCGATCTGCTTCGGAAACGCGGCCAATGCGAACCTCGTGGACATTCGTTCACGGGTGACTGGGGATCGTCTGTCGGTGGACAGCTTGGATCGTGCGACGCATCGCAGGCTTCAGGATCTTACAGCCAACGACATGGAGCTCTATCGGCTGTGCCGCGAGAGGTTTTTCAAGCATCTGGAACGGATGACGCAGTTCGCGCTGCACCGGATGCCGGCCCCGCGGCGGAACGCCGAGGACATCACGCCGCGGATGAGCGTTCCGAACGCGTCCATGACCTTCGTTGGCGCCGAACTCATGTGTCCCGAGCGGCCGCGCAACGATGTCGGCGTCTCGTCGCAGGAATGCTGGCTTGCGACCAAGTTCCGCATGGAGAATTTCCCGCAAGACTGCTGCGTGTCCGTCACGATCCGGAACAGCGTGAAGCAGGTCATGTACCGGGAACGTCGCCCTTTTGCCTTCACTCTGAAGGATGGCGGCTTCGTGGAGTTCCTGTGGTTCTTCAACTGCACGCTGGGGGCCGACACCTATGATGTTTCGCTGGACGTGCGAAGCATGGTGAACGGGTTGCCCGAGACCCTCATCGCATCCAGCGACAATTTCTATCAGTTCCAGATCGTCACCGATGGCGGCCACGACGTCACGGGCCTGTGCAACCTCCAGCCCGAGTTCCGTGTGATCGAACAGGCGTCGGCGTACGACGCCGCCCGCGGCTCGCTGTCCGTCGCCGCCGGCACGGTCACGGTGCGGCCGGGGGAGAGCGTCACGCTGCCGGTCCGTGTGAGGAACGAGGGGGGAGCGGCTTGGCAGCCCGCCGGATTCCATTGCGTCGCCGCCAGTTACTGGCTTGAAGGTGGACCGGCGGAAAGCCCGCGCGAAGGCCGCCGAACCTTCCTGCCGGAGGGGCTGCGGCCGGGCGAGGAAGCGCAGATCGCCCTGCGTGTCGATGCGCCGGAAGAGGAAGGAGTCTGGCTGCTCCGCCCCGCTCTGGTGCAGGAGCGGATCGCTTGGTTCTTCCGCTGCCCCGAACCTGTCACCTTGATCGTGACGTCGGCGGGCGTGGCGCCGGCCGGGGACGCGGAAACCCCGGCTTCCTGACGAACCCGTCCGTGGAGAGCGCTGGTGCCGGTTACGGCCGGCGCCGGGACCGGCCTTCCAAGATCCGCATCGTCCGGCGGTTGGCGGCGCAGAGGCGGATGAAGGAGACGGCGGCCCGCCGAAGATGCGGCAGCCAGGTGTCCGGCGACTGATGGCGCAGTTTCATCACGTCGCCGATGAAGCGCGTCCGCCGTTCGTGAAGGGCGATGTAGAGCGCTTCCAGCTCAGCGTCGCTCACGGGCGCCGTGGCGACCGTCTTCTTGAGATCGTCAGGCCGCATGGTGGACACCATTCTCGAGGAGGCGGGATTCAATCTTGCTTCGGTGATCGAGGTGGCTGACGCCGAGATAGAGTTGGCAGCCGGGCGCGATCTCCAGGGACGAGCCGACCATACCGGTGCTGTGCGGGAAGCGCAGCGCGTCCATGACGACCTGGGCGTTGATGCCGGTGACGCATTCCGTGGTCAGACAGCCGTTCACCAGCCGCGCGCTGTATTGGCAGCAGGGTGAGCAGTCCAGGTTCATCGTCAGCAGCCGCGCCCAGGTGCCAAAGGGCGCATAGCGCCGGAACGGGCTGGGACCGAAGACCGACAGGGTCGGGCAGACCAGCGAGCACAGGTGGCCGGTTCCCCCGTCCGAAGCGACGACCCAGTCCAACTCATCGACCCGGCCCAGAAAGTTCGCGAAATCCTTCCCGCCGAGGATCAGGTCGCGGACCGGGTCCAGCCCGATCTGCCGGAGCAGGAAGCGGGCCAGCCCCGCCTCCGCGGGACCGCTGATCACGCTCACCCCGATGCCGGCGTCGCGCAGCTTGCGGCCAAGCGCGATCCAATGGCCGGGCGGCCAGGAGTTCGCGTGGAAGCCGGAGCCGATGGAGAAGCCGACCTTTCCGGGAAAACGGGAGGCCTTCGCCCGCACGCGTTCCAGCCGGTCGGTGTAGAAGGCCTCTTCGATGTCGTAGTGGCCGACCAGCGCCGAAGCGACCCCGAAATCGATGACGCTCTGGTGATCGCCGTGCGTGTCGACGGGCAGGACGAAGCGCCGGCACCGCAAGGACGCCCATTGCGTGTTGAGGATTCCGTCGGATCGCAGGAAGGCCACCATGTCGAAGCCGCGCAGATCCGGGTAGCCGCCCTGGGAGGCGTCGGCCTTCGTCAGATGGGGGAAATCGATGGTTTCGATGGCCACGTCGCCGAACAGATGCCGGGCCAGCGAACGGTTCTTCCCGGCGATGAACAGCGTCGCGTTCGGATGGCGGCGCATGATGGCCCGGATGGCCGCCGATGACAGCACCAAGTCGCCGATGTGATCCGGCTTGATGATCGCAACGTTCATTGGTCCTTACCTTCAAGCCGGGCGAGCAGGAGGCGTTCGATCGCCAGGGCGGATTGCGTTTCCCTTTGCACGATCTGGAGCATTCTCTCGAACGGATGCGCGGTCTGGGCGAGCCGGGGCGCCTCGCCCTTCGCAAGCGCCAGCAGCACGTAATCGACGCCGGCGCCGTCGGGGCATTTCGGCTCCGACGGATCAAGTTCGTGGATCGTCTTGGGGAACAGGACCGCGCCCGGATGTTCGAAGAGCCGGCGGTTGGAGTGCGCCAGAAGCCACTCACCGAACAGATGGATGAAGGCGCTCATCACGGAGCGTTGAAAACCGAGCATGTTCCTTACCCCAGAACGGCGTCGCGGATGTTGGCGGCGAAGGCCTCGAAGCTGAACCGGTCGTTGACCCAGCCGCGCATGTTCGTGGCCAGGGCGGCGCGGGCTTGCGGGTCCATGGCGGCGATGTGGAGCATCGCCTCCGCCATGCCCTCATGATCGTCGGGGTCGCAGTAGGCCACATGCGGCCCGCCGACCTCCGGGCAGGCGCCGGTCGTCGAGGCGATGCTCGGCACGCCGTACATCATGGCCTCCAGCAGCGGCACGCCGAACCCTTCCAGATAGGAGGGGTACAGGAAACCGGTCGCCCCCGCGTAGATCGAGCACAGGTCCTCGTTCGAGGCGTAGCCGTACAGGGTGACTCCCGGCGTGTTCTCGGCCAGTTGGGTGATCTCCGGAGCACCGTGTCCCCGGCCGCCGACGACCAGGAGCTGGTAGCCGCGCTCATGCAGGCCGCTGCAGCGGAAGGCGTGCATGGCGCCCAGGATGTTCTTGCGCGCTTCGAGGCTGCCGACGAACAGGAAGTAAGGCTTCACCGCATGGAGCGGCGGCACCCCCAGCCCGTCCCGCAGATGGCCCGGCGAGTACAGGTGGACCGTCCGCATCCGGTCGAGCGGGAAGCCGTAGTTGGCGTAGAAGGTGTAGGCGGTGTTGTCGCTGATGGTGACGACCTTGGGCTGGACCTGGCACAGCTTCTCGAACGCCTTCGCGTAGAGCGCCGCCACGGCGGGCGAATGCCATTCCGGCTGCGTGACGGTCGACACGTCCAGCACCGTGACGACGTCGGTCGGGTAGAGGTCGGAGAACAGGATGTAGAGCGGGTCGATGAAGAAGCGCCGTTCGCCGTCCTTTCGGCTGGGGCGCAGGACGTTCCCGAAATTCAGGCGGCTCTCGTCGAAACGCCCTTCGCCCGCCATGGACAGCGCCTGGAACAGGATGCCCTTCAGCGTGTCCGCCTCCGCCGCCACCGGGGCCTGCTTGACGGTGACGCCGAAGTAGTAGAGCCAGGGATCGACATCGGCGAAGATCCGGGCGATGTCGTTGCAGATGTTGAAGACGGCCGTCCGGTTGATGAGCGTCGGGCTCATGTCGAGGGTCAGGGTCATGATGGTCTTCCAGATTTCCGTCGCGATCGATCCGATGATTCCCGAAGGACAATCCGGTTAGGACAGCATGGCAGGCTCCTGCGCCGGCTGCGTGGCCATGGGTGGCAGGGCCGGTGCGCGAATGCGGGCGATCTCGTCGCCGAGGATGGCGATCAACCGCCAGGACGAGCAGAAGTCGATGGCGTGCTGCCGGGCCTTCCGGACCACCGCGGCGCGCCGGGAGGCGTCCATCGCGGCGAAGTCGCGCAGCCGGCCGGCGATCTCGCCGGGCAGGGGCAGATACCAGCTCGATGAGTAGGGATAGGCCGAGACGTTGCCCTTGAGGCCCACGCACTTGCGGACGGAGTTCACCGTCAGGGGATGGTCGGCGGGCAGCAGGTCGGCGATGCCCGTGTGGCGGGGGGCGATCACCGGGCGATGCGCGGAGATCGCCTCGATGATCGGCCCGCCGAAGCCCTCGCCGTAGGAGGCCGAGACGTAGGAGTCGCACGCCCCGTACAGGGCCGACAACTGCGGATCGGGCAGATGGTCGTGGATGATGGCGATGCGCGGGTCCACCCCGTCGAAGCCGATGGTCTTCAGGATGGCTTCGAAATGCTCCGCCGGGGCGGCGTTGATCCCATGCGCGTGCCGGAAGGCGAGGCGCAGGACCAGAATGTCCTGGCAGGACGGATCGTCGATGTGGTTGCGCCATTCCCGCAGCAGGATCGGCAACCCCTTGCGCGGCGCCAGAGACTGCACCGAGACGAACAGGTTGCGGGCCTCGCTGCGGATCTTGCGCAACGACACCGTCTGCGTCTGGAAGCGTCCGGACGGCCCGGAGCGGCCGAAATACAGGGCCTGGATGCTCTCCAGGGCGCCCGGCCTCACGGCGGGCGCCTGGTCCGGGAACTCGTGGGGCCAGGGCACGACGGTGACGTCGCCCGTGAAGCCCGAGGCGCGCGCGTAGGTGCCGAGGAACGACGTCGGCGCCCAGATCCGGTCCATGCCGGCAAGCCGCAGCGGCCAGTGGCGCTGGTGCACGAGGGTGTCCGTTTCCCAGTAGAAGGCGCCGATGTTGACGGCGCCGGGCACCTGGACGAAATCGTCGATCCCGGTGTAGTGCAGGACGATCGGCGTCTGCGTCGATTGGCGAACCACCTGCCACATCTGGGACTCGTCGATCAGCATGTGGGCGAAGTTGCCCCCGCAATCCGCCGGGTTGGGGTGCAGGTCGATGCCGAAGACGGCGATGTCCGGGAAGCGGGCGACCAGATTCGTCAGGGCGCGTGCGGCGCGTGCATACCCCGTTTCGCTGCGCAGGTCGCCCCGGACGATGAAGGGGACGGCGTGAGTGATGGAAGTGCTCATGGTCGCTCTCACAGCGGCGTTGGGTAAGCGGGGCGGCGGCGTAGGGATCAGGTGAGCCGGACGAGCAGGCTGCGCACCGCGACGCCCAGCATCCGGGTGTCATGGCTGCCGAACTCGCTTGGCGAGAACACGCGGTCCAGCCCGATCCCGAGAACGTGCACGCCCGGCCGGTACGGCAGGGTGGCCTTGACGGTCGAATAATGTTCGGGGGTCTGAACGGTCTGCAATTCGATGTGCTCGAACACCATGCCGTCCAGCGTCAGGGTCATGCAGGTGTCGAACTGCTGGGAGGAAGCCTGCTCGTAGTGGAACTCCAACTCGATCTCGATGTGGCTGGCCGCCGCGGGCAAGGCGACCGCGCCGGGGTCCAGGGCGAAGCCGATGGACGAGATCGGCTTGCTGGACCAGGTATGGAAATGCTCAGGCAGGTTCCAGCCGCCGCTGAGGAGCAGGGAGACCGCGCTGCTGCCGGTCACGAAATGGACGCGCTGTCCGTTCGCAATGCGGTAGCGGCTGGCGCTCAGATAGCCTTCCGGTCTGCCCGTCGCGGGACGCGGCGGCGTTGCGCCGCTCTTGGCGCGGTTCGGGAAGACGATCGCCTCGGCTCCTTGCGGCCCGAGCAGTTCGGGCCAGAATCCCCTCCTGCGGTGCAAGGCGGCGGCACGCTGCGTGACGGAGGAGGTGACCTGCTCCACCCCCTTTATGACGCCTTTCAGAAACTCCGGCAGATTGGAGACGTCGGGCTTGGTCAGCTCCTGGCGGATCAGGCCGAGTTCGTCGGGTGTCAGGAGATAGGTCAGGTCGTGTTCCCACAGACCGTATTGCAGGAACCAGGACTCCAGCCGCTGCCCGCTCTCCGGCGTCTTGAGCGCGAAGGCCTCGCTGACGTCGGAACGCAGGGCGCGCAGCCACGCGGCGGCCAGGCAGGTCCAGACCCCGTCGTCGCCCGTCTGGACCGGCTGGCGCATCCTGGCCTTCTGCTCTTTGGTCAAACGGCTGGTCAGCCCAAGCTGAAGCACGCCTTGGAGACAGAACCAGCGCAGCAGCTCATCGGCGTACCATGTGATCAGAGGATCGCAGGTCCTGACGCCATCAAGATTGATCGGCTGATCCTCGGAGGCGAAGCAGGCGACCAGCATCAGCGCCGTCAGCGGCAGTTCCTTGACCGAGGTCGGTCCGACCACGCTGTTGGTCAGGGTTCCCAGGATCGCCTCGATGTCTTGGATGTCGGCCCAGCGCATGAGGTTCTTCGGCTGCGAGAAGCAGTACCAGCCGAGGAAGCGGAACTGCTCGGCCTCGTTCGCCTTGGCGATGGCCGAGGCGCTCCACCCGCGCGACAGCCACCGCGCCGTGGCCAGCGGGGTGAAGAAGGGGGCGGCCCGTGTTCCCGAAGCCGCGATCATCCGGCATGTGGCCAGGGCGTCGGCCGCATCGACCTCCGGAATCCACTGGGCCAGAAGCTTCGCCTGCGGGAGGTCCTCGGAAACCACGATATGCTTCATCTTGTCTTCGAGCCTTGATGTCCGGAGATCGGCGGGGGAGGGCGACCGGCGCCCGGCCGGTGCGCGGCAACCCGCATCGCCCGCTTCAGGATGACGCCACGGCCTTCAAGGGCCGGCCTTCAAGGAAGGGCCGGCTTGATGGCGATGATGACGTGCTGCTTTCCGTGGAGGGTCGACCTCGCTGGAGAGACGGCCGCCATGCTTATTCCTTTCGTTCATTTCGCCCGCGCAGCCGGCAAGGGCGACGGCATAGGCTGAAATTGACCCTACTATATCTAAAAGGAGCGGAAGCCATTAAAAAAATATGAACCTTCTTAGGGTGAAGGAGCTTTCAAGAAGGGAATTCAATGGTTGTGGAATGATGCCGTCCAATATTTCCTGAAATTTGGGCGGTTGATTGGTGAGTATAATAAATTTTGACAATTTCACTTTTGAAACATGCTGAATGATCTGAGGCTATAGTAAATAAACGATCGGCGCGGTGAGTTTTTGTATTCTTCAAAAATTTCTGCGCCGCAAAAAATTGCGAGGGCTCACCGCGTTTGGCTTAGGGCTTCCGGCGGTGGCGCCAACAATGATTTCGGCCCTAAGGATAGTAGGCCAAAAGGTTATGCCCAAAAGCCCCTGGCGGCCCTGGACAGAGGGTCCGGGGCCGTCCATACGATCTCGGCCGGGCGTTGTGGATCAGGATGTCGCGGCGACCAGATGGGCGACGGGGACAACGGCCAGGTCGGGGCCTCCTGCGAGATGAGTGGTGTAGACAACCATTCGGTCATCGCATTGGAAGCTGGGATGCGGGTGCGGGTGATAGGGTTCGAGGCTGGGCGAGGCGACCGGCATCGCGGTGACGATGGGCACCGCCCGCTTCGTCTGCCGGTTCAGGAACAGCACGGAGGTGGATGGCCCGCGGCCCTGGGTGGTTTCGGGCTGCGTGTCGGCGACGAGATAGCGGCCGCAGCGGCTCGCACTGGCGTGCCAGTTGCCGGCCGGCCAGACGCATTCGGGGGCTTGTCCGTCCAGGCCGACCCGCATGGTGCCCCGCTCGAAATCGACATACCAGATGGCCGTGCCCGAACGGTCCCACCATTCGTGCCCCACCGTCGCACCGAGTCCGAGCGGGCGCAGAGGGCCTTCCCGCCGGCACAGCGCCATGCGGCCCTGCGGTGGCGTGACGACGCCGGTCCGCGGGTCGATCCGCTCCTCCTCGGCCAGAAGGATCAGGTCGGGATCGGTGGGGGAGAACTGGGCGTGGTGCCAGCCTCGGTCCAGCCGCTGCCAGATTTGCAGGTCGCCGCCTTCGAAGGGAATGCCGCCCAGGAGACGGTCGCCGCCGACGGTGATGTCGAGAAGGAACCAGGCGCCGTCGGCGCTTCGGGTCAGATGGGTCGCCAAACGCCAGACGGGGCGCTTGCGCAGCAGATCGTCCGGAATGCGCGTCAGGCAGACCGGCTGGCCGCCGGTTTCCGGGCTGCGCCGCCACACCGCGTTCTGTGTCGCCCAGACGACCGAACCGTCGTGGCTGTCCACCCAAGGGGAGGCATCCGTGAATTGGGTTTCCGGGAAGTTGGTAAGAGTCCCCGTCTGGAAATCCACCACGGCCAGCGTACGCCCGTCGCGGGCCGAGCCGGACGGCGGATGGGCGCAATACAGCCACAGGAAGCGGCCGTCCCGGCTCCAGCAGGGCTGCGTGAAATAGAAGGATTGCTGCAGCGGTGCCGCCGACCGGCGCAGGAGATAGGAGGTCACGCCGCTGGTCGGGTCGGTCGACGGCTTGAACAGCCCGTTCAGCCCATTCCGCAGAAGCTCCGGCAGGCGGTCGGCCAAGGGCGTTCGTTCGTCGTGCGCTCGCCCGGTGGCAGGCGCAGGCTGTACGTCCGGTGGCGACGGGGCCAGCTTCAGGTTGCCGCTTATGAATTCCTGCGACGTCATGAAACGCCGTCGAAGCCCGGACAAGGTCTGGGCGGCCGCCAAATGGCTCGCCACCTGCTGAGGGCCTTCAGGCGGCCGGCCGAGCAGGATGCGATAGGCCGCGTGAACATCCAGCGCATCGATGCTTTCGAAATTAACGGGGCGATCGGTTTGAAAGGCCTGATAAAGCCGCAATGACGTGGGAAGAGCGGCGTTTCCATCCATCCGGACCGTCCAGCGCTCCTCGGTTTCGAAGGTTCGCAGAACCTCACCGCTGGCGGAGATCAGGACCAAGCGGGCGCTCGCCTGATGGGTGCCAGGAGGCAGCGGGCCGAGGCAGACGGAAAGCTGCGCCGTGACCGGCCGATCGGGCGAAAGAGATTTGGGCAGTGGAAGCAGCGCGCCCGATGTTTCTCCGTGCTCGGTATGCACATGGACGGAAACATGCGCGATCGCCGGTGCTCCGGAGCCGTCCATCCAAGGGTGGCGACTTTCGTTGCAGGCATAGACATCGATCAGCATGGTGCCGCCGGGTGAGACGGTGTCCGGCTTGTTGCGCAGTTGGAACGTGTGGGCGTACGGCCGGGTCAAGGCATCCGTGCGAGCCTCGGCAGCGAGCGTCAGCAGCTTCTCGCGCACGGCCTTCGCGGCTGGAACCTTCGAAACCGGCGGCAGCAGGCACCAGAGCGTATCGACGACAAGGATCTCCCGTTCCAGGCTCCGGGCGAGCCTGTCGACGCCGTTCATCACATCGGGAAAGCGGGGGCGGTAATCATGCCCGCATGAAATTCCGGTCGGGGGCAGGTGCCGGCTCCAGAATTCCAGATTCCGGGACAGGATAGGATTGGTGTGGACCGAATCCTCAAAGAAGAGATCCACCGGACGATTCCAGTCCTGGAAATTGTCCGGGCTGTACCCTTGCAAGGCTTTCACGTTCGGGCAGTCCGACAGATAGGCCCGGAACTGGTCGATCCCGTAGGTGATCCCGAGGGCCTGCTCCATCGGCCGGATGCCGTGATTCTCCTCCCAGGGGTCGATGCAATGGACGGTGACGCTGGGATCGGCGCTTTTCGCCCAGGCCCAGCTCGATCGACCGAACAGAGAACCGATCTCGACAATGGTGCCATCGGGAGGAACAAGCGCTGCAACAGCTTCAATTGCCTGCAATTCCCATTCAGACATCTGACCTGGAATGGAAAGGTTGTAAGGCATGACCGGAACTCCAGAGTAAATTTATTCTGTTTTGGCTCATTTATGAGCATCGCCATAAGATTTTTTAATCAAACAGCGTATCTATTTAACTTTTACTTAATATACTACTCCATATTCATTTATACCAATGCAGTCTATGTGCGTTTACGACAGCCCTTTGTGCACATGAATGGATGTTATCCCGACGCCTATTGGCCGCTGATCATTGTTGATTCCACGCTGAGCTGGGCTTGAGACGTGGCTTGTCTCGATAGTGATATCCAGGGAAGGCAGATTAGCAGTTTCTTTGCTTATGGGAACAGATACCAGAAAATTACCAAAATGAGAAAAATTGGCCATCACGGCTTCCGAGGCATTCGTCATGACAGAAATAGAAACATTGGATTCACTTTTCAAGCCTCTCAATGCTATATCAACAGTACTTCCCTCTAGTAAGTCGTCAAAATTTGGAAAGGATATTTTTGCATATTTTTCTTTTGACCAGCATCCCCAATATTCTTGAGTATGCCATCCTTCGATCATATATATTGATCCAGCTCCATTTTTTCCGAAAAAGATGCGATCTCCTAAGCGAGGAAGGGCATCTTTTTTGGCATTGTTCTTTTGTATAAATTTACATGGCGCATTTTGGCAAATTGGATGCACACGATTTTGGTGCATAAAACGGCGTAATTCTTTTATAAGATCTCCGTTCCAAATCTCTTCGATTGAGCTGTGATGAAGGCTTCCTATGTCTTGTGCTGAAAAGCAGCAAGGACGCACAGTCCCATCTGTGATAACTTGCATCCAATACCATGGTGCTGTGCATTGACGCGGCGATGACATTGATTTTACTCCAAATGAAGTTTCTTGTTTCCGCTAATGCTAAAGCCTATCCCAAGAATTTCAGCATTTCTTTTTGCTTCTTTAAGTTTTTCATGAACCTCATCTATTACGGAGTCGATCATCTGCTCTGAATAATTAAATATAAAATCTCCTCTTTCGACTTTCCAGTTTAACAAAGTATGCGCATTGAAAGCGTTTAAATCGTTAAAGTGCGTGTGGTCAGCTCCAATAGCTTTCGCGAAATAAACAAAATAAGGAATTTCTTTGTAGTTTTCTTTCATAATTGTCATGTTGAGCCATATTTTAAGCTCTGAATCAACTTTTTCCCTCCGTTTGTCGCACAATCTTTTTATATTCATTGATACTTTTTCAAATTTCTCGCCGCGTATTTTCTGATACATTTCGCGAGTGCAGGCATCAAGAGATATATTTATAGTTTTCAAATTTGAATCTAGTATTTTGCTAATTGTCGTATCTGTTAGGAGCACAGCGTTGCTGTTCACTTCAATATGTGCTTCGTGATTGTCTTGTACAGCTGAAAGAAATTGCCAAAATGCTGGACTAAGGAGAGGTTCTCCGATACCATGGAGTTGAATGCTCTTCGCGGATTTAAGAAATCCTTCCAGCTTATCCGCGACCTCCTTATCCATATGCTTTGGTCGGCGCACTGCACCAATAGCATGTGGGCACATTACGCATCTAAGGTTGCAAACAGAGGTGGATTCTATGGAGAGTAGAACTGGCTTGCTGGTTACGAACTCTTCTCCTTGCTCCCAAGCAAGAAGCGCTCTTTTTTCATTATCGGCAGGTGATCCAAGTTTTCCATCAATTAAATAATCCATTTACCTCTCCTTTTGAGAGCTAAAAATGAAAAATTTTTCCTCTAAATAACACATTGTGTCATTAAGGTCACTAAAAATTTTTTATACACTGAGGCTTTTGCTATCTATGCAGGTGGAGGGGGTGGAGAAGTTTTTTTGAAGCGGGATGCGGCTTTGCCGCATCCCGCGTGAAGCGTCATTTTATCCGTCCATTGCTCCGGCGAGCACCGCCGCTGGACTGTTCGGATCGTTGGTAGCAACTTTGATCGCAGCGTAAAGGTCGGTGTAGCGGATGCCTTCCTCGGTGCCGGGGAAGAGAGGACCAGCCAAATCCAGCGTGATGGTGGCGAGCGGGCGGCAGCCGGAGGCGCGGGTGTCTGCATTCACGTAGCCGGCCAGGACGGTGCGGGCGGCTCCCTGGGGGCGGTTGGCCTCGAAGGCCAGAATATGCCAGTAAGCGGCGTCGGGGCCGAAGGGCGTGGGGATAGGCTTGATGAGCGCCATGGTGAATGCTCCTCTTGACGTGGGGTGTCAGGCGATCACGGCGAGCTTGCGCAGCGCGCCTGAACCGTCCCTGATCTCGATGAAGCCGGTGACGGGTGCGTCGCTGCCGACCGTGAAGGTGCCGAAGCGGATGCGCCCGGTGCTGCCCTTCGCATACAGCGCCAAGTCGATGCTGGCGTCGTTCCCTTCGGCGTAAATCTGCACCGGCTGTCCGGATGATTGGGCGCGGACGAGCAGGGAGTTGACAATGGTCCCACCAGTGCCGCTGCCGAAGCGGGCGAGTGATCGGCCGGCCCCGTTCAGCAGCAGGATATCGGAAGAGTCCTGCATGCTTCCCTTGCTCATCAGGCGCAGGCCGATGTTGGCGTCCGCGCCTTCCGCCGCGATGACCGGAGGGGCGCCGGACGCTCCGGAGAACACGACCAGATTGTTCACCTGCCCGGTGACGGCGGCGGCTCGGAACACGGCTCCTCCACCGGCGACCAACGTCATCTGGTCGTTGGCCGGCCGGCAGAAGCCGGTGTCGGCGTCACTGGAAAAACTGAGTGAAGGGGCGGCGAGACTGCCGGCTGCCAGTTGCACGCTGCCTGCGAAGGTCGCCGTGCCGGTGAAGCTCGGGTCGGCTTTGGCGGCGTAGGGGGTAAGATTGACCGGCGGTGTGCTGATCAGGCTGAGCGTATAGGGGGCGGTCATGGCGTCACCCGAAGAAGGTCAGGGAGACGGTGCAGTCGGACGGGGCGACCAGCCCCAGCAAGGTCGTTCCGTCCAGTCTGCGCGCTGCGGGGGCCAGTTCGGGCGCCACGCCGCTCACGTCGTCCGCCACCGGGAGAACCGCGGCGGCTCCATACTGCACCCAGAAGGGGCCGGTGGACGCAAAAAGGACTGTTTTCGCATCGTTAGGCACCGAAACCGTCTTTCCCGTCCCGGCGGCGAGCACCAGGGCGTAGCGGGAATCGGAGACGGAGAGCACGGCGCTCGGTGTGCCCATAGCGTCCTTATGAGTCAGCAAGTCTCTCATAAAAATCTCCTTTTTCATGTGGCTCAGGCACGAAAAAACCCGCCTCGGCGGTGCCGGGCGGGCGAGTCTCCTCTCTTTGTAACGCGATCCTACGCCATTCGCGGCTTCAGCATCAAGAATTTTTTCCTGTTTGCTGATCCCCGCATATTTTGTTTCCCTGTGATATTTTTTGATTCACGGCTCAACTTGAAAAGTTGTTTACCGTCTGCATCGTCGAATGGTATGGAATGAATTGGACGGCATTTGTTCTTTTGTCGTCTTAAAGTCGATGAGCATCTGAAATTTGCCAGAAGAGAGTGTGATGAACCGCCTCGTTCACATCGTTTTGTCGGACCGTGGATGGATTCTTGAACGTCTGGCAAATGAAATTGCAAAGAGGCTTTCTTACGTTCGTTTTGATACATTGCCCGATGCCTCTTCCCCTATTCAATATTATATAACTTACGGATGCCGTAAGGAGCGCGTCTCTCCAGTAGAGGTGGCGCTTTTCACGCACCAGGAACAGGACCCGGCCACGGCGGGGCGGTTTCTGACCGCGGCGCGTGACGTCGACGCGGCCATCGCCATGTCGAAGGCGACCGGGCGGATACTGGCGGACGCCGGCATAGCGAACACGGTGATTTCGCCGGGTGTCGATCTTGACCGCTTCGCCCCCACCCTGAAGATCGCCGTCGTCGGCCGCACCTATCACACGGGCCGCAAGGGAGAGGCGCTCGTCAATGCGGTCATGGACATTCCGGGGATCGAGTGGCACTTCACCGGCGAAGGGTGGCCCGGACCGGCGCTGAAGCTGACCGACGAGGAACTGCCGGCCTTCTACCGCTCCATGGACTACATTCTGGTGCCGGCGACCAATGAAGGCGGCCCGATGTGCGTCCTGGAAGCCCTGGCTTCCGGCGTTCCGGTGATCGGTTCGAACACCGGGTGGGTTCAGGATTTTCCGCACATTCCCTTCGACAACGGCGATGCGCAGTCGCTGCGCGCGGTTCTGTGCGGCCTGCGCGAGAAGAAATTCGCCCTGCGCGAGGCCGTGTCCGGCATGACCTGGGACGCTTGGGCCGAGGGGCATGACGCGCTGTTCCGCCGCCTTGCAACGGAGCGGAACCTCGTGCCGACCAGCGCTCCGGTCTCGTGCCGCCGGGTCCGTTCCGTCGCCCTGCTGAGCCATGGGCTGGAGAGCACCGTCATCGGGGGCCCCAGCGTCCGTATTCCGCGCACCGCCCAGGCCCTGCGGCAGAAGGATATCGAGGCGGCCGCGCTTCGCTATCCGACGGTCGACCTGCCCCGCTACGATCTGGTCCACGCCTACAATGTGTGGCCGCCGGTTTCGGCTGTCCGGATCGCCCGCCGGGCAGCGACGCTTGGCAAGCCGTTCGTCTTCTCTCCCATCATGCTCGACCTGTCCGAGGCCGGGCTCTGGCAGGCCGACATCCTGCGCGTCTTCCGCAGCGCTACCTCGCCGGAGCACGCGGAAGCGGCGATGGCCTGGGCCAGAACCCGTCAGGCCATGCGGTCGGAGGACGGCCTGCGCGGGGAGCCTGAGCCCGGTTACCTCGACGCCCTGCGCGAGTTGGCGGAGACGGCGGACGCCTTCGTCTTCCTTGGCGAGCGGGAACGCGCGCTGACGGCGACGCTGGTGCCCTCCCTGCCCGAGGTCAGCCGGATCGTCCGCAACCCGGTCGATGCCGCGCTCTTCTCCTGCGGCGATCCGGACCTGTTCCGCTCGGCTTACGGGCTGAAGGACTATGTGCTGTGCGTCGCCCGGATCGAGCACCGCAAGAACCAGCTCCTGCTCGCCCTGGCGCTGCGCGACACCGGCATTCCGCTCGTCCTCATCGGCCATCCCGGCGACGAGGAGTATCTGCGGCTCGTGAAGTCCTTCGGCGGACCGAACCTTCTTATCATCGATCGCCTGGAGCCGGGCTCGGAAATGCTGCGCTCGGCCATCGCCGGAGCCCGCGTCTTCACCCTGCCGAGCTGGGCGGAGGGAGCCCCGCTCGCCGCGCTTGAGGCCGGCGCGGCCGGTGCGCGGATGGTGCTGAGCGACCGGTCGTCGGAGCGGGAGTATTTCGGCGATCGCGCCCTTTACTGCGACCCCGCCGACCCGGCCTCCATCCGCCAGGCCGTTCTGGAGGCCTGGGAAGGCGGTTGGTCCGACGGCGACCGTGAATCCCTCAAGGATCATGTCGCCCGCTCCTTCTCCTGGGACGTCCACACGACCGCCGTGACCGACGTCTACGAGGAGGTCGCCGCGCGCCGCGCGGCCGGAATTCGTCCGCCCGGCGTCGCGCGCGTGGCGCCGCTGCCCGTGCCGGTCCATAACGAAAAGGCCGCCGCAGAGACGGGCGAGGTCCAGGACCCCCTCGAGATCGTCTTCGATCTGACCACCCTGGCCAACAACGCCACCACCCGGTCCGGCATCGTGCGGGTGGAGCGTTCGATGGCCACCGCCCTTCTTGCCACTAAGGGGGTGCGGGTCCGCTTCGTGGTGTGGAGATCGGTCGAGGTCGGCTTCGTCGAAATTCCCCAATCGATCGTCGCCCGCGACCTGCTGTCCGCCTATCTCCAGGCGACGACCGTGTTCCCGATCGAGAAGGGGACCTTCCGTCCGGGCTCCCGGTTCGTCGTGGTCGGCAGCAGCTGGATGCAGAACGCCTCCTACGTCCATTTCCTGTCGACTTTCGCCATTGAGCACCGGCTCGAACTGTCGGTGCTGATGCACGATCTGACCCCGGTGCTGTTCCCGCATTGGTTCCTGGACGGCTATTCCGGACGCTTCACGGCGAACCTGAACACGCTGCTTCAGACGACGGATCGCCTGCTCGCCTATTCCGACAACACGCGTTCGGACCTTGAGGCGCTTGCGCTCGAAACGGATCTCGACCTGTGCTCGATCGGCAAGTTCCGGCTGGCCGACGCCATCGGCATCTTCGCCATGGAGATGTCCGAGAAAGGCCGGGCGATCCAGGCGAAATTCTCCAAGGTTCCCTTCATCCTCGCCACCGGCGGCATCCACGCGCGGAAGAACTACGGGCTTCTGTACGACGTCTGGACCATGCTCCGGACGACGATGGGCGATCGCTGCCCGCATCTGGTGATCGCCGGCGGGGTGTTGTGGAACGGCGGCGAGATGGCCCGGACGATCCAGGAGGATCGCCTGGTCAACCGGCACATCCATATTCTGAACGACGTCGACGACGCCCTTCTCGACTGGCTCTATCGGACCTGCCTGTTCACGGTCTACCCGTCGCTTTACGAAGGCTGGGGGCTGCCCGTCGGTGAAAGCCTCAGCTACGGCAAGATCTGCGTGGCGTCGAACCGCTCCTCGGTTCCGGAAATCGCCCCCACGCTCACCGATCTGCTCGACCCTCTGGACCGCAAGCTCTGGGCGGCGGCCATCCAGCACTACGCGACGTCGAAGAGCGCCCGTGACGCGAAGGAAGCCCGCATCCGCGACGAGTATGTTCCGACCTCGTGGATGGACACGGCCGCGGGGATGCTGAAGGCTTTGTCCACGCCCCTGGTTCCGGCCCGGCGCGACTTTTACACGCTCGGCGATCTCGTGCTGTTCACCGCGGAGGAGCCGTGCCGCGCTACCGTCATGGCGGCTGGTTCCAGCGCGAAGGCTGGGGGCCTGGGCAAGCTCGCGCACGGCGAGGATTCGCGTCGTCCTGACGGCGAAGCCGGACGAGGATCTGATCCTGACGGTGATCGCCAAGCATTTCAGCAAGGCGAACAAGACGGACCGTTGCAGCGTCGTTGCCAACGGCGTGAAAGTCGCCGACTGGGATTTCCGCTCCACGACGGGCGGGGCGGCTGGCCCTACGCTGCCGGCAAGGCGCTGATTCCGAAGGGTTGATCGACGACGATGGGCAGATCGTCATCGAGTTGACCGCGATGGAAAGATACAAGGTCAGCGAGGTCGTCGCGAATTCCGAAGACCATCGTCTCCTCGGTCTCGGCGTGACCGGCTTCAGCCTGCAAGCGTGTCGACGACGACGAACAGCCTCGACCTGCTGGCGACGCGCAGCGAGCTTCGTGGCGCGCTCGCGCCCCGCCCACGCTGAACCTCGCGCAGGCGTTCAGGCTCAGCGCGGCGCGTCCCGCTACCCGGTGAACCGCAGCTGGATGGCGGCGGCGGTGGACGACGCGCAGCTCGCGGGTCGGACGCCGCGACCGTCCATTTCGACGGCTTCCGGTCCCAGAGGGCAGCCTTCGCCTGCGGGGCGGCACCATCGATCTGTCGCGCAAAGCGACGCGATGTTGGAGGCGGCCATCGTCGCGGACGTTTCCGCTGGCGAAAGCCTTGTGGTCTCGGTGCTGGTGAACGACGAGTTTGTCGACAGCTGGACCATCGAGACCGACGTGCCGAGCTCCCGGCGCATGGTTCTGCCGATGGCGGTCCTGTTGAAGAGGGATCCCGCCGAGATCGTCTTCCTGTCGACTCGGGATGATCGGCAATCAGGAGGCTGGGCCGGGCGAATTCGTGATCGCCCAGCTCCGATTGGACCAGCCCGTTTCCGCAGGCCCAGCGCACCATCCCCGACTGCCGAGCGGGCCCGGAGCGTCGTGCTGTCCTCGGCCAACGCGGCGGTCCAGCGGGCGTTCATGCCCTGGGGTTGGTACGCGGCGGAGGAGCAGGGCGTCTGGTCGATCGGCGACCTTGGGCGTCTCGATTGCACCGTGAACATCGAGGGCCGGAACGAGCTTCTGTTGCTGGAGGTCGCGGCGCTGTCGACGGGCAAAGCCGGACGACAAGGCCACAATCGCCGTCGAAGGCACCGACATCGCGTTCCGGTCGATCTGACCGCTCCGAATGTCGGCTTGGTGTCGCGGATCGTGCCCCTCGGTCTCGGTTCCGCGCTGCCGCAGGGGAGCAAGGAGATCACGATCGCGTTCCGTCGGAACGCGGGCCGTCAGCCCGCAGCGCTTGGGCATGTCCGGCGACCGCCGCCTGCTTGGCCTTCGGGTCGCCGAGGTGGAGCTGAAACGCTTGGGCCACCCTGCCGGAAAAGGCCTTCCTGGCCGCGTCGACGAGGCGCTGGAGCGGGTCGCCCCTGTTCCCCAACTGGCATGTCAGGGAGGCGCTCGGCCGTTGGACCAACGGGGAGCGTGGAGACATCTGGATCGCGATCCCCACGGATATGCGCCCGGGCTCCCGCATGACGCTGCATTGCGCCGCGGTCTCTGCCGGTCATCAAGGTCAGGCGCGGGTCGATGTCCTGATCGACGACGTCGTCGTGACCAGCCGGACGATGTCGCACATGGACGCGCAGGCCGTACCCGTCGAGTTGCCGTCCGGAACGGGCCGGGCCGGGAGCCTCATGAAGGTGTCCCTGGTTACGGACAGCGCGCTGGTTCCGCAGGATGTCGGGCTTGGCTCGGACTTCCGGTGCCTCGGCGTTCTCCTCGTCGGCATCGAATGGCATCAGCCCGCCGCTGCGGCCCAGCACAACGGAGTCCATCACAACGGGACGCAGCCGAAGGCGGAATCCGGGGCTGGGCTCGAGGTCCTTTCTGAAATCCGCTCCGAGGCCAACGGGGAGGCTTCGGAGAAGGATGGCATGATGGCCGCCTCATTGGCCAAGAAGCCACGGGCCGCCGACTGGAAAGCGGCTCCATCGTCTGCGAAGCAGCCCTCGTCTCGGAGACCGGCCAGACGACCTGAGGGTCGGGAATCCAAAGGAGCGGCGGCGGCCTTCTTCTGCGCCAATGGATGCGGGGGCAGGGGGAGGCTCCGTCGCCGGTCCACAGCCGGCTCGGAAGAGAGCTGGGCAACGGTTTTTCAATTAACGAAGTGTCAACAGTGCGTTGGCGGTATGGGGCGCCGATCCGGTTGCCGCATGGCAACCGGATGTGGCCAGGGTATGGAAGAAAAGGACGCTCGACGCGCCTTTCTTCCCGTCTGCCGGTGAATTGGACAGCGATGCTGCAAAGCCAGAAGACGGGGCCAACCAGATGGTATATGAAAGTTCCTCCTCATAAAGGCTGCCTTGGCACCTCAAGCGGGGGCATCGGCCGGTCACCTTGGGCAACACCCCGGTATCTATGGTCCGTTCATGACTGACATCATCATCGTCACCGGGGGCCGGCTTCATCGGCTCGAACATCGCCGCCGCCCTGCACGGCTGGAACGACTGTGAGATCGTGGTCTGCGACCGGCTGCGCAGCGGCCAGAAGTGGCGGAATCTCGCCAAGCATCTGGTGGCGGATTTCGTGGCGCCGGCGGAGCTTCCGGCTTTCCTTGACCGTACGGCGGGCACCGTGCGCGCGGTGGTCCATATGGGGGCCATTTCCGCGACGACCGCCACCGACGTCGATCTGATCGTCGACACGAACATAAAATTCTCGGCCCATCTTTGGGAATGGTGCGCCGCCGGCGGCGTGCCGCTGATCTACGCCTCCTCGGCCGCCACCTACGGCGACGGTGCGCGGGGGTTCGTGGATGACAACGACCCGGCGGCCCTGGCCGAGCTTCGTCCGCTCAACGCCTATGGCTGGTCCAAGCACGCCTTCGACCGCCGGATCGTCGATCTGGTGCGCCGCGGCCGGCCGCGGCCGCCGCAGTGGG